>CAYRGS010000064.1:0-21161 GCA_964423875.1 uncultured bacterium
ACCGGGACCATCCCATTCCGCCGGAGGTCACCCTGGAGCGGGAGGGCGAGGAGCTGCGATTCTGGGCCGACCGGTCGGTTGACTCGACCCACGCCGTTCACTCCGTATCCCACCGCAACCATTACATCGTGACCCGTCCTTTCTCAATCCACCAGTGGAAGGAGGAGCCCGGTGGGAACATCGAGGCGTTTATCTATGTGGTGATGCCCGTATCGGCCGGGGAATGCCAACGGTTCATGTTCACGACCCGGAACTATGAGGGTGGACCTTACGCCGGGGATTCCCATGCGGACCTTCAGAACCTTGTCGCCGAGCAGGACCGTGTCATTGTCGAGAACCAACGGCCCGAGGAGCTGCCCCTCGACTTGGCCGAGGAGCTTCACATCAAGGGGCCGGACGCCGTCGCCCTGGCTTACCGGAGGTTCTTGGGGGAGCTGGGCGTCGAGTAGGAGATGAATTGGATGCTTACCTTCGAGCTGAACGGCCAACCGACGACGGCCGATGACCTTCCGGGGAAGACCCTGGACCGTTGCCTGAGGGACGACCTCCGGATGACCGGGACAAAAGTGGGGTGCAGCCCCGGCGACGGGGATTGCGGGTGCTGCACGGTCCTGATCGACGGAGAGCCCGAAAGGGCCTGCCTGGTCGCCGCGAGCGACGTTGCCGGGAAGCGGGTGGAGACCATCGAGGGCCTCGCTTCCAACGGCGCCCTCCACCCGGTCCAGGAGGCCTTTGTCCGGACCGGGGCCGTGCAGTGCGGCTTCTGCGTTCCGGGGTTCGTCATGGCGGCCAAGGCCCTCCTGGAACGGAACCCCCGTCCCGGCCGGGATGAGATTTACGAAGGGCTCTCCGGAATCCTGTGCCGTTGCACCGGCTACAACAAGGTGATCGAGGCCGTGGAGCAGGCCGCGACCTTCTTGTCCGAGGGCGAGTGGCCCCCCATCGAGTCCCAGGTGGGGGAGGCGGCCGACGGGGGTCCTTTGGGCGTATCGGTCATCCGAAAGGACTCCATCCCCAAGGTCACCGGAAAGGCCCGGTTCGCCGCAGACTGGTTTCTGGAGGACATGCTCCACTGCAAGCTCCTGTTCAGCGAGCATCCACACGCGGAAATCCTCTCCATCGACACGTCCGCGGCCGAGGAAATCCCCGGCGTCGTTCTGGTCTTGACCTCCCGAAATTCCCCCGAAGCCCAAAGGTTCGGCCAGAGGATCCAGGACATTCCCGTCTTCGCCGAGGACCGGGTGCATTGCATGGCAACGGTGGTGGCGGCGGTGTATGCCGAGACCGAGGAGCGGGCCCGCGAGGGGGTCGCGGCCATCCGCGTCTCCTACCGGGCGCTTCCGGCGGTCTTCGACCCCGAGGAGGCCCTTCGGGAGGACGCCCCCCGGGTCCATCCGGATTATCCGGACGGCAACCGCCTGACGCACGCGGTGATCAAGCGGGGGGACGTGGACCGGGCGTTCAAGGAAGCGGACCTTGTCGTAGAAGGGGACTATTCGGTCCCGTGGGTGGACCACGCGTTTCTCGAGCCCGAGAGCGCGGTGGCTTACCGGGACGAGGAAGGGCGGGTGACGGTGGTCATTGCCTCCCAGAACACATACCGCGAGCGGGGGGAACTGGCCGGGGCGCTCGGATTGCCCCTGGAGAAGGTCCGGGTCGTCTCGCCGGCCATCGGGGGCGCGTTCGGCGGCAAGAGCGGCCTCTCGATTCATCCCTACGTGGCCCTCGGGTTGTTGAGGACGGATCGCCCCGTGAAGCTCGTCTCGACACGGGAGGAATCGTTCCTCGTTCACACCAAGAAACACGCGATGCGGCTGCACTACAAGACGGGCGTGACGCGGGACGGGAAAATCCTGGCGGTCGAGCGCCGCGCGATCTCCGACGGCGGCGCCTACGCCCACGGTGGTCCAATGATCATGGCGCAGAGCACTATCTTCGGCGCGGGCCCCTACGACATCTCCAACCTCCGGCTCGAAGGCGTTCGCACGTACACGAACAACCTTCCCTGTGGCGCGTTCCGGGGGTACGGGATCAACCAGTCCGCCTTCGCCATGGAATCCCAGCTCGACCACATCGCGAGAGAGCTGGACATCGACCCCATCGAGCTGCGGGAGCGAAATGCCCTGGACGTGGGCATGAAGACCTCGACGGGGCAGGTCCTGGAGGCCAGCGTCGGTTTCAAGGAGTGCCTGGGGAAGCTTCGCGAGGGCCTGGCGAGCCTCAGAACGACCTGGCCGGAACCCGGGAAGAAGATCGGCGTCGGCATCGCCGGGGCGTTCAAGAACTGCGGCATCGGCCAGGGCCGGCCGGACGTGTCGGGCGCCGTGATGGAGCTGACCGGGACGGGAGACATCCGGCTGCGGTTGGGCGCGACCGACCTCGGCGAGGGCATCATGACGGTCGCCTCTCAGATGGCCGCCCACACCCTGGGTGTGCCCTACGAGGAGATCACCCTCCTGGACCCGGATACGGCCCTCACCCCGGACGGCGGACAGACCAGCGCGTCGCGCCAGACCCTCTGGACCGGCAACGCCGTCGTCGGCGCAAGCCGGGCCTTGAAGGAGAAGTTGTTCAATTTCGTCGCCGAAGAATTCGAGATTGCGCAGGAGGACATCGTCTGGGACGGGAAAGGGTTTGCCTCAAAGGGCGGGCGGTCTATCGTCGACAACCGGACCGTCGCCGGGCTCGCGCGCGCGCGCGGGCTCGCGCTGAGCGGGATGGACGAATTCGAGGGCCCCAAGACGGTGTCGATCATCTTCGACGATGTGCCGCCCGAGACCGGGGGATACAGGAATTACCTGACTTTCTCCTTTGTGGCCAACGCGGCCGTGGTCGAGGTGGACGAGACGACGGGGGAGGTGAAGGTCCTCGAGGTGATCGTCGCAGCGGACTGCGGAAAGGTGATTCATCCCCGGGGGTTGGAGGGACAGGTCGAGGGCTGTGTCTCCATGGGGCTCGGTTACGCCCTGTCGGAGGAATACAAGGTCGAGAACGGCCGCCCGCTCACCCGGACGTTGACCGACGCGGGTATTCCGACCATCGAGAGGACGCCCGAGGTCCGGACGTTCGTCGTGGAAGATCCCGAGCCTTACGGGCCGTTCGGCGCGAAGGGTTTCGCCGAGGCCGGCCTGCTCCCCACGGCGCCCGCCATCACCAACGCGATTTACGACGCCGTTGGCGTGCGGATCACAGATCTCCCGGCAACGCCGAAGAAGGTCCTGGAGGCCCTGCGGGCCAAGGGGAGATGAACCGGTCAAGCCGGGCGGAAACAGGGAAGCTTGATCCCCTCGGCCGCTTCCCGGAAGGACACGACCACCTCCTGGCCGATGACCAGATCCTCCGGCTCGATGTCCTCGACCCCCGCGAGGATGCGGACCCCTTCCTCGAGCTCCACGGACACCAGGGCGTAGGGGGCGTCCGGCCGGAATGGCGGGGGGGCCACGCGCGTCACGGTGAACGAGTAGATCGTCCCCCGGCCGCTCGCGCGGGTCCATTCGAGCGCGCTCGACATGCACTGATTGCACACGTAGCGCGGGTAAAAGGTGAACGTTCCGCAATCCCCGCAGCGCTGGAGAAGGAGCTCATCCCGGTTCGCGGCTTCCCAGAACGGGGTGGTCAGCTTGTCGAAGACCGGCAGGGGTTTGGACGGCGGCGTTTTCTGATTCATGGCTTACACCTCCAAGACCATCACGGCGCTGGAATGCCAGTTTCGGAGATAGTTCACGGTGCCGATTCCGGTCACTAGGGCGTTGTCGCATTTTTTGACCTGACGCGCCCCGCCCTCCCGCTGAAGTTGACGGACCGCCTCAATCACGTTCACCGCGCCGCCCGCCAGGCCGTTCTGCCCAGTTGAAAGCTGGCCGCCGCCCGTATTGAGCGGAAGGTCTCCCTGAAAGGAAAGGTCCGTCTGCTCGACGAACCGCCCGCCCTCGCCGACCCCGCAGAACCCCAGGCTCTCGAGCTGAAGGATGACCGCAATGACGAAATCGTCGTATGGCTGGAACGTCTGGATGTCGGAGATGGAAAGCTCCGCTTCTTCCAAGGCCCGGCGGCCCGCCTTGCCCATCCCCACGTCCGTCACGTCGGCGAGGAGCTCCGACGCCCGGTAATTGTGGACCTCCCCCACGCCGGCCACGTAAACGGGCCTCGGCGTCAGCTCCCGGGCCCGCTCGGCCGATGTGATCACCATGGCGTCCCCGCCGTTGCACCGCATCACGCAGTCCAGCAGGCGGATGGGGTCGGAGATCACCCTGGAGTCCCGGTAGGTCTCAACCGTCATCTCGCCCTGAAGCAGGGCGTTCGGATTGAGCTGCGCGTGCCGCCGCTGCGTGACGGCCACCTTAGCCAGCTGCTCGACGGTGATGCCGTATTGGTGTTCGTACCGTTTCTGCAGGAATCCGAAGAGCCCCGGCGGTCCCATCGGCCCGAAGGGGAACTCGAAGTTTGTCCGGTATCCCATGTAATTTTCGTTGGATGCCGTGATGGGCGCGTCCGCCGCCACGAAGAGGACGACGTCGACGCTGCCACTCCGGATTGCGGACGCCGCGCGCGAGATGCCGGCGATGGGCGCGGTCCCGCCGGTGTCCATCGTCTGGAGCCAACGGGTCTCGAGACCCAGGGCCTCGTTGATCCGCCCGGACCACATCGGCTCCGAGGCGCCGGACAGGGCCGTAGTCACCATCAGACCGTCGACGTCCTGTTTGCTCAGCCCGGCCTTTTTGAGCACGCCCGTTGCGGCCTCCGCGGCGTAGTCGTACACGTCTCTTTCCGGCTTTTTTGAAAAGGCGGTTTCGTAGTAAGCGGCAATCGCAACGTCTTTTCGTTTCATCCCTGTCCTCTCATGCCTTCCCTTTTCCGGTCGCCCGCCAAAAGTCCATCCGCGGCCCGTGAGGCGCTGACGGTTTTCGCCAAGGAACGTGAGTCATCCTTGTTTTCGCCTTCCGCCAACCGAGAAAGTATAGGGCAATCCCGGGTCCGCGGGAAATAGACCGCGGTCTTCTTTGCTATTCCCCGATGAAATTCGGGGCCCGCTTCTCGGAAAAGGCCTGGGTTGCTTCGGCGGCGTCTTGGGTCCCGCGAATCAAGTTCGACAGGAGGTTTTCCAGCAGGAGGCCTTCGCGCATCGTCATGTTGGCGCCCCGGAGGACCGCCTCCTTCGCAAATCGGACCGCGATGGGGCCGCGCTTGCGGATCGACTCGGCCGTCTCACGCACCGTGCTCATGAGCTCACCGGGAGGGACCACGGCACTGACGAGGCCGATGCGGTGCGCCTCTCCGGCGTCGATCCGGTTTCCGGTGAGGATCAGGTTCAACGCGTGGGCGACGCCCACGACGCTCGTGAGCCGCTGGGTCCCGCCCGCGCCCGGGATGATCCCCAGGCCCACCTCCGGCAGGCCGAACGTCGCCGTCTCCGAGGCGACGCGGATGTCACAGCAGAGCGCCAGCTCCAGACCCCCGCCCAGGGCGTATCCGTTGACAGCGGCGACGACCGGTTTGGTGAGGTTTCCCAGGACGGTGTAGAGGTCCCTGCCTTTGAGAAAAGGCTTCCGCCTCGCCCAGACGGTCTGATCCAAGGAAGCGCCGATGGTTTTCTTGATGTCCGCTCCGGCGCAGAACGATTTCTCGCCCGCCCCGGTGAGCACCGCGACCCACAGGTCATCGTCGTCGTGAAATTCATCGAAATGTTCGGCCAGCTGGCCCCGGGTGTCCGGATCCAGGGCGTTCATCGCTTTCGGGCGGTCGATGGTCAATGTGAGAATTCGGTCTTTCTTTTCGGCGAGTATGCTCATTCTGTTTCTCCTGATAGCGTCGCCCCGGATTTCCCGCCAACCATGGGCCGCGAGGGACGGCGGGGGGAGGGGGCGACATCCTATAGCAGACCTGCCTCTTGGCGAAGGCGGTGAAGCGCGGAGGCGCATGGATTCCTGACGCATGTAGGCGAACCGTCGAATTCTAACATAGTGACGAGTCATCCTTTGTCGTCTTGCGAGTCGGCAAAGCCTGATTCAGAATGAGCATCATCCGAATTTGTCCACCCCCTCCTCCCTCCGGGGAGCCGCTCCCTTGGATCAGAAAGGAAGGCCGATATGGGACTGGAGCTTTCAGGCGTGATCGTCACGCCCGTCACCCCCTTCACCTCGACGCTTGAGATCGACGAAGACGCCGTCCGGGAGCTGACCGGCTACTTCCTGAGCGTGAAGGGGATCAACGGCATCATCTGCAACGCGCACGCCGGAGAAGGGTCCGCCTTAACCCCGGAAGAGAGAGTCCGAAACATCCACATTGTTCGGGAAGAGGTGAAGGGGCAGGTGCCGGTGATGTCCATGGTCGAGGCCTACGGGGCCGCGGAGGCGATCCGCCTCATCAACCAGGCGCAGGACGCGGAGCGCGGAGGCGATCATGCTCTGCCCGCCGCCCATTTACGCTTGGCACGCGCGCCGAAGCCCGGAGGTGGCGATCGCGTTCTGGCGGGAGATCTGTGAGGCCGTGGACATGCCCCTCATCGTCTTCCAATACTACACGGGTTCTCAACACTCCTACACGCACGAAACGTTGATCCAGCTTGTCCGGGAGAACGAGAACATCGTCGGCGTCAAGATGGCCCACGGCCCCGATCTGGCCCGGTACGCGCAGGACGTCGAGGTCCTCCGCACCCTGAATCGGCAGGTGGCGATCCTGCCGGCCAGCGGAAGGTTCCTGCACGTCCTCAGCCTGATCGGAGCGGACGGGGCCGTCACCGGGTACCCGAACTTCGTGGCCGAGGAAATCGTTGCGTTGTTCGAGGCGGCGAAGACCGGCGATTCGGCCCGGGTCCTGGAGGTCGAGAGCCGGTTCCGGCCCGTGGCGCGGGTCATCGCGTCCGACCCCTTCTACTACATGCACCAGCGTTACAAGGAGGCGACCCGGCTGCTCGGGCGCATTCCCAACGCACTCGTCCGGTCCCCATGCCTGCCCCCGCCGGAAGAGGACCGGGAGCAGTTGCTGCGGGCCTTGGCGGAGATGGGGCTTGGAGAATCCTCGAATAAAGAGGCCTGAAAAATTTGGTCGCAATTCGGTCTAAGGGAGGTTATGGTGGAACAGGTTAGTCCCCATGTCTACATCGATCCGTCTCATGGCCCGTGCAACGTGGGCGCCATCCGGACCCCGGAAGGCGTCGTCCTGATCGACTCGCCGAACAAGCCGACGAGGGCCGTGAGGTGGCGCGAAGAGATCAAGGTCCTCGGGGAGGCTCAATAGACTATAACTTATTGAAATGAAAAATGGCGGAAGCGCGTGGGAGTCGAACCCACCTACCGGGGGTTAAGCCGGAACACTGGATTTGAAGTCCAGGAGGGCCACCGGGACCCTATGCGCTTCCACCGGAATTGAAGTTGAAATCACCGCTGGAGCTCGGGCGCGCGGCGCACGTGAACACCCCGCAAAATTCGCCTGCATCAGCTTATCAACCTACATAGCACAGCGAAAAGAGGCTGTCGAGCAAGGCCGCTCCCGCTTGGATTTCACTCCCGAATCGGGATTCCCCCGCGTTCTTTCCCTGAAACAGGCCAATCATTTACAAAATTTCCGTTTCACCTCCTCGATCCCCGCCAAGGTGTTCGTTCCCATCGTGACCGTGACGGGCCGCTCTGTGTTTTCCCGGAGCGTCAGGCAGGGAGCGCCCAGGGCCGTTGTCTCCTCCTGAACGCCGCCCGAGTCCGTCAGGACCAGCGCGGCCCGGTCCATCAAGGCGATGAAATCGAGGTAGCCCAGAGGCTCGATGAGCCGGATGGGTGCTCGGGGCCCGGCGCGCTCCCGGTGAAGCGCTTCCAGGATTTTCGGCGTGGTCTTCCGGACGCGGGGATGCATGGGGAAGATAATCTTCAGTCCGGGGAGATGCGCGCCGCCCCCTGCAGAAGCCTCTTGAAGAGCTCGGGATCGTTCACGTTGGACGGCCGGTGGAGTGTCAACAGCGCGTACAGCTTCACTTCTTCCGGCGCACCGCCGACCCGCAAGCCTAGCCGGACGAAGATGTCCGATCGCCGGGCGAGCGGCAGGAGCCGGTCCAGGGTGTCGATCATGAGATTGCCGACCTCCAGGATGTCGTCCTCCCGGACCCCTTCGCGCAGGAGGTTCTCGCGCGCCTCGGGGGAGTGGATGAAGAGGTCGTCGGACAGGGCGTCGGTCAGTCTGCGGTTGGTCTCCTCGGGCATCGTGGGATCGAAGCTGCGGAGTCCGGCCTCGATGTGGGCGATGCGCGGTCGTTTCCTGCCGCCTCCGGGAAGCCGCGGCCAGCTCTTGGCCGCGACCAGCGCGCAGGCCAGCGTCGAGTTGACGTCCCCCGCGACGACAAGAACGTCCGGCCACCGTTCTTCGAGGACGGGTTCGAATCGTTGCAGGATGAGGCCGGTCTGCCGCCCGTGCGGCCCGGAGCCGACATTCAGGTTGACATCGGCGGGAGGCAGAGAGAGCTCCTCGAACAGCGTCCTGGAAAGGCCGTCTTCATAATGCTGTCCGGTGTGCGTGACGGTCAGCTCGATGGGGGGGGGCGCCTTCATGTAATTGGGCCGGGTGCTCACGGCGACCATGACCTTGAGGGGTTGCGGCTGCAAGAAAACTCTCCCTGTCCGCGGCGTCCGGGAATCAGCCCGCGGCCTTCCGGTTTCCATGGACGTTGGAACACCGGAATCAAGGGAGATTCATTTTTCATGCCATTTTCTACCGGCCGGGGATGGATCTTCCGGCCGCGCGGGCTTTCGAGGATTCATTGAACCAAGGGTTTGGGGGATGATCCCGGTGCGGAATCCGCTTTCAATCCGGCTGTGTCGGCGGTAAGCTCGGTCGTTCTCAGAAGCCGTTTGGCGATTCCTTTTTTTCGGCGCTTGCAGTTGATGCTTGGTATGGATTGGAGGCTGAGGAGATGACGGACCAACCACCGGTGGAGGTCGAGGGTCCTGCGCTTGCCCGGGACGTGGATGCCTATGACACCCTGCTTTCCGTGATCCGAAGGCGAAGGAGCATCCGCAAATACGACCCCCGTCCCGTTCCGGAAGAAGACCTCATGCGGGTGTTGGAGGCCGGGCGTTGGGCGCCTTCGGGGGCCAACATCCAACCCTGGGCCTTTCTGGTGGTCGAGGACGCCGAGCGTCGCGGGGTCGTCACGGAGCTGCTGATTGAAGAGGGGCGTTACCTCCAAAGAAAAGATCCCCGGTTTCCGGCCTATGAACGCCGCTATCACCGGGACGTGCCCCTGTACCTGATTTTCGCGTGCGACGATCGAGCCAAGCGGTCCTTTCCGCAGACGGAGCCCTTTCCGGTGGATATGACGCTCTACATGAGCATCTCGGCCGCCATCATGAACGTGCACTTGGCCGCGGCGGCTTTGGGCCTGGGGACCGTCTGGTACACGGTGGAGGAGCCCACCGAGAAGGAGCTGAAAAAGCTGCTGGGAATCCCGGATTCTTTCTTCATCCCCAGTCTCACCCCCCTCGGCTATCCCCTTCAGGGTCGCTCCAGCGCCCGCCGCCCCCTGGAGCGGATGGTTCATCGGGAACGGATGGATTTATCGAATGCCCGGCGGGACGATCTCATGGAAAACCTTTTCACCCGGAAAATGACGGCCATGGTGATGGGCGGAAAACCCGTCGACCATTGAGGTTTCGGCCGCGCCCGCTGAGCCCGCATGCCGATTGCGATTTAAGCAATACCGGCTACAAGTGAATCGCTTTGTAGAAATCCCACACGAAGGGGAAGCGATTGGGCTGGAGGCCGACATAAGGGGCCGTGAAGTCATCCGGCAGTCTTTCCAGCGGCTTGCCGAAGCTTTGCGCCACCCATTGGGTCCAGGCCGACTGTTCGAGGAAAATGGCGAGGATGACCGATTCCTCCACTTCGGCGCCGACCGTGATGGCCCCGTGGCCCTGTAACAGGAGGGCATTGTGATCACCCAGGGCTTGGGCCGTTTCGATCCCCAGCGCCCGGGTGTTGATCAGGTCGGGCTTCGGGTAGAGCGGGACCCCGGCGCCGAAGTAGGCCGAGCGATGATAGAGCGGCTCGATGTCCACCCCCGCAACCGTCATGGCCGTGGCGACGAGGGGGTGAGTGTGCGCGACGGCCTGCACGTCTTCGCGGGCGAGGTAAATCTCTGTGTGAAGGGGCCATTCGGAGGGTGGATTGAAGCCTTTCCGGGCCGGATCGCCGGCGCCCCAATCCAGGACCTTCCCCTCCAGATCCATCACCAGGAAATCCTTCGGCCGCAGACCGCCCAGACGGACCCACTGCGGCTTGATCAGAATCCGGTCGCCCGGCGGAATGCGGCACGTAACGTGGCCGATCCAGTCCCCCAGCTTTTCCTTTTCGACAATCCCGTGGGCCTCGGTCAGCAGCTCTCGACTGGCGGCTTCATTCTCCATTTCTTTCACCCGTCCTTTGCAATCGATCGATGTGATAATCCGCCCCCGACGACTCCTGGCTCTCGGGGAGAGGGGCCGCGTCCGGACAATGGTCTCGACGGCGTATTTTGACAGAATCGGCGATGGATAAGCAGTCTTTGCGCGAAATGATCTGGACCCGGATGATGGAGGAGGGCGTCACTCGCTTTCCGGGGACGGTCGGGCGAATCCCCAACTTCAAGTGCGCCGAGGTCGCCGCCGAGCAGTTGAAGGCGCTTCCCGAATGGGAAAGCGCCCGGGTTGTTAAGACAAACCCGGATTCCCCGCAACGGCCGGTCCGCCGCCTGGCCCTGGAACAGGGGAAGACCCTCCTCATGGCGGTTCCCAGGCTGACGCGAAGGGAATGCTTCATCCTCCTGGATCCCGCGAAACTCCCCGTGTCCCCTTACGCGGCTTCCAGCATCCGGGGCGCCTCCCGGTATGGACTCCCGGTCTCGCCGGAGGCGCTTCCGGACATCGATTTGATTGTGATGGGGTCGGTGGCCGTGAGCCGGCGGGGCGAGCGAGTCGGAAAGGGGGGCGGGTATGCGGACCTGGAATACGCCCTGCTGCGAAGGTTTGGAAAGGTCTTCTCCTCCACCCCCGTTGTAACGACGGTCCATCCGATCCAGGTTGTTGAACGGGCCATTCCCATGATGGAGCATGATGTTCCGGTGAGCCATTTTTGCGTGCCCGATGAAATTCAACCCAGCCGGGGCCGTGCGGGAGCGCCCGAGGGCGTTTACTGGGATCGTCTCTCCCCGGAGAAGATCGCGTCCATCCCAATCCTGCAAGAACTGGCTGAGACGGATCGTCCTTCCTCCGCCTGATTGGATATTTCCGAACCCCTCCCGCGAAAATCCCGAGCCACCACGCGAATCAAGGTCGGCCGGGTTGACGTTGGAAAACAACTTCCAGTACCGGCAAATTTTCCGGGGCTTGAGGGAGACGCTGCAGCTCCTGGGCTCGACGCTGGAGGCCCGCGACGTTTACACCAAGGGCCATGCCGTCCGTGTTACGCAATACGCCCTTATGATGGCGGACATCCTGGAATGCGCCGGCCGTCTCCATGACATCGGAAAAGTCGGGATTCAGGACGCCATCATGCTCAGGCCGGACAGCTTGAGTCGGGAGGAGATGGGCAAGCGCGCGAAGAGGTAGGTGTAGACTTTCAAGGTGCTGCGAAATTCCGTGCGCCGCTCGCGGAAAAGGGTGTAATCCTCGAGCGAAGAACCGCGCCGCTCCAGTCTTTTCTCCCTGGATCAGGCGGATGGGGAAACGCCCCTCGGGCGGCGGCTCCTTCGCCCCGGCGGCGAGGGCGGCGCCCCCCCCCCGCGGCCAGCGCCAAGACCCCGGCCCGCGACCCACCGCAGACCTCCCATCCCGAGAATTGGCAAACTGCCCGGCCCGCCCTTATTCTATCCGGATGTGTCGGGGAGAGGGGGGGGGCTCCTTTACACCCGTCTCCCCCCCCCGTTCGAGGAGACCGCCATGAACGATGACCGCCCCCCCTCCCCCTCCCCCTCCCCCTTCCGCAATCCTTTCCCGACGGTCGACGTCATTATCGAGGTGGACGACCCGTCTTCCCCTGAAACCGGGGGGGCCGTTATCCTGGTCGAAAGAAAAAACGTCCCGCGGGGATGGGCCATTCCGGGAGGCTTTGTGGATTACGGCGAGTCCCTCGAGGACGCGGCGGTCCGCGAGGCCAAGGAGGAAACGGGGCTGAGCGTCGAGCTGGTCCGGCAGTTTCACGCCTATTCCGATCCCAAAAGGGATGCCCGGCAGCACAACATCACGGTGGTCTTCATCGGTCGGGTCTGGGGACGGGGTCCCCGAACGCCCACCGCCGGCTCCGACGCCGCGGCCGTTGGCGTGTTCAACCGGGAAAATCTGCCCTCGCCCCTCTGCTTCGACCACGCGCAGATCCTCGATGACTATTTCAGCGGCAGGTATTAAAGGCAGACAAACTACCAGTGGCAATCTTTCTGGAAACGCGGGGACGAACCCGGTGGGTCACCCGACCCAAGAGCCTACAAACAAAACAAAGCCCCGCGGGTTGATCACGGGGCTTTGCGTTTGATTGGTGGAGGCGGGGGGAATCGAACCCCCGTCCGAAGGTTTTCAGCCTCGGGCGTCTACATGCATAGCCGGGGTTTTGGATCTCGCGCCCCTCAAATCCCCCCGGCGGGGACGAAGGAACGCCAGCCTCAGTTCAGTTTCGCCCGCGACTGCCCCGAGGCGCAACGCCGCGGACTAGCCCGATTTTCTGACACCCTGACCCGGGCCTACGGGCGCGGCCCGGAAGGGCGCTCGGCCGCTACTTAAGCGGCGAGGGCCAACTCTTGGTCGGCAGTTGTTGGTTGCCGTGGTTTAACGAGGCCAACGGCACCTCGGCATGCGACCCGGACTTCATACACCCCCGTCGAAGCCATATCGCCCCCAATCAGACGATTCGGGAGTAAGGACCCTGCTTCTCTCCTTGCTCACCTCCTTTTCATTCGAAATGGAACGCCCTGCGGAGAATGCTTGGTGAATAAGTGCGGACTACGCCTTGGCTCTTCCCGTGTCTTTGATCGCCCGGGCCATCTCCCGCTGGGCCTCTTTGCGCTTGAGCGTATCGCGCTTGTCGTATTGCCTTTTCCCCTTGGCCAGGGCGAGCTCGACCTTGGCCTTTCCCTGCTTGAAGTACATCTTCAGGGGGATGAGGGTCAACCCGCGTTCGTTCACCTTGCCGATGAGCTTGCCGATCTCCTTGCGGTGAAGAAGGAGTTTGCGGTCGCGCTCGGGGTGGTGATTCGACTGGCCGGCCGGGTTGTAGGGGCTGATATGCGTACCGACCAAAAAAACCTCCTCACCCCGAACGTCGGCGTAGCTGTCCTTCAGGTTCGCCTTCCCACCCCGGAGGGATTTCACCTCTGATCCCCACAGGACCAGACCCGCCTCGAGCGTCTCCTCGATTGCGTAATCGTGCCAGGCTTTGCGGTTATTGCAGATGATCTTGATGCCGCCCGCCACGGAAACCACCCCTTCTCACCGTAACCATTTGATTTCAAACCTTGTTCGGAATCCGTCCCTGTCGGAGCCCCTTTATCAAGATAGGGTCCGGGCGAACCGTCCGCAACACAGGGTTTCAAAGCGGCCACGGGTCTCTACAGGGGCAGTCCCTCGACGAGGATGATGTTCGGCTTGGCCGCCTTGCGCCGCAGCTCGTTCCACGGGCGGTAATCCTCGGATTGATGCCAGCGGTGATAGGCCTCCGCGCTCGGCCACTGGACGATGAAAAGCCGCCTCGGATCCCAGTCGCCCGTGATCTTCTCGAACCCGCCCCCGTGTGGAGAGACCAGGAATTTTCCTCCGAACTTCTCGGCGGTCGGGACATATCCCTTGACGTACTCCTCGAACAACGCCGGGTCTTTCACGTCCACGTCGATGATTGCGTAAACTGGATTTGCGCTCATGGCTTGGCCTCTCTTTTCATTCCGGTGTCTAGGATACTGCCATGGATGAAGCGCTTCTTTGCTCTTTACCGCCTTTTGATCTTCCGGCCCGCCTTTTGCGTTGTCCGGCCCCGCTTTCGCGGCGCCGACCGTCGCCCTTCGGCCTTGGGGTCGGGGGAGTTTTTTCTCCCTCCCGCCGCGGCTGTCCGGGACGAGGGGGAGGGGGACGTTTTCCGTCCGCGTCGTCCCGCTGTCCCCGGCGTCCTCCCCGACGTCTCCGGACCGGACCATGAGAAGTCGATGCGCCGCGTGTCCAGGTTCGCACGGTCCACCCGGACGGTGACCTCGTCCCCCAGGTTGATGGCTCGGCGCGTCCGCTGGCCGAGGAGACGGTAATTCTCCTCCTCGAATACGTAATAGTCATCCCCGAGGTCCGCCAGGCGGACGAACCCGTCCACAAAATGCTCGTTCAACGTCACAAAGAAGCCGGTGCGGACGATCCCGCTCACCTTGCCCTCGAACGTTTCGCCGACGAGATCCCGCATGAACTGCACGCGCTTGTAGTCGAGCATCGCCCGCTCGGCGCTCTCGGCGGTCCGCTCGAGCCGGGACGCCTCGCCGGCCAGGGTGTGCATGCGACCTTCGAGGCTCTGGAGCCTCCTGCGGCCCATCTTCCGCCGGCCCGTCAATCCGTCGGCCCGGATCAGCCGGTGGACGATCAGGTCAGGATACCGGCGGATGGGCGAGGTGAAGTGCGTGTAGTGCGCGAAGCCGAGACCGAAGTGGCCGAGGTTGGCCGGATCATATCGCGCGAGCTTCATGGCGCGAAGGACCGCCATGTTGACGAAAGCCTCCTCCGCCCCGCCCCGGGCCGCCGCGAGGACCCGCCCGAGCGCCCGAGGATCGCCCGAGGAAAGACCGGGCGTCTGGTGGTGAAGGTTGCGAAGCAAAAGGGCGACCTCTTTCAACTTGTCGGGATCGGGCGGCTCGTGGACGCGGAACATCCCCGGCCGGTCCCCGTCCTCGGTGTCCGTCCTCGGCGGGTCCGTCCCGGCCAGCCGCTCGGCCACCGCCCGGTTCGCCGCGAGCATGAACTCCTCTATTATCTGCTGGGAGAAGTGCTTGGGCGCGCGCCGGATCCGGGTGACCCGGCCTTCGGCGTCCACCACGACCTCCGGCTCGGGGATGTCCAGGTCGAGGCCCCCCTCATTCAGCCGCCGCGACCGGAGCTGCCGGGCCAGCCGGGCCATTTTCCGCAGGGTTTTCTCCAGGCCGGGAACCTCCTCGTACCCCTCGGGCGGCGTGACGTCGGGCGGCGGAGCGTCTCCGGGAGGGCCCGCGGCCGTCTCTCCATCCAGAAAGGAAGACACGCCGGCGTATGTCAGGCGTGCCCGGCTGTGGATGATCGTATCGGCCAGCCGGATGCCCGTCCGGCGCCCCTGCCGGTCGTAGTCCAGAAACGCAGTCAGGGTCAGCCGGTCCCGGTTCGGAAGGAGTGAGCAGAGGTTTTCGCTCAGGCCGGGTGGCAGCATCGGGATCGCGGCGCCGGGGAAGTAGACGCTTGTCCCGCGGAGCCGGGCCTCGGTGTCCAGGGCGCCCCCTTCGGCCGTGTAGCTGCTGACGTCGGCGATGTGGACGCCGAGACGGCGTACGCCGCCCGGTAGGGTCTCCAAGGAGACCGCGTCGTCGAAATCCTTCGCCGTCTCGCCGTCGATCGTGACGGTCAGAAGGTTCCGCAGGTCCTCGCGCTTGCGGGCCTCCGCCGCGTCCGGCTCGTGGAGTGACGCTGCCTCCCGAAGCGCCTCTTCGGGGAAATCCGTGCGCAGGCCGAACTCGGCGCAGATCATGTCCACCTCGACCCGGGGGTCGTCCGGATAGCCCAGAACCCGGACGATTTTTCCCGTCGCCCCGGGAACCGGCCTCCTTGTCCGGCCTCCGCCCCTTCCCCTCTCCCCCCCCCGCCCGGGGACGCGGCGCGTTTGGTCGGGGGCGATTTGAAGGACGGCGGGCATGCCCTGGCGGGCGTCCGGGGGCTCCCCGTCGCTGGCGCGGACGGCCCGCTCACCGAATCGGGGGTCCAGGGGAACGAACCAGCGACGGCCCCCGGCGCCGTCGATCCGGCCGACGATCTCGCCGGCCCCCCTTTCTTCGATCCGCACGATCTCGCCTTCCCACTTCCCGCGCATCCCCCGCCTTCTCCGGGCCGTCACCCGGTCGCCGTGCAGGGCGCCGGCCCGGGCGCCCGGCGGGATGAAGATGTCCTCGCCTTCGCGGACAAGGGAAACGCCGTCCGGCGCGGCTTCCCCCTCCCCGGTGGGCTTGGCCGGTGCGGGGACCACGAAGGCGTATCCGTCCGGGTGGGCCTGAAGCCTTCCTGTGACGAGGTTGAGGGCTTCGGGGGCCGCGTACCGGCCGCCGCGCGCCCGGACAAGAAGGCCCTCCCCCGCCAGCCGCTTGACCGTGCGGCGGAAGGCGGGCCGGTCCGCCTCGGGGATCGCGAAGTGCCGGATGATCTCCCGGAGGCTGGCCGATTTTGCGGGATGGTCCGCCAGGTAGGCGCGGATGTCTTCAGGGGTCGATTTCATCGTCTCTTTCTATGTATGACAACCATATGAGGAAAGCCTTCTTTCACCCTGCACATTTCCCGCGGGACGGCTCACACCTGGTAGGTGTTCAGGATTTTCCCGTCGCCCAGCTCGACGCACGTCAGCTTCCCGCCGAACACCGCGCCGGTGTCGATGCCGATGGCGTAGGGTGGGTTCTGGAAAACGTCCCGCAAAGGAGTGTGGCCGAAGACCACCGTGAGGCCCAGGGCGTGCTCGTGGGCGAAGAACTCCTCGCGGATCCACAACAGGTCCTGTCGGCTCTGGTCCTCCAACGCGACGCCGGGGCGGATCCCGGCGTGGACGAACAGGAACCCGTCCTCCCCATGCTTGAGCGTGGTTCCGAACAGGAAACCCAGATGGCCTTCGGGAAAATCTGCGGCTTTGACCTTTTCCAGAGGGTTCAGCGCGTAGGAGATCAGCGTCGCCCCGCCGCCGTTCGTGAAATAGGCGTTCCGCATGCTCCAGTCCGCGCCGTTCAGGAAGTCTTCTAACATCTCCTCGTGGTTCCCCCGCAGGAATATGCATTTCGGGAACCTCTCCCGGAAAGAGAGCAGGAATTCCACCGTCCCGCGGGAATCCGGCCCGCGATCGATGTAATCCCCGATGAACACGATCCGGTCCTCCGGCTCGAAGGGGACGGTCTCCACGAGACGGGTCAAGTGAGTGATGGAGCCGTGGATGTCGCCGACGGCGTAAAGCTTGGCCATCCGGGCGCTCCAATGGAAAGGGAATTTCTGAAAGAACGGACGAATCCGCGCCCCGGAACGGGATGGGTCGGGTCCCGGACGACCCTCAATCTAAGCGGAACGGAAATCGGTGTAAAGGATTTCGCCCGGGAGGCGATCGGCCGCCGGCCGGTCCCGCTCGTGGTAAACTAGAGGGGATCGCATGACACGATTTCACTAACCCATGGTGTTCAATCAGGAAAGAAGGCCCGCATGTCCGAGTACAAGGTTTTAGGCCGGGACATCCCGAGGATCGACGGCGCGCCCAAGGCGTCGGGGGACGCGAAGTACACGGCGGATTTCCACTTGCCCGGGACGCTTTGCGGCCGGATCCTCCGGAGCCGCCACCCCCACGCCCGCATCCTTAACCTCGACACACAAAAGGCCGAGAAACTGCCCGGCGTCAAGGCGATTCTCTCATCCAAGAACACGCCGCATATTTACTACGGGGTGACCCTCTTTGATCAGATGTTGTTTGAGCCGGAAAAGGTTCGCTACCTGGGCGATGAGATCGCGGCTGTGGCTGCTACGGATGCCGACATTGCTGAGGAGGCTCTTGCTCTCATCGAGGTGGAATACGAGGAACTGCCCGCCGTCTTCGATCCTCTCGAGGCAATAAAACCCGACGCGCCCCTCGTTCACGAGGATTCCAGCCAATATGCCTCGACGTTCGAGGTGAAGGGCCGGGCGGGGAATGTGGCGTGCCGAACATGGTTTGGGAATGGCGACGTCGAGAAGGGATTTTTGGAATCTGACGAGGTCTTCGAGCACACCTTCTCGACGCAGCAAAACCATCAGACCTACTTGGAGCCTCACACATCCCTTGCCCAACCGGACGGCCAGGAGGGTTTGACCGTCTGGTCTAGCACTCAGGGAGTTTTCAACCTCCAGGCGATTGTGGCTAAGGTGTGGGCGCTTCCCATGACGAAGGTTCGAGTCATCGGCTCGATCGTCGGAGGCGGCTTCGGCGGCAAGAAGCCCCGAGCGGACATGTACGCCGCCGGCTTGGCACTGCGGTCCGGCAAGCCCGTTTTGCTTCAGTTTACCCGGGACGAAGACTTTATTGCGGGTCTTCCCCGCCACCCCACGACGACGACGCTCCGAACCGGTGTCAAGCGGAACGGTCGGCTCATCGCGCGCGAGGCGAAACTCTACTACGACACCGGTGCCTACGCGGACCACGGCCCCACCATCGCCGCAGGTGGTGCCTTCTACGCGAAGGGGGTATACCGGATCCCAAACATCAGCGCCGAGGCCTACACCGTTTACACGAACAAGCCCATCTCAGGTGCCTTCCGCGGATACGGAGCACCCCAGTCCATTTTCGCCGGCGAGTCCCAGATGGACATCATCGCTCGGGCACTGAGTATCGACCCGATGGATCTTCGACGATTGAACGGGATGGACCATGGCGATTCCCTCGTCAACGGCCAGAAGCTGAACGAGGTCTGGCTGAAGAAGACCCTCGATTCCGCCGCGCGGCACGCGGATTGGGACGGGAAGCCCCTCTCCTCCGGCAACGGGAAGCGGCGGGGCCGGGGGGCCGCCTCCGGCATGCACGTCTCGGGCGGGATGAGCTCTTCTGCCAACGTCAAGGTAATGGACGACGGAACGATTCAGGTGTCGTCCGGGGTGATCGAAATCGGCGCGGGTCAGATCACGATGGCGGCGATGGTCGCGGCCGAGGAGCTTGGCGCCTCGATGGATGATGTGCGGGTTGTCTCGGCCGATACGGATGGGACGCCTTTCGAATACTACACCGCCGCGAGCCGGGTGACCTACAACGTCGGCAACGTGGTCCGGCTGGCGGCGGCGGACGCCAAGCAGCAGCTCGTCGAACGGGCGGCCCACGTCTTGGAGGTCCCCGCCGAGGACCTGGCCGTCGCCGACAAGAAGGTTTTCATGCCGGGTGCACCCGAGCGATCCATGACTTTCGCCAAGCTCGTCAAAGCCAAAGGGCCGAAAGGGGGCGGACCGGTCCTGGGCCGAGGCGTTTTTGAGGCCCAAGGCCCTCCCGTCAACGTTGATTGCATAGATGGAAGTCCCCGTCCGGGTATCGCGACGATGACCTTCTGCACGCATATCGCGGAGGTTGAAGTGGACGAGGAAACGGGGGAGGTAGAAGTTCTCCGGCTCATTTGCTCCCATGACGTGGGGCAGATCATCAACCTTGGAGGCATTGTTGGCCAACTCCAGGGCGGCGTAACGCAGGGCCTAGGGTACGCACTTATGGAGGAAGTAGTCTACTCCGGCGGGGTCATCGAAAACCCCAGCCTCGTCGATTACAAGGTGCCGAACATCCTGGACGTGCCGCCCATCGTCCACGATTTCATTGAGGAGCCGGAGCCGACAGGTCCCTTCGGAGCAAAGGGGTTCTCCGAGGCGGTTCTGGTGCCGACAGCGGCGGCTATTGCAAACGCGGTCGAAGACGCAGTCGGAGTGCGGGTTAAAGACCTGCCGATCACGCCGGAAAAAGTGCTCCAAGGTCTTCAGGTAAAAAGTTGAATAATCTGGAGGCGCCGGGCTGCATCTGTGGTAAAATCTAAAGCTATCCGCATTGAAGGAATTTGAATGAGTGTTTGTCCCAAATGAGCGGGGTTCAGGGAATGCCCGCTCGAGGATGCTAACGTCAAGGACATGGCGATACATGTCTAGGGGGAGAAGCGAGATGAGGAAAATTGGATGTTTTAGTCCAGCGGCTTGGTTTCTGACCTTGGGTGTTTTTCTGTTGACTTGGACTGCCCCAGCAGCGGCGGAGAAAAAAAACCTGAAATTCGGAGCGGACTGGGCGTTCTACGGCGTTCACGCTCCCTTCTTCGTGGCCCAGGAGAAGGGGTTCTATAAAGCGCAGGGCCTCAAGGTGAAGATGTCGCGCGGCTATGGGTCCAGTGGTGTTCTCAAGGAGTTGGTGGCAGGAACGAATCACTTCGGCTTCGGAGATGCTGGGGCGACGATGCTCGGAAGGGCTAAGGGGCACAAAGCCAAGCTCGTCGGAGTTTTCTATGAGCAAGCCCCGTTTCTGATTTATACGAAGAAGAACAGCGGCATAACCAAGCCCAAGGACCTCGAAGGCAAAAGGATTGCGATGGCGGCTGCAGATATCAATAAAACACTGTTCAAACCCTTCGCCAAAGCAACCGGGATTGACGAGAGTAAGGTCACCTTTGTGATCGTTCAGCCTTCCGCTAAACTCTCTACCTTTCTCTCCGGAAAGGCCGATGGTTGTGGCTTTTTTGTCACGCTAGATCCGCTGATGAACAAGGTGACCAAGAAATTCGGCGGTTACAACAGGATCATGTATGCACACCATGGTGTAGATATTTACAGCAACGCCATCGTAGGCATGGATGAGTTCATCAAAGCGAATCCAGGTTCCACGCGAGGATTCATGCAGGCCCTGATCAAGTCCTATAAGTATACTTTCGACCACCCGGATGAGGCGACCCAGATCCTACTCAAGTCTCAGCCGCACCTAAATGCGAAGATCTCCCGTGAGACGATCACCGCTCTCGAGGATCTCCTGGTTATGACCCCGGCGGCCAAGAAAAACGGCCTCGGCTACATGACCAAGGAAAAAATGAAACGGACGAGGGATATCGTATTGACTGCCTTCAACACTGATCCTAACAAAGTTTCGCTCAAGGACGCCTACACGAACGAGTTTCTGAAATAAAGGGAGGGGAGGGCGCGTCGTCTCCGCAACCAATTTGCGGGATGTGCGCTCTCCCCGTCTCTTGAAGAAAGGACAAACCGAATCCGTCTGGAATCCGCCCCGGCGGGTCGTCCTCCCTCGGAAGATTTCCTCAAACAAGTCTCAACGCGTAGAATATCCATCGGAATCCGCCCCGCGCGCGCGACCGATTCGGGAGGGATCCGCCGTAAGACGAAGGACGTTGATTTTCGGTTCCCAACGCAGAAACGAGGCTAACTGCTATGCCCGACGGCGAATTTGACGGCATCATCATCGGAAGCGGCTATAACGGCCTG
>CAYRGS010000065.1:0-21018 GCA_964423875.1 uncultured bacterium
TAGGCGATGGACGGTCCCACAACGGCCACGAGCAAGGTCGAAACACCGGCGACCCATAGAGACAGCTGTACGGAAACCCAGGCTTGGCCTTCCAATGCCGCACTCCCCTGTCAACATCCCGGGCGCCGTTCCCGCCACCCTTCGGGGCTGAAAGCGAATCTCCCCCCCGCCGCCGGATTACGGCGAATCGGCGGGCCCGAATCCGGCCCGGGACAAAATGGCGCGGGACGCCGCGCCGAGGACAAAATTCACAAAGCGCATCGCTCCCTGGGGATCACGGCTTTCCGCAATCACCGCGATCGGATAAGCGATGCGCGCGTGGCTTCCGGGCGGGGCCTCGGCCACGCGATCGACCTGGCCCTTTTCCCGCAGCGCGTCGGTCCGGTAGACAATGCCCGCGTCCACCTCCCCCCGCACGACATAATCCAGGACCTGCCGGACGTGCTCGGCGAATATCAGGCTCGCAGAGAGCTTTTTCCAGTAACCCAAAGCGACGAGCGTCTGTTTGGCGTAAATGCCCGCCGGGACATGGCGTGGATTGCCGATGACCAGCCTCCCTTGGAATCCCTTTCCCAGAACCGAAAACCCGTCCACCGCCCCGCTTCCGCGCGGCCGGACCAGGCTCAGTCGGTTCGTCGCGATCTCCTTCCGCGTGCCGGGCTGAAGGAGGTTCGCCCTCTCCAACGCCTCCATCGGAAACAACGCGGCGGGGGCGAACACATCCACGGGCGCACCCATCTCGATTTGCCGCTGGAGATGGCCCGAGGATCCGAGGTTCAATGAAACGCGGTGTTCCGGATAGCGCGACTCGAATTCCTTCACAATCTTCCGGAACACCTCCTTGAGACTGATGGCGGCGGACACGGTCAACCGGCCCGCTTCCCCCCGTGGCGGAACCGCGCAACCCGCAAGCATGATGAAAAGAATGAGTATGGCGCGACACACAAATCCATCCGTCCGGTGATATCGATAAGAAATCAGATAATGACCCAGGACCTTACACTAGATATTCAGGACAGTCCGAAAAAGTCAAGGACCTGGAAGCCTGGGTCCCGCCGGTGGGGAGTGCGGGATCACTCGAACTGTCGGGGGGGAGGGGGAGAGGAAGAGGAGGCGCCGGGACGGGGGCGGTCTTCTCCCCTCCCCCGGCTCCACAACAACAGGGTCAAAACTTGAAGTAGGCGCCGGTAAGGATGGCCCAGGCGCTGTCGCCGTTGTTGAACGGGTTGTCATCCGCGGCGCTGGTGACGGGCCGGTCGATGTCGAACACAAAACCGTTCACCGAGAGGCGGACCTCTTTGATCGGCCAGTAGTTCAGACCGAGGCCAATGATATCCACCCTCTGACCGGCCAAGTCTTCCGTCCCGGCCGACCGGTCGTCGTCCATGTCGATGGATTCATACTTGGCCACCAGCTCCAGGCCGTTCTTCTTCCGACTCCCCGTCAGCAGGTAACCCGCCTGGACGTGGTAGCCGTAACGGATCAGGTCGTCGTTTCCCCTCCCCAATACGGGACCTTCCCTCTCCTGTTTCTCGTAGATGAACTCCGCCGTCGCCGAAAGGGGAAGGCCGCCCTGATTCTTGTAGTCCTTGTTGTACCAGATGTCCGCCCCGTACCGCTGGCGAAGGTCTTCTGTCGCGACGTTGAACACCGTCAACCGGTTGTCGCGAAGAAACAGCCGCGTCCGGCCGCCATTGCCGCTGTGGGGCTGATCCCCCACCGACGCGTTGATCGCGAGCCGGATCGGAAGCTTCTTCTCGGCGGGAGACCCCTTGAAGGGATTCGCGATCAGGCGGAGGGCGAAATCCTTCTCGCTGTTGTTGTCGTTGTTTCTCTGGTTCCCGTTGGAGACGCTGGCCTCATAGCGGAACGTGGGATGCAGGTCGCCGTAAACGAACGCGCCCCGAGACGCGCCTTCGGTGAGGTTGTCGGAAATCATCGAGCGCTCGAGGAAGAACAGGCTGTACCGGCTCCAGGTCTGCTCGCCCCCGAAGCGCGTCTTGTGCTGGCCGACCCGGACCCGAAACTGCTTGAACTTCTCCCAGCCCAGGTATGCGTCCTGGTCAAGGACGTTGGAGGATGCGCCGTCCAGCTCCAGGCGGTAGGTGAAGTCCTTGAACACCTTGCCACGGAAGGTCACCCGGCCACGGCGTGCGCGAAAGTTGTTGTCCGCGTTGGCGTCTTCGGGAAACACACTGAACTGGCTGAAGACCTGGACTCCGATCCGAAGCTCGTGCTGCTTGTCCTTGGACGTAACGCGGAATCCTTCCTTGTACTTCACGTCAAAGGGGGGCTGGGCCTTCTTGATTTCTTCCCGGATACTGACCTCCTTGGCCTTTTCGACCGACTTGAGCTCTCGATATTCCCGTTCTGTGATGACGCCCTTTTTCTTTAAGAGGTCCAGGAGCTCGCTCGCTTGGCCGAGGGAGAGGGGGGGGGAAACCAACATCCCCATCGCCACAACCCATCCCAACAGGGCCTTCCAGGCTTTGCGTTGAGGTCTCAAATTCACCATCCTCCTTTGGTTCAAAGAAGCATCCCGCTGAGGAGCCGGACCGATCCGCCGCGTCCGGTTCCGGACTAAAATTCGGGTCCACCTATTCAACAAGATGAGGATGGGCGAATTCATAAACATGCTCTGGATTACGTCAGTCCGTGCTACAGGTGCACGCCGTGCCGCGCTGTATGACGCCGCCGGCCTTCCTCACTCGAGCAGCATTCCGGCTTTTTGGAGAAGCCTGACGGTCCCCCGCATATCGGTCAGGCGGCCGAGGTCCATGATCGGCGTCCGAATCGACCGGAGATTCTTCAAGCCCAGCGCGGGGTCCACCCTGAATCCTTTGGCGACGGGGTATTCGTGGTTCCCCCGGACAAAAACCTCCTGTCCGGTCTCCGACAGGGCGAATCCCAAGAACCGCTCGGCGAGTCCCGCTTTCCGGGAGCTTTTCAGAATTCCAGCGCCCGACACATTGACGAGGGCGCCGATGTCCCCGTTGGGAAAGTAGTAATTCCGGACGGGAAACTTCCGTCCTTCTTTCCGGAGAAAGCGATGCAGGTAGTAATGGTTCACCAGACCCACGTCAATCTCGGCATCGGCGATGGCCTTCACCGTGGGCGTGTTCTTGGCATAGTATTTGGCTTGATTGGCGACAAGGCCCTTGAGCCAGACCAGCGTCCTCTTATCCCCCACCTGGACGCGCATGGCCGTCACAAACGCCTGAAAAGACGCATTCGTGGGCGGAAGGCCGATTCGTCCCTTCCATCGGGGATCGGCCAATTCAAAAATCGACCTGGGCAGGTCACTCTCCCTCAACCGCGTCGTCGTATACGACAGGACGCGCGCCCGGCCGGAAAGCCCGATCCAATCCCCGCGCGGCGACCGGAACGGGGCGGGGACTTTTTCCAACAATAAATCGGGAAGGCGGCGGAACAGCCCTTTCTCCGCAACGGCCCCCAACGCCCCCGAATCCTGTGCGAAGAAGAGGTCGGCAGGGCTTCGACCGCCCTCCTCGAGAAGCTGATTGGCCAGGGCCGCTGTCTTCGCATACCGGACCCGGACGCGGACGCCCGTCCGTTCGGTGAACGCTTTGAACAAACGCTCGACCAGCTTTTGCGACCGGCCCGAATAGACCGTCAGGCTTTCGGCCGACAGAGCCGGCCCGCCGGGCCCCCAAGCCGGAAGCGAAACGGCCAGGCAGAGCAAAAACCGCCCGACACCCGCGCCTCCGCAAGCCCTGAACAAACTCATGGAATCCAAACCCTCCCCTTCTCCAAATCCTTGCCGGACAATTTTGACCGGACGGCGCTCCCTCCTGGGAATCAACCACTCCGATTTACGCTGAACGTTCCCGCCGCCAAGAAAATATCCGGAGAGCATACCCCTCCACTGGGTAATATCCCCGACTCGTTTGCTCAGTCTTTAGATTTTCAACTCAAGAACGGGTCGCTTGCCGGGCAACGGCGAATTGTGTCTAAGGGTCAGGAGAAACCTTCCATGCCTGGTCACCTGGAAGCGGTGGAGAAGCTCGGCGCTCCCCTTCCCGGTCAGCCACCTCCAGCATTCCAGCCATCGAGTTGGGAGAAGGCGGGTTCATCGGATTTTCGGTGGAGACCCGGATCTCAAGCGGCGGCATCCAGCCTGTAGACTAGCTCACTCGCCCCCTCCCGGCAGGTCCGGTTGAATCAACTCATCCGGGGCGAGAAGGACGTCGCAGTGGAAATTACAGATCCGGCAGGAATCTTCGGTTTCGCACTCCCGATGGAAGTCCATGAACTGCTCCAAGATTCCTTTCCGATCCTCCTTTTCGAAAAATCGAATGAGGTCGATCAGGCGGTCGATGGTCCCTTTGGAGACGTAATGCTCCAACAGGCATGCATCCAGCAAGGCGTTCTTGCTCTCGACCCCCAGGACGTCTTCCAGGAACGTTTGCATGATCGAAAACCGGCTGGAGATTTCCTGGGCGTGGCGCGTGCCCTTGGATGTCAGGGAAACCTGCTCGTAGTGCCGATGGTCCACCAGGCCCTCTTTTTTCAGCCCCTTGACCGCCGCCGAAACAGCCGCCTTGGCGACGCCCAGCTCGTTTCCGATGTCCGTCACCCGGGCGTAACCCTTGTCTTCCTGAATCCTCCAGATGGCGCGCAGGTAGTGCTCCTGGCTCGGACTCAGGGCCCCCGGCGATCTCTTGTATGTGTTCTGCATCTTAAATCCTTTTCATCCAAATTGACTCTGTTAAGTATAGATAACACTTTCTCATTTGTCCAACAAATTTTGGACGCCTGCCCAATTTTCTTGGATCACCCGCCGCTGGGAATTAGTCTTGGAGGAACGACGCGCATCCCGCCCCGGTCCCTGAACGCGACAGCGTGGGAGAAACCGGCCCTCAAGGGAGAACGCGCCTCAAAACAGTATCGAATTGAAAATCAGCGGGAGGAAGGTTGGCGAACAGTGGGGATGAAGAGCCGCCGGCCGAAGCGCCTGAACTCACCAATGATTCGCTGGCCCTCCCGTCCGGTCACGTAATCGATAAGCGCCCGAGCTAGGTCGAACTTGACTTGGGGATGACGGGCGGGGTTGACGGCAATGATTCCGTAAGGATTGAACAAACGCTTGTCCCCCTCCACGATCACCCGGAGGCGGAGCCTTCCGCGATAAGCGAGATACGTCGCGCGATCGGAAAGGGTGTAGGCCCTCATTTCGTTGGCGATGCCCAGCGTCTTTCCCATTCCCTGGCCGACTTCCCTGTACCAGGCCCCGGAGGGTTTCGTCCCCGCCGCCTCCCAGAGCGCCCGCTCCTTTTTGTGGGTGCCCGAATCGTCTCCCCGCGAAAGGAACGCGCCGGCGGTCTCCGCGATCCGTAAAAGCGCCCGGGCGGCGTCCTTCCCCCCGCGGATGCCAGCCGGGTCATCGGCGGGACCCAGGATAATGAAGTCGTTGTACATGAAGGACCTGCGGCCGACCCCGTACCCTTCCCGGACAAATTTCCGTTCGGCCCCGGGCGCGTGCACCATGACAACGTCCACGTCTCCATTCCTTCCCAGGGCCAACGCCCTGCCCGTCCCGACAGGGATGACGTCGACCTGGATGCCCAGTCGCTTCTCGAAGGGGGGGAGCAACGCATCCAGCAGACCGGCATTGGCCGTGCTCGTCGTTGTCGCCAGCCGGAGTCTCTGCCGCGCGCAGGCATCCCCACCCAGCGCTCCCCCCAAGAACAGGAGGGTAAGCCCGGCCATGAGAAAAAACCCTGGCTTGCGGAAGACCATCATCTCTCGAATGAATGTCCGCATATCTCAATCGGCGGCGAAGGGCGGACTCGCGTCCCAAAACCCCCGCATCATTTCCGGTCATCCCCACAACCGATCTCGGGAAACCGCAAGACCACAGGCATTCTCACCCCCCGGCCGGGCGCTCGTCGGCGGACGCAACCGGAAACACGACGACGCGCATGGGCTCCACCGTAATGGTGACGCGCGTCTCAAGCTCGAGAATAAAATCCCAAGGCGTCTGACTTCGGACGGTCCCTCCGCTCGGAAGCGCAATCACGTACAGGTTGTCCGAGCCGCGGAAGTGCCTCTCGAGAACGGAGGCTTCCCCGTCCGAGGACGGGATGACATCCACGTCGGCCGGCCGGATGACCGCCTCGACCTTCGTCCCATTCTCCAGGGGCGCATCGGGCGGGACAAAGAGAAAGTTGCCGAGGGCGGTCTCCACGCGGTCATTCTGAATCACGCCCGGCACCAGATCCGCCAACCCCAGGAATCGTGCCACAAAAAGAGTCCGGGGATTGTGATAGAGGTTTTCCGGGCTGTCCAGCTGCTCAATCCGGCCCCGGTTCATGACAGCGATGCGGTCCGAAAGGTCAAAGGCCTCCGCCTGGTCGTGGGTTACGAAAATGGCGGTCATCCCTGAACGCCGCAGGATCTCCTTGACCTCGCGCCGGACCTGGCGCCTCCTGTCGGCGTCCAGGTTGCTGAAAGCCTCATCGAAAAGAATCACATGGGGGCTCGGCGCCAGCGCCCGGGCCAGGGCGACCCGCTGCTGCTGTCCGCCCGAGAGTTCATGGGGATGCCGCTCTCCCAGCCCCCCCAGGCCGACCATCCGCAGGACTTCCTGTATCCGATTCTCCCGATTCCCGGCGGCCCACCGGTGAAGGCCGAATCCCACGTTCTTGGCGACCGTCAGGTGGGGGAACAGGGCCAAGTCCTGGAAGACCATACCCACGCCCCGGCGTTCCGGCGGACTCCAGAGATTCCGGGCCGCCACCTCGTTGCCGTCGATGAGGATCCGGCCCATCCCAATCCGCTCGAAACCGGCCATCAGGCGGAGAACGGAGGTCTTGCCGCATCCGCTGGGGCCGAGGAGGGTCAGGATCTCCCCCTTCCCCACATCCAGGAAGAAGTCGTCCACCGCCCAGGGCTCCGCGGGCCCGTACCGAAGATGGGCGTTCTCCATCCGGACGATAGGCCGGCCGGGGTCCCCGGCCTTCGGGTTCGACATGGCGACGGTTCAACTCCTCAAGAAAGAGCCGGGTCATCCGCGGAATTCAAAGCCTGGAATCCACAGATTGCACAGATGAAAAAAGGTGAGAATCTGAACCGTTACCGGGCGCTGAATCATCTTATGACCGGCCCCTTGTCTTTCAAAATCTGTGTAATCTGCGGATCCACCCTCCCGGGCATCACGCGCCTTCGCGCTTCACAATCAGGATCATCGCCGCCATCGAGAACAATAACAGGATGAGGGCCGGCGCGGCCGCTTCGGCGAAAAAGGCGTCCTCCATCCGGTCGAAGACCATCGCCGCCAGCGGACGGAACCCGATCGGGCTCAGCAACAGGGTGGCGGGCAGCTCCTTCATCGTCGTCAGGAAGACCAGCGCCCCTCCGGAGAGCACGCCAGGCAAGACCAGGGGAAGGGTGATGGTCCGAAACACACCTCGGGCCGAGCGCCCGAGGCTGCGCCCCGCTTCCTCCAGGTTCTTCGGAACCTGCAACAACGACGCGCGCGTCGATCCGACGGCCTGAGGAAGAAAAAGCACGACATAGGCGAAGACCAGAACCGGCAGCGTCTGGTAGTAATTGAACGCACGCGAGACCCCCCGCGCGGCTTGGGGGCCCAGTCCGAAGAACCGCCCCAGGGAAGCGACCTGATCGGGCAGAAAGAGGGAGAAGTAAACCAGGGCCAGAGCGACCACAAGTCCCGGCAAGGCGAACCCGGTGTAGGTCGCGCGCTCGAACAGCAGACTCCACCTTCCCGGACGGCGGACGCTGAGGATCGCGACAGGAATCGCCGCCACGACGCACGCCGCCGCCGCCAGAACCGAAACCCGAACCGAATCCCAGGTGGATCGCCACACCCAGCTCAGGTCCAGCGTCGGATCCCCCAACCCCTGGAAGAACCAATAGCCCACCGTCCCGGCCGGAATAGCGAGTCCCAGGGTCGCCATGAGCCCGCAGAACAACAACGCGGGCGCTGTCCAAAAACGCAAGGGAACCCGGGGCCGGTCCGACAAGGTTCGCACGCCCCGGACTTCATACCGCCCGCGGCTCCGAAAGAGCATCTCCGCCACCAGAATGGCCAGCGTCAGAACCACCAGAACCAGGGCCAGAATCGCGGCCCGCTGACGGTTGAACAGAGACTCCTGCTCCAGGAAGATGACATACGTGAAAGAGGGGAACTCAAGCATCGCCACGGCGCCGAAGTCGCTGATCACGTACAGGGCGACGAGCAGCCCGCCGGCGAAAAGGGCGGGCCGAAGGAGGGGCAGCGACACCCAGAGAATGGTCTTCGTCACGCCCAGGCCCAGGCTCCGCGAGGCCTCGACTAGTCCCGGGTCCATCCTCAGCCATTGGGCGCGCACGGGCAGCATCACGTAGGGATAGGTCAGCGAGGTCAACAGCAGGGCCGCGCCCCAAAAACTCTCGCGCAGCGTCAGCCCGAGCGGCGCGAGGATTGCCTTGCCGATCCAGGTGTTCGGGCCGAAGGCGGCCAGATAGGCATAGGCGCCGATATAGGAAGGGATGGCCAGCGGCAGGCTCAGCAGAACGGCCCACACCTTGGCCCCCGGCAGATCGGACCGCGACGTGACCCAGCCGCCCACCATCCCGACGAGGCACGCGAAAAACGTCGTCACCGCGGCCAGGCCCAGCGTATTGAGCAGGTAACGGCCCACCACGGGCCGCCGGAGCGTCTGGAGAAACTCCCCGCCCGGTCCGTCCAGCGACCGAATCAGCAGATACGCGACGGGGAGCACCATGGCCAGCGCGACGACTCCCCCCAGTCCCCACAGGGCGGCGGCGCCGAAGGAAATCCGCCCCCTGGGGGGGGCCGTCGGAGAGAGGTCCGCCGAAATGGATGTTGAGCGCATGGCTTCAACCACCCTTCACGGCAACGGGAATCCAGGTTAAAGGGACACCCCTTACCCGTTCTCCTCCCACTTGCCAAATAGGATCAGAATACCCCAATTCCTTGATTCCTTCATGGGCTATACCGCCGCCTCAACTTGCTACCGAGGTCAGGGTTTCGCAGTCATCGGTGAATGCTCAATCGAGAGACGCATTTCCCTCGGAAATAACGATCATTGACAGGTGTTAAATCGAAGTGATAGAACCGCGCCATACCTAAGAAAGGTTTGCCCATCGGCCCTATTCTCGAGAGACCCGGCCGGACTTTCATCCGAAACTATAAATCCATGGAGACATAAGTTCCAATCCAAGAGATTTTAAAGAGATTCCGGAGAAAAAGAGGCGGGTCGAAGGGGATTCGAACCGGCCGGAATCGTTTAACATTCTGTCCAGTATAGGAGGAAGGGCCATGACCCACCGCTGGAAACCTCTCTGCGCCGCTGTTGTCGCATTCTCCTTGACAGCTTTGACATGGGTCCCCCATGTGTACGCGCTAGAGCCCCAGGCCAAGATCAAGGCCGCATTCGTTTACGTGAGCCCAGTGGGTGACGCGGGCTGGACGTTCGCGCATGATAATGGGCGAAAAGCGTTGGAAAAGGCCCTACCCTATGTGAAAACGACCTTTACCGAAATGGTTCCGGAAGGGGCAGAGTCTGAGCGCGTCATCACCCAGTACGTGCGTAAAGGATACAACCTGCTCTTCACAACGAGCTTCGGTTATATGGATCCCACCATCAACGTCGCCAAGCGCAATCCCAACGTGGTCTTCATGCACTGTGGCGGATTCAAGACTGCAAAAAATGTAGGCACATACTTCGGCCGGATGTACCAGCCGCGCTTCCTAACCGGAATCGCCGCCGGGAAAATGACAAAATCCAACATTATCGGCTACGTAGCAGCATACCCTATCCCGGAAGTCATTCGGGGAATCAATGCGTTCACCCTGGGAGTCCGGTCGGTGAATCCTGGAGCTAAGGTTCACGTGGTCTGGACACAAACCTGGTACGATCCTGCTAAAGAACGCGAAGCAGGTGAGAGCCTGCTGGACATCAATGCCGACGTGATCGCTCAGCACCAGGATTCTCCTGGCCCTCAGCAGGCCGCTGAGAAGCGCGGCCGATACAGCGTTGGGTACAACACCAACATGGCGCCATTTGCCCCGAATGCTCACCTGACGGCGCCCATCTGGAACTGGGCGGTAATTTACAAGAAGGTCGCCCAGGAAGTTCGAAAAGGAACCTGGAAAAGCTACCAATATTGGGGAAGCATGAAGGATGGCGTCGTGGACATCGCCCCCTTCGGCAAGATGGTTCCCCAGGCCGTCAAGGACTTGGTGAACCGGAAAAAAGCGGAAATCGTCGCCGGCAAGTTTGATATCTTCGAAGGCCCCATAAAGGACCAATCCGGGAAAGTCCGGCTCGCATCCGGGCGGATGGCCGACGGGGCGATGCTCAGCATGACCTTCTTTGTCCAGGGTGTTGTTGGGACGATTCCCAAATAACCTCTGCCCAAAATCGTCCTCTTTTGCATATCCTATCTGGGGTGGCTCCGGCACAGCCCGGAGCCACCCCAGAACATGATAGCTTGAAGCCTGCTACCTCACCGGGTTCGTGCGCAGAGCGCGCTCCGTGAACATTCAAGGAGACTACAAGTGGCCGCCGTCGTCTCCATGCAGGGGATCACCAAACGGTTCCCCGGAGTCGTCGCCAACGAATCCGTCGACCTGGACATCCTCGAAGGGGAGATACACACCCTCCTCGGAGAGAACGGCGCCGGGAAGAGCACCCTGATGAACATCCTGACGGGGATCTACCGGGCCGACGCCGGACGGATGTTCATTCGCGGCCGGCCCGTGAACTTCCGGTCCCCCCGCGACGCGATCGCCCAGGGGCTCGGGATGGTCCACCAGCACTTCAAGCTTATCCCCACCCACACCGTCGCGGAAAACATCATCCTCGGCCTCGGCGGCAAGGCCGTGAAGCTCGACCTGAGGGACGTGGAGGCGCAGACCGCGCGCCTGGCCGACCAGTACGGCCTCAAGGTGGACCCGCGGGCCCACATCTGGCAGCTTTCCATCGGCGAGCAGCAACGGGTGGAGATCCTGAAGGTTCTCTTCCGCGGGGCCAACATCCTCATCCTCGACGAGCCCACCGCCGTCCTGACCCCCCAGGAGTCCCGCGAGCTCTTCGAGACCCTCCGGGCCATGACCACGCAGGGGCACTCGGTCGTCTTCATCTCCCACAAGCTCGATGAGGTCATGGCCATCTCCCACCGAATCACGGTCCTGCGCGGCGGCCGGGTCGTGGGGGCGGCCTTCCCCCGGGAGACCAACCCGCGGGAGCTCTCGAAGATGATGGTGGGCAAAGAGGTCCTGTTCGAAGTCCTCCGCCGGGACGAGGCCGCGGGCGAAACGGTCCTGGAAGTGGAGGACCTGACGGCCTTGAGCGACCGGGGCCTCCCCGCGTTGAAGGGGATCGGCTTCACGGTCTCGGCGGGCGAGATCCTCGGGTTCGCCGGCGTCGCCGGCAACGGCCAGCAGGAGCTGGCGGAGATCCTCACGGGCCTGCGGCGCCCGACCGGGGGGAGGCTCCGGCTGGGCGGCCGGGAGATGGCCGGCGCCCCCGCCCGGGAATTCATCGAGGCCGGGGTGGCCTACGTACCGGCCGACCGGACCGGGGTGGCCTCGGTGGGGAACCTGTCCCTTTCGGAAAACGTCGTTCTCAAGCGATATCGGGACGACCGGTTCGCCAACGGCCCTTTTCTGGACCGGGAGGTCATCGACACGTTCGCCGACGGCCTCATCACCCAGTACAACATCGCCACCCCGGGACACGACACGGCGGTGCGGTTGCTCTCGGGCGGGAACCTTCAGAAGGTCATCCTGGCGCGGGAGATTTCCTCCCACCACAGGGTGCTCATCATCATGTCTCCCACCCGGGGTCTCGACGTCGGTGCCACCGACTTCATCCGAAACACCCTGGACAGGCACCGGCGGGAGGGAACGGCGATCGTCCTGATCTCCGAAGACCTCGAAGAGCTTCTGTCCCTGAGCAACCGCATCGCCGTGCTGTTCGAGGGAGAGATCATGGGAACACTCCCGGTGAATCAGGCGGAGACCGAAACGCTGGGCCTGATGATGGCGGGGGCCAAGCGGCTGGCCAACGCCTCGGGGGAAACGGCTGCGTCCGCCCCGCCCCCCCCGACCGCCGCAGAGACCCGCTGATGGCTTTCCTCCGGTTGGAGATGCGGCTCGAGCCGTCCAAGTCCCTCGACTACCTGATCCCGATCGGGTCCATCCTGTTGGCGCTGATCATCGGCGGGCTGATCCTCCTCGGAACGGGGACAAATCCCCTGGCCGCTTACCGGGAGATGTTCGGCGAGGCCCTCGGGACCGGGTACGGGATCTCAGAAACCCTGGTCAAGGCCACGCCCCTGATGCTTTGCGGCCTGGGGGTGATGATTACCCTCAAGATGCTCTGTTGGAACATCGGGGCCGAGGGCCAGCTCCACATGGGCGCCTTCGCGGCCACCTTCGTCGTCCTCACCGGCTGGGAGGGTTCGGCCTGGACGATGATCCCGACGATGATGCTCGCGGGAATGATCGCCGGGGCCGTCTGGGCGCTGATCCCCGCGCTGCTCAAGGTCAAGCTGAATGTCAACGAGATCATCACAACGCTCCTCCTGAACTACGTGGCCATCCTCTGGGTCGACTACCTCGTGTACGGTCCGTGGAAAGACCCGGGCACGCTGAACTTCCCCCTGACCAAACAATTTCCGGCGGGCGCCCAGCTTCTGCGGTTCGGCGACACCCGCGTCCACCTGGGGATCATCTTCGCCATTGTGGCTGCCGTTATCCTTTATTACCTCCAAGAGCGAAGCCGATGGGGGTTTGAGATCGCGGTGATGGGCGAGAATCCCCGGGCCGCCGAGTATGCGGGGATGAAGACCGGCCGAAACATCCTCCTCGTGATGCTTATCAGCGGGGGGCTTTCCGGGCTGGCGGGCATGGTCGAGGTCGCGGGCATCCAGCTCCGGCTGCTGCACGGCATTTCGCCCCCCAACGCGCCGTACGGTTACACGGCCATCATCGTCGCCTGGCTGGCGCGGCGGAACCCCTGGGGGGTGGTCCTGGTGTCGATTCTGTTGGGCAGCCTCTACGTCGGGGGCGAGGCGCTTCAGATTGAGATGAAGCTTCCGGTCAACATCGTCCTCATCATCCAGGCCCTCATCCTGTTCTTCGTCCTGGGCGGGGATATCCTGTCCAGGTACCGCTTGGTATACGGCGGCTCGCTCCCCGGAAAGGGGGCATCCGCAGCAGCCGGAGGTTAGGAGGCTTGTCTTGGACACCAACCTGATCATCGCCATTCTTCAAGCGACCGTCCGATCGGGCACGCCCATCCTCTTCGCCTGCGTCGGGGAGATCTACGCCGAGCGCTCGGGGAACCTGAACCTGGGGGTCGAGGGGATGATGCTCATCGGGGCCATCGCGGGCTTTTTCACAACCTTCATGACGCAGAGCCCTGTCGCGGGGGTGATCGTGGCGGCCCTCATGGGGGCGGCCTTCTCCCTGGTCCACGCCTACGTGACGATCACGCTGCGCGCGGACCAGATCGTGAGCGGCCTGACGCTGACCCTCCTTGGCACGGGCATGAGCGGTTTCTTCGGACAATCGATGGTCGGCCAGGTGGCACCGGGCTTCGAGAAACTGCCTCTCCCCGGCCTGTCGAAGATTCCCTGGATCGGCACGATCCTCTTCCAGCAAGACGCCCTGGTGTATCTCTCCTACGTCCTGGTCCCGATCGCGTGGTGGGTGCTCTACAGGACCCACCTGGGGCTGTCCATCCGGTCGGTGGGCGAGAGCCCGGACACGGCCGACTCTCTGGGCATCCGGGTGTCGGCCCTTCGATACGGATGCGTGATGTTCGGCGGGGCCATGGCGGGCATAGCAGGGGCGTATCTGTCCCTGGCCTACACGACGATGTGGATCGAGCAGATGACCGCGGGCCGGGGGTGGATCGCCATCGCCCTGGTCATTTTCGCCGGCTGGAGCCCCATGAAGGCGTTCCTGGGGGCGTACCTCTTCGGGGGCGCGGACGCAATGCAGCTTCGCTTTCAGGCCATCGGCACGCCCATCCCAGCCCACTTCCTCATGATGCTCCCTTACCTGCTGACGATTGGCATCCTGATCCTGGCCACCCGCGAGTCCGTCCGCCGACGCCTCGGCGCCCCCGCGGCCCTGGCCATCCCGTACGCGCGGGAGGAAAGATCCAGATAGGATCCACAGATTTCACAGATTATGGAAAAAGGTCCAAGGACCTTCGTTATTATCGGTGCAGCCAAGGAGGTGCACGGGCAACTAGGCTGTGGGTTTCTGGAAAACGTTTATCAAGAAGCGTTGGCCCTTGAATTAGAACAGCGCAAAATTCCATATAAAGGTCAAGTCAATTTACCGATATCCTACAAGGGAGTTGTGCTAACGACCCTTTATCGAGCGGATTTCATCCGCTTTGAAGCTGTGATCGTTGAAATCAAGGCTGGATACGCCACACCCGTAACCAGAGATCGGGAGATGAAAATGAAAGGCGGATCAGTGTGCTCGTCGGCGCTCTTCTTGTGGTCTTCTCGCTGACTATGGTGGCAGAGGCCCAGCGGAAAAATCGTATCCGTGGGAATCAAGGCCGGAAAAGTGTGGGAAAACCAGGCAACACAATCCAACGGAATCGCAAAGGACAATCCAGCATGCGCGAGAGTTGGCTTCACCTGCAACGAAAACGCCAAGGACAACCCAGCATGCGCGGTATCCTCGACGACACCACAAACCCTTCAGCCCAAAAGAAACCCACCAATATGATCATGGAATTAGGAGAAAAGAATCCGTAATCTTCCAAGTCTGCGCTTACGCGGGAGATTAGACGGTGAGCGTCCTAGTCGGAACCTCTGGAGGGGACAAGCAATGAAGATTTCCCGTTTGGGACCCGCCATCGCGCTAATTTTCTTGGTGGTCTACCCCTCCACCAGTTTTGCTGAATGGAAGAAGGTGAGTGAAAGTGTGTCAGGAAACACCTTCTATGTGGATTTTGAGAGCATAAAGAAAAACCGCGGATATGTTTATTATTGGTTAATGGTAGATTGGTTAAAACATAATTCATATGGAACCTTGTCTTCCAAAGTTCTTAATGAAATTGATTGTAACGTCCCTCGCAAGAGTCGCGCAATTTCCGGTACTTTTTACAAAGGCCAAATAAGTCAAGGCGAGACAACTCAAGTAGAAATAAACCCCAAGAGTGGTTTTATGAATCCCCTAATAATAGTAGGGAAATCATATTCACTCTAGTCTGCTTTTTCGAAAAAAATAGACGGTGAGAGCCCTAGTCGTCCCTGCTGGGGAACGGTGTCCTGCTTGTCACGCCTTTGTAGGTGTGCGGGATCGGCAACCACCCGTCAGCGACCAACTGAGCCGTTTGCCGAAACCGCTCCTCGTTTTCCTCCAGCGTCGGCAACCGCTGATCTTCTGTCTGGTGGTCCGGTAAAATTAGCGACACGTATTGACCGAGTTTTTCTTTCAGCATTCGCCGGTGCCGGCGTGTCGGCATGATTTTCAATGGTGAATAACGCTCAGAATAGGGTTTCAGGCACCCGAAATGGAATTGACAGGTCCGGTAGAGAGGGGTCTAATTGAGTTAAACAGCAACGAGTGGCGGGTACAGCCTTGTCCGGATTTGAAATGGGAAATTCCGGATCCAACCTCTTCGATTGAGGACAAGACCCTTCACATCTGGACGCCCGAGACCCTGGGCGAGCACCACTGCCAGCAGGACCACATCCCCAACGCCGGCCGCCTGAAGTTCGATTGGCTGGCGGACCACCTGAAGTGAGGAAAATAAGAGGTCGTACCGCAGCCGCTGGGCGGCGCAATCCGATGCACAGGAGGACTCCAGGATGCCGAGAATTCCATATTGCGACGAGGTCGAGACACCCGATGAGATGGCTCCCCTGTTCGAGGAGAGCAAGCGCCAGTGGGGGACCGAGCGCCCGCGGTACTTCCGGCTGTTCGGCCACGCGCCGGCCTTCGTCGAGGCGTGGCAGCTAATCGACCGCAAGCTCCGACTGGACCGCCTCAAGGCCGGGGACACCGAATTCGTCAAGCTGGAAGAGTTGGTGATTCTCAAAACCAGCTACATCAACTCGTGCAACAACTGAATCGGCCACAACGAGGAGCTCGGTCGGGCTCTCGGTTACAGCGATGAACAAATCGAGCTGTTGCAAGGGGACGGCTGGCGGGAAAACCCCTTGTTCAGCGATCGGGAGAAGGCCGCCATCGGATGGGCGGAGGTCGTCACGCACAACACCGCCAAGACCGAAGAGGAAGCCTTCCAGGCCATGCGGAAACACTTCGATGACCGGGACCTCGTCACCCTGACGGTTTTCTCCGGCCTCTGGAACTGCTCCAACCGCATCGCCGAAGCGCTCCACCTGACAGTCGAGCCACCCGGCGCGCGGATCGAATTCCAGGAGGACAACCTCGCGGAGGGGGGATAGCGAAGCCGCAAAGGGGTCGGGACCTTTTGGGTGGATCACCGTCGAGAGGAATCCTTGGCGCTCGGGAGACGAAAACGATGTCAAGTGATTACCCCAAGAAAATGAAGGCCGCCATCACGAAGGACTGGGGGGAAATCGAGGTTGAAGAAGTCGACGTGCCCTTCATGGGGGACGACGAGGTTCTTTGCCGGGTGAGGTCCTGCGGGATTTGCGGCACCGACCCACATATCCTCAAGGGCGAGCTGAAGGGGTTCGGCTGGCCTCCGGGGTTCCCCTTCATCCAAGGCCACGAATGGACGGGCGAAGTGGTGTCCGCGGGGAAGGACGTCGAAAGGTTCTCTGCGGGCGACCGGGTGATCGGCGAGACCGCAAAGGGGTGCGGGACCTGCGACTGGTGCAAGAGGGGCCGCTACAACCTCTGCGTCAACTTCGGCAAGCCCCAGACCGGGTTCCACCTCTACGGCCACGACACGAACGGCGCCTTCGCCGAGTACGTCGTGCGCCCCCCCATCGTCCTCCACAAGATGCCGGAGGGCATGTCCTTCGAGGAAGGCGTCATGATGGCCCAGGTCATCATCTCCCTGCACACCGTCGAGCGGCCGGGCGTCCTGCCCACCGACACCTCCCTGACCATCGGACCGGGGACCATCGGCCTTCTGACCTTCCAGATCTCCAAGGCCTTCGGCGCGGCCCGGACCCTCGTCGCGGGGCGGGGCTACCGGCTGGAGATGGCCAAGGCGTACGGCGCAGACGAGGTCATCGACATCGAGAAGGAGGACCTGCCCAAGCGGGTCCTGGAGCTGACGGGCGGCCGAGGCGCAGATGTCGTCTACGAGACCGCGGGCAACGAGAAGGCGGCCGAGTGGGCCTTCCAGTGCGCGGCCATGGGCGGCCGGGTGGCGCTTTGCGGCGTGACCGGTGACAAGAAGGCCGTCCCCGTCGTCACCGACATGGTCGCCCTTCGTGAGATCAACGTCTACGGCATCCGGGGCGGTCCCAACGCCTTTCCGGCCTCCATCGCCCTCGTTCACTCGGGCAAGATCAACGTCAAAGACCTGGTGACCCACCAGTTCCCGCTGGACGAGGTCAACGAGGCCTTCGACACCGTCCTCAACCGAAAAGGCGGCGCCCTCAAAGTGGCCATCAACCCCTGACGCGGAGGGGTGCGCCCCTAACATCATTATCATATCCACAAATTACGCAAATTCACCAAACCAACAGTGCCCAACACCACCGCTTATCATTCCGAGCGAGGGGACTTCGCCCTGACGAGGAATCTCGCGGTTTAATTACTGTTTAGGTTGGTCTGCCCCTCTGATCTTGTTCCAGCCTGATTGCGACTTTTCTGGCAAACTAGCCCTTTTGAGGGAGGAGTTGGCCATGAAGAAGAAGCGCTTTACGGAGGAGCAGATTACGTTCGCTTTGCGGCAGGCGGAGTCGGGCACGCCGGTGGAGGAGGTGGCGGCAACCCCTTCTCGCTTATTTCGGCGACAGTCCTGCGCGAGATCCGAATATCCCGCCCGAACCGAACCGCGGCGATTCGTCCCTCGCGGATCCACCGCAGAACCGCGCTTTCGGAAAATCCCCAACGGTTTGCCGCCTCTTGCGGGGAAAAACATTCCCGGCAAAATTCGCCGCCTTCGTCGGAGTTACTGCGAGGTGCTTTAGCGTTCATGCCACGCCTCCCATGCGCACTCGTTGTCGGTATTGACAACGGCGTGTGTGCTAATGACTTACAGGGAGGTGGCCGACACCGCACGCTTTAGATTTTCATGGCTGGAAAAATATTAAGAGGATATATTTGAAACTTGGGAGGTTACGGAGATCGGGGAAAAAATTCAGTACCGATCTTGTAGGCGGGCAGTGATAGTTTTCGAATCGAATTTCAGGTCAGCGTAGCAATACCAATCGTTAATCAAGTCGGCAATAAGCCGACAGGCTGGCTGGGTTTTGGTAACCTTTCCCCGGCGACCCTCGTTCCATATTTTCCGGTCGGCCGGACTTAGAAATGCCGGTCCGATCAAGTTGAATAGCTTGAGAGCTATCTCCCTCCAGAACGAAAAGCATTGATCCCTACTGCCCCAAGCCTCGCTTTGGCGTCCCGGCTTTGGCTTAGGCAATGGTCCCCGGAGAATTTCGCTAACGAATTGATCATGATTTATGGCGTCGGAAGCGGCAAAGTAGACGTTAGTGAGAAACTTGTCCCAAAGTTCATTCCCCACAGTCACGGAGGGCCGATCCCGCCCACCCCAAGTCAGCGTTCGTAACGGGCGGATCTCCGCAGGTAACATCCTTTCCATAGTTTCAACTAGACGGTTCAACTGAGTCATAATCTCGTCCGGCACCGGAGACGGTTTCTTCTCCATCTCCGACCAATAGAGACGAGTCAAGCGCTTATGAGTCGTGCGGTCCCCCGCCCGGAGAACCACCAACACTTTGTCGCGATCTATCCCCGCTCTGCCCGTTATCGCCAAAACTTTATCGACCCGCTTCAGGCGTTTGTGGTGCAGTTTCTGGTCACCCGCCTCGCCTCTTTTCCGAACGCCCCACCACCAACCTGTCCGCCGCAATGGTTGACTCCTCGCCTTCGCCATAAATGACACGAAGTCGTCTTCAGCGCCGCGGTCTAAGGCGATTTTCGCGAAGATTAATTGTGCTTTGATGAATTGGGAATCGTCAGTCATGTGCCGTCTCCGAAAACGGCCCGTGAAGTGAAGGGGGCCAGACGGCCACGGAACGCCGCTCTTCGGGAATGACCCTAGGCCCGGTGTAATATATAGTCAACCGTTCAGCCGTCGGCCATGACTCAAGGAAAGGAGGATGAAGATGAAGAACTCGCTTATGAAAATCAATCCGTATTGGGATAGCGGGACGTGGGTCTTCGACGATCCCAGGGTGGGCCTCGTTCGGGAGCCGTTCGTAGCCGGAATCCCAGAGATGATCGATCGCCTTGTCGAGGAGATTTCCAACGCCAGGCAAGGCTTCAGCCTTAATTTCTCAGCCAAACCGTTCCCTGGCTTTCAGCAGAAGGTCGAGTGGGTGCGGGAAGAGATGGGTGGAAACTGGTACGGGTCTGAGGATCCACCGATGGAGGGCTGGCTCTGTCCGGCCCTTTTCTACTACTTCGATGAGACCCCCAAGGAGCTTTATGTGAAGGCGGAAACAGGGTCCGCCGTGGCATAAGAAGGAGGAAAAGCGGACTATTGGCCCCTAGCAAGCCGAGCTTCGGCCAATTGTTCAAGCTCCCGCTCTGAGATATTGATCGAACGGTTGTCGAACCCGATATCGCCGTTGACCAAAAAACTGGAGGGCGAGGGGCTGTTGGCCGGGCAGTTTGCCCTCAAGAAGGCCACCTTGTCAGTTGAATAGCTCCCGCCGTGATCAGATCCTTGAAGTCGCGAGCATTCCCCACCTCGACGTTCGCAAGGCCCTGAACCGCCTTTCTCCGGGCCAATGCGCCAACCGCGATCCACTCATTTACCTGATGCTCTTTGGCTTGGTCGACGAGTGTCCGAAACGCCTCCTCGTCCTCAGGGCGAAGGTCTTCATCTTGGTTGAAATACTTGCTGACGGTGTCCTTGTGTACCCCAAGCTTGCGCCCCGTGGGCCTGACACCCTCGCCCAATTCCTTTGCGGCTCTGATCTCGGCGACTTGTTGCATGTCTAATGGTTTAGCCATGAAATTCGATCCCCTATTCAATTTTCTCCATCAGATCAAAAATACTAAGATTTTTTCCCTTGCTCGGCTCTTTTATTACAGGTGGTTCCAGACGCAATCCCGGTTTAGGTTTCCACCTACGGGCCAGCCTTTGCGCTTCTTCGATCTGGCTGGGTGTCATTTTTTTAGCCATTGCATTTCGGGTTTTCGTATATAACTCACGCAATATATATCCCACACGAGATGCGGCGAGATTGAACCACATATGAGCTAGAACATAGTCCTGGGGCACTCCTGTGCCTTCGAAGTACATAGTGCCGGGGAAGTATTGGGCATCGGCGTCGCCCTGCTGTGCATGCTTTTTAAATTCCTCGAACGCTGTTTTAAAGTCCTTACGGTCATAGGCGGAAAAGCCAGCGTCCCAGTCTGTACTGGCCGAGGTTGGAGCGAGAAGCAGAACCATAAGGGGAAGGAAAAGCAGTCTTTTTTTGATCACCCCATGAATTTATCGCCCACTATTCCTTATTAGGTTTCCACTCCCGGGCCAGTTTTTACGCCTCGGCGATCTGGCTGGGCGTCATCTTTTTAGCAACGCGATCTAGAATCTTTGAAACCTTGTAACGGTCTTCGCCGGTCAAGCGAGATTCGGCGATATTGAACCACATATGAGCCAAAACGTAGTCCTGGGGCACGCACCAGCCCTCTTCGTACATAAGGCCGAGGTTGTATTGGGCTTCGGTGTGGCCGTGCTTTGCAAGCTTTCCAAATTCCTTGAGCGACGATTTACAGTCACCAAACTGGTGCCAGGCGGGCATACCAGCGAAGTAGTCTGCGGCTAAGGTTGCAGCGAGAAGCAGGGACAGAAGGAGGGAAAGGAAAAGCAGTCTTTTATTGATCATTCCTATTTTCGCGTACACCCACCG
>CAYRGS010000066.1:0-20847 GCA_964423875.1 uncultured bacterium
ATCTGGTGGGAATGTTCCATTGCGGCCGGGCGGTGGTCCCCTTCATGCTTGAGAAGGGTTACGGCCGGATCGTGAACATCGCCTCCGTCGCAGGGAAGGAGGGCAACCCGAATGCCTCGGCCTACAGCGCCTCGAAAGCGGGGGTGATCGGGCTGACCAAGTCCCTTGGCAAAGAGCTGGCGCGGACCGGGATCCTGGTGAACTGCATTACACCGGCGGCGGTCGAGACGGACCTCTTCCGGCAGATGACCGAAGAGCACGTACGGTTCATGCTCTCGAAGATCCCCATGGGGCGGTTCGGCCGGATAGAGGAGGTTGCCGCGATGACCGCCTGGCTTTGCTCGGAGGAATGCTCCTTCACGACGGGCGGGGTGTTCGACCTCTCGGGAGGAAGGGCGACGTATTGAGCGCCGCCCCTCGATAATATTCCCCTGATTTCTTGCCAGGCTGGAAAGACATTCAGTCATGAATGCTGGATGATGATTGCCGCCCGCCAAGCGACTTAGGCTTTGGGGTCTCAGTGATCCCCAGTTTTCATCAGTCGTGCGCCGACGATCGTGAGAACAGGCGCCGTCAAACGTCCACCCTGAGTCGTCATTCCCGCGCAGGCGGGAATCCAGCGTTCTGGTCTGTGGGTCCATCCCCCTGCCCACTTGAATCATTGCGTTGAGAAGGATACGACAGGGAGAAGGGCCTCCGGCGCAGCCGGAAATCGGATTGATTGGGACCGAATCTGATGCACTTCTGGATTCCCGTTTTCACGGGAATGACAGCCGGGGAGTGTTGCGCAATGACGCCGGGCTGTCAAGGGTAAGGGGATCGCTCGTCAGCATAGGACTCACGACTGATCCTCCGGGGCTTCGTTTCTTTAAGTGCAGAAAACTGGGGATAACGGAGCTTTGGGCCGACTTGACACGCGACCTTTGTTCAATGTACGTCTAGCAGGCATATCTGTATTCTTCCAAAATGTAAGCGGACGAATCGAGCGGGAGGATCGTTGGGTCCGGCCCTATTCCCGCGCCCCAAGGGGGGGGATCGTTTGAACAGACAGAATGGCTCCAAGGAAACCGTCATCGGGATCGACGTGGGGGGCACGTTCACCGATCTAATGGGTTTGGACCCCGAGTCCGGGGATCTCAAAGTTCTGAAGGTGTTCTCCACGCCCGACGACCAGGCCCGCGGCCTCCTGCACGGACTGACGAATCTCGGAATTCCGATCGACACCATCGGGATGGTGGTCCACGGCTCCACCGTGGCGACCAACGCCGTCCTCGAGCGCAAGGGCGCCAAAGTCGGACTCCTGACCACGAAGGGTTTTCGGGACATCCTCGAGATCCGCCGCCGGGACCGGCACCACGGCTACGGCCTGACGGGCGATTTCAAACCGCTCGTTCCGAGAGATCTCCGCTTGGAGGTGGACGAGCGGAGCGACGAGAAGGGCAACATCCTCACGCCGGTCGATCCGCAAGAGATCGAGCGGCTCGGCAGGCGACTGCTCGATGAGGGCTGCGAGGCCGTTGTCGTCAGCTTCCTGCATTGCTACGCCAACCCGGCCAACGAACAGAAGGCCAAGGAAGTCCTGGTCTCCTTCTGGCCCAACAATTACATCGAGCTGACCTCCGAGGTCCTGCCCGAATTCCGGGAGTTCGAGCGCACCAGCACGACGGTCGTGAACGCGTACGTCCGTCCCCTGGTCTCCCGCTACCTGCGCTCGGTTCGGGAGCAGCTCCGCGAGGATGGCTTTGACCGGGACATCGTGATGATCCAGAGCAACGGGGGCGGGATGAGCCTGGAGGTGGCCGAGCGCTACTCGGTCAACATCGTCCTGTCGGGTCCGGCGGCGGGGGCCATCGCGGCGGCGTACATCGCCTCCCACGCGGGTCACACCGAGGTGATCTCGGGCGACATGGGCGGCACCTCCTTCGACGCCTGCCTCATCCGCAGCGGCCGGCCCGAGGTGAGCTCCGACCGGGCCCTGGAGTTCGGCATCCCGGTGCGCATCTCGATGATCGACATCCGCACCATCGGTGCGGGCGGCGGCTCCATAGCCTGGGTAGACTCCGGCGGGTTGCTGGAGATCGGCCCCCACAGCGCCGGGGCGGTCCCCGGACCCGTCTGCTACGGCCGGGGCGGGAGCGAGCCCACGGTCACCGACGCGAATCTCGTCCTGGGCCGTATCAATCCCGAATACTCCATCGCCCGGGAGGAGGGATTCACCCTCGACCTGGAATCCGCCCGGCGGGCGATAGAGGAGAAGATCGCGACGCCCCTCGACCTCGGTGTCGAGGCGGCGGCGGAGGCCGTCATCCAGGTCGCCAACGTCAAGATGGCCAACGCCCTGCGGGTCGTGAGCGTCGAGAAGGGCCACGACCCCCGGGAGTTCGTCCAGGTCGGGTTCGGGGGGGCGGGACCCTTGCACGCCGCGGCCCTGGCCCGGGAGCTGGGGATCCGGCACACCTTGATCCCGCACCTGCCGGGCGTGACCTCCGCGATGGGGTGCGTCCTGGCCGACATGCGCCACGACTGGGTCCAAACGCTGAACGTCGCCCTGGACGACGTCGATATCGGGGACATTCACGGTATCTTCGAGGACCATGTGCGAAGGGGAGAAGAGGTGCTGGCGAGCGCGAGCGCCTACGTCGAAAGCGCCGTCCACCTGTTCGAGGCCGACATGCAGTTCTCTGGCCAGACCCACACCGTCCGGGTTCCGCTCGAGTCCGGCCGGCCCGCGGCGGGGGAGATGCGCGCGAATTTCCTGAAGGCGTACACGGACCGGTACGGCGACGTCCTTGTGGATACGGCCGTGATGGTGGTGAACCTGCGCACGGCGGTCATCGGCGTCCGGCCCAAGGTGGACTTCAGCTCCCTGCTGGACAGGGTCGGGGGCGACCCCTTCAAAGGGCAGCGGCGGGTCTACTTCGGCCAGGAATGGTATGATTGTCCCACGTACGAGCGGCGGCGCCTGCCCGTCGGTTTCCGCGAGGAGGGCCCGGCCGTCATCGAGCAGGCGGACGCTACGGTGTTCGTGGAGCCCGGGATGGCCTGGTCCGTGGATGCGTGGGGCAACATCCTTCTGGAGGTCGATTAGTCATGGCTGTGGATCCCGTCACACTGGCCGTCGTCAAGGCGAGCCTGGAGTTCACCGCCGCTGAGATGGACACCGCCATGATCAAGACGTCCTTCTCCCCCGTTATCGCCGAGGGCCACGACCGGGCCAACGGTATCTATGACGGCGTGACGGGCGAGGTCATCGCCCAGGGGGACGACGCCCTGCCCATCTTCGTCGGGGCCATGCAGTTCACGGTCCAGGCCACCCTCAAGGTGGTCGATGATTTCAAGCCGGGCGACATTTTCATGGTGAACGACCCCTACACCGGCGGGACGCACTTGATGGACGTCTCTCTCCTGAAGCCCTTTTATTATGAGGGGACGCTCTTCGCGTGGCTGGCAAACACCGGCCACTGGCCCGATATCGGCGGCTCGGTTCCGGGCGGGTTCGTGAGCGACGCGACGGAGATCATCCAGGAGGGCCTGCGCCTTCCGCCGGTCCGGCTGTTCCGCGAAGGGGTGATGAACGAGGACATCTGGAACCTGGTCCTGGCCAACATCCGCATCCCGGAAGAGCGCACGGGTGACATCACCGCGGCCGTCAACGCGCTCCACGTGGGCGAGGTCCGGCTTCGCGGCATCCTCGATAAGTACGGCCTGGAGACGGTCCGGGCGTGCATCGACGAGATGAAGGTTCATTCCGAGAAGATGATCCGGGCCCACATCGAGGCCATCCCCGACGGCGTTTATACCTTAGAGGATTACATGGACAGCGACGGGGTGACGAACGAGCCCTTGACCATCCACTGCGACATGACGGTCAAAGGGTCCGACATGCACCTGAACTTCAGCCGGTCCAGCCCGCCGTGCAAGGGGCCGACCTCGAGCGTGCTGTCCAACACCATCGCGGCCTTCTACGTGGCCATCAAGCACGTTTTCACCGACGTGCCCGTGAACTCGGGGCTGTTCGTCCCTTTCACCTTCGACGTCCCGGACACCACCTTCCTCAACTCGAAGTTTCCTAAGCCCTGCGCGGCCTGCACTGCCGAGGTCGGCCAGCGGGTGGTGGATGTGGTCTTCGGGTGCCTGGCCCAAGCCATTCCCGACAAGCTCTTCGGGGCCCCCTGCTCCACGAACAACAACCTCGTCGTGGGCGGGCATGACCCGGAGACCGGGAAGGACTACGTGATATACATCTATCAGGGGGGCGGGTACGGCGGCTCGATGGTCTCGGAGGGCCTCACTAACGGGGCGTCGACGATCGGAATCTCCCGCGTGCCGCCGGCGGAGCTTTACGAGCAGCGATACCCCTTCCGGGTGAAGCACTTCGAGCTTTTCGAGGACTCGGCGGGATCGGGTCGGCACCGGGGCGGGTTCGGCACCTCGTACAAGTTCGAGCTCCTGCGGGGTGAGGGCGTTTGCTCGGTCATCGGCGACCGGGGGAAGTTTCCGCCCTTCGGCATCCTGGGGGGGAAGCCCGCGCGCCTCAGCGAAATCATCTTTAACCTGGACGGTAAGGAGTACCGGCCCGAGCACGTGACGAAAGATACCCGGGTGCACCTGAAACCGGGCGACACCATCGAGGTGCACTCCCCCGGCGGGGGCGGGTACGGCGATCCCCTCGAACGGAACCTTGAATGGGTGCAGGAGGACGTGCGGAGCGGGCGCGTTTACCGCGAGACGGCGGAGCGGGATTACGGAGCGGTTTTCCTGGGGGACTCCACCGCCTTGGACATCCCGGCCACCGAGGCCCGGCGGAAGAAGCTGGCGTCAAAATAAAATGAGGGCGGCCCCGGCCGGCCGCGTTATTGAGCCCTGTATTATTACTGTCTTATCTGCGTCTCGCGGGATGGGCCGGTACAGAGCTCGACCCCTACATGGCCTTTGCGGGATTTCGTGTAAGGACGGGGCTCCGTACCCGCCCGAAAAATGTCGGGTGATCCCCCGGGCCTTTCGCTGCTCCGCCACGTATAAGACTTTCATTTATGCCAGCCTCAAACGTCATAACGTATGGAATTCTTTCGCGATTTTCCGACAACCTTTTTTCCGGCATCGCGTGGGTGAGTTGAAGACAATTAACCGAACCGGAATGAAACACCCGACATGGGATGCCTCATGACGGCCACGACGAAATCCGCCGATTTGCTGATTGAGGGCGCAACCGTCATCACGATGGACGCCGAGCGACGGATCTTCTCCGATGGCGCCATCGCCATCGGCGGAGGCCGCATCACGGCGGTCGGCCAAAGACGGGAGGTTGCCCCGACGATTCAAGCCGAGCGTCGGATTCCCGGACAGGGGAAAGTCGTCATCCCCGGCCTCATCAACGCCCATAGCCACTTTTTCCCTTTCCTGAGCGGGGCCATACCGGAAGAACATCCCGCGGACATTGTCCGAAGAGATTACCTCTATCCGTTTTTCCGGGACCTGTCGGCTGAGGAAGAGGTTGTGGGCGCGAAGGCCCGGATGTGGGAGATGATCCGCACCGGCACGACCTGTTTCACCGATGGAGGCTGCAAGCATCTGGATCGCGTAGCCGAGGCGGTGGAGGAGATGGGCCTGCGGGGGGTGTTGGGCCGGTGGCGCTGCGACCGGGCGGAGAACGGCGATCCGCCTCGGGAGGGTTACGGCATTCGGAGCGACGCCGAACGGACCCTTGAAGAGCTGGAAGACGACCTCCGGACCCGCGGCCGATCCTCGGATCGGGTTCGGGCGGCCGCCGCGCTTGTGGACGAGCGCGTGGTTTCCGACGAATTGTTGCGGGGCGCCGCGGAATTGGTCGGCCGATATCAGACCACCCTCAGCGTTGATGTCGGGGTCACGAAGGCGGCCGGGGGGGGGGATGGGACCGGCCGGAAGGAGGGATTGCGGCCCGTCCAACGGCTGAAGGCGCTCGGGGTTCTCGGAAGACGGGTGATCTTGAACCACGCGACGGTTCTCGACCCGGAAGATGTGACCGCCGTTGCCGAGGCGGACGCGGGGGTGTGCTGGACGCCGAGCGCGGCGCTGAGGCGGGGCCATGGGACGACGCAAACCGGGATGATCCCCGAATTGGTGAAGGCGGGCGTGGGCGTGGCCCTGGGGACCGACGGGCCGGCGTGCTCGGATTACGCGGATATGGTCCGCGTCATGTATCTGGCCGCGACGCTGCCGGTGGATTCCCGGATCAGCCATGCCGCGAGCTCGTCCGAGACCGCCCTGGAGATGGGGACCGTGAATGGGGCGAAGGCCCTCAGGCTGGCCGAAGAGATCGGTTCTCTGGAGACCGGCAAGAAGGCCGACCTTGTGATGCTCGACGTGGACCGTCCGGAATGGCGGCCCCTGTTTCATGTGGTGAACAATCTGGTCTATTCCGCGACCGGGGATTCGGTGCATACCGTCATCGTGGATGGCCGGGTGGTCATGGACGCCAACCGACTCATGGTGGCGGACGAGGCGGAGCTGCTGGAGGCGGCTCAATCATTGCGGAAGGAGATGCGGAAGCGTTTGGCTCGATATCCTTTGTAAGGACCAAGGGGGAAAGTCATGGGACAAGGGTTCTTTCTCAAGCGATGGACGGCAATTTCTGGATCGGTCTTCCTGCTGGGAATTCTCTGGCCCCTGAGCGGGGTCGGCGACGCGGCGGAAAAGATCCGGTTCATTTCCTGGAGTTCTCCTCGTGTGGAGCAGGCCAACTTCTTCGTGGCGCAGGAAAAGGGGTATTTCAAGAAGGAGGGTGTGGATTTCGAGTATCGTCCCGGGCGGGGTTCGGGAAACGCCATGAAGCAGATCCTTGCCGGCAACGGGGACGTGGCGTTTGTCGGACCGGAGGCGGTTTTCCTCGCCGGCTATCAGGGGGCAAAGGTGAACGCATTCTACAACACCTACCCTCAGAACATCTTCGAGGTTATCTATCACGGGAACCTGGGTATCCGCTCCGTCAAGGACCTACGGGGAAAGAAGATCGGCGTGTTCAGCCTGGGCAGCGGAGGCCGGTACAACCTGACGACGCTTCTTCACCTCAACGGGGTCAAGGAAACCGAGGTTGTCTTGGTGCCCACATTTGCGAATCCAGGACCGTTCTTACAGAGAAAGATCGACGCCTGGGTCTCTATCACGCCCAGCACGTGGGCCATGAGACAAAAAGGGCTCCTCAAGAAAGCCGGCTCTTATCTCATCAAGGACTACCTCAACTTGCCCACCGATGTTTTTGCGGCGACGAGCCGGGTCTTTCAGGATCGGCGGGGAGCCCTCCTTTCCTTCCTGAGGGCCTTCCGGCGGGGGACGGAGTTTATGATTCAAAACCCCGAAGAGGCGACAGCCATCAGTAAGAAATATGTCCTGAAGATGCGGAACCCTCAGCTCGCGGGGGGAATCATCCGGATGTTCGGGGCGGTGTCCCAGAGCGACCTGACCCGAAAGAAGGGGCTCGGCTGGTTTGACATGGCGCTCCTCGAGCGGGCCGAGAAGCTGTTCCGAAAGACGGGGATTCTGAAAGGAAAGGTCGATGTCCGGGCGCACTTCACCAACGCGCTGGTGGAGAAGCTCTGAGGGTGGTCCGAAGAGGATCAGGAAGGGTTGGGGCGCATGGGCGAGACGGACGTCATCGATCTGATCATTCGCGAAGGGACTCTCCTGACGATGGACCCGGAGGGGCGGCTTGTGGAGGGCGGATCCGTCGCCGTCTCCGGGTCCCGAATCGTCGCTATCCTCGATAAGGGGGAAGACCTCTCCCGCTTTTCGGCGAAGGCGGTGATTGACGCCCGGGGAAAGCTGGTGATGCCGGGGCTCATCAACGCGCATCGCCACTTCTACTCCACCCCGCGGGGGCTGATCGCGAACCGGGTCACGCGCAACGCGCTCAAAGAGTACGTGTATCCCTATTACCACGCCATCCCGCCGGAGCAGCTCTATTACGACGCCCTCGCGATCATGGCCGAGATGATTCGGACGGGCACGACCTGCTTCTCCGAGCCCGGCTGCGAGCACATCGAGACCGTCCTCCGGGCGACCGAAAAGAGCGGGATGCGGGCGACCACGGGTCTTTGGATCTGGGATCACCTCGGTCCCGACGCCGACAAGTGCCCCCCCGATTTTCTGCCCCTGAAGACGGACGAGGCCCTGCGGATGATGGAAGACGCCATCATCGGGTACGACGGCGCGCTGGACGGACGGCTTACCGTCCACGCCACCATCGAGGGGGCGGGGACGTGTTCGGATGAGCTGACGGTCGGATCGAAGGTCTTGGCGGAGCAATACGGAAAGCTGTCCATCCTGCACAAATCCACCTCCATCGAAGAGGTCGAGATCGAGCTGAAGGCCTTCGGCCACCGGCCGACCGAGCACCTCTACCACATCGGCGCCCTCGGTCCGAACGTCCTGTTGAACCACGCGACCGCCATCGACGAGACCGAGGTTGGTATGATCGCGGAGACGGGGACGCGGATCTGCCAGAACCCCAGCGCGGCCCTCAAGCTGGGAAAGGGCACCACGCAGACCGGGAAGTTCGCGGAGCTGAGCGCAGCCGGGGTGCCGATCTCGCTGGGCACCGACAGCAACAACTCCTCCAACTTCAATGACATGTTCCGCGAGGTCTACCTCGCCGCCGTATTGCCCAAGGATTCCCGGATGGACCCCTCGGTGGTGACCGCGGAAAAGGCCCTGTTGATGGGAACCCGGGAGGGGGCCGAGTCCCTTCTGATGGGGGAGGAGATCGGGTCTTTGGAGGCGGGGAAGAAGGCCGACGTCATCCTGCTCGACATGGAGCGGATCGAGTTCGCCCTGGGCGGTGACATCATCGACACCCTGGTGTATTCCGTCACGGGAGACGCGGTGGAAACCGTCATCGTGGATGGGGCCGTGTTGATGGAGAAACGTGAGCTCAAGACCATCGACGAGGAAGAGGCCTTCCGGAAGATTCAGGAAAACGCCGTGAAGGGCATGGACCGGATGAACGTTCGGCCGGCGTCCCGTTGGCCGATTCTCTGAGGGATGCGTTGGCCCCGGCGAGGGTTTCCTTTCAAAGAAGGCGCCGTCTCTGTGGGGCCGGCGGGGATGCCGCCGCGACAAGACGGACCGGGCGAAGTCCATCCGACGGAACGGCGGCTTGTTCGGATCGAGTCCAACCTCCCACCGGGTTGCGCCCTTGGCGAAGGTGAGGAACATGGAACCCGGGCGGTCAACGATCGAGGCGGCATTGGGTCAGGCCGTCGCCGGAGGCTCAGCGCAGAAAATCCGGTTGGACGACGTTTCCAAGAGCTTCCAGGCGGCCGGCGGCTCCCTGGAGGCACTCCGCGACATCAGCCTGGATATCGCCGACGGGGAGTTCGTCTCGATCCTGGGTGAGAGCGGGTGCGGAAAGACCACCCTGCTGCGGATTGTCGCGGGCCTCAGTCCGCCTTCGCGGGGCGTCGTCGTCGTGGACGGGACGCCCGTTCTGGCCCCTCGGCGCGATCTGGGGTTTGTTTTCCAACAGTCGGTGCTGCTCGAGTGGCGCACGGTTCTCGATAACGTGCTCTTGCCCGTGGAAATCCACGGTCTTTCCCGCAAGGCCTACGAGGAGGAGGCCCGATCCCTCTTGCGCTTCGTTGGGCTGGAGGACTTCGAGACCTACTATCCGGTCCAGCTCTCGGGCGGGATGCAGCAGCGCGTCTCCATTGTGAGGGCCCTCATTCTGAAACCCGCCGTCTTGCTCATGGATGAGCCCTTCGGCGCCCTGGACGCCATCACGCGGGAACAACTCAATCTCGAGCTTCTCAAGATTTGGCGCCACCACCGGAATACTTCCGTCTTTGTGACACACGACATTGCGGAGGCGGTTTTCCTCTCGGACCGGGTTGTCCTCCTCTCTCCCCGGCCGGGGACGCTCCAGGCCGTCTACCCCATCGATCTTCCTCGGCCCCGGCTGTTGGATCACCGGTATGACGAAGACTTTGTTCGCATCTGTCGGGAAATCAAGGGCGCGATGGGTTAGGGCGCGCAAGGACCCGCCCGGCGGGGCTTTAGGAAGGGATGGCTGTGAAAAACAGGGATGAGCCGGAGCGGAAAAGCCGAGTCCAAAGCCGGTCGGGTGCGGCGATCCTGAGCGTTTTCGTTTTCGTTGTGTTCCTGTTCGGCTGGTGGGCGGTTGTCCGTGTGTTGGGCCTTTCGAAGCTGGTTCTGCCCACCCCCTGGGTTGTTTGGGAGTCGCTGATCGAGCACCTGGTCAGCGGGTTGTTGTTGAAGCACCTCTGGATCACCTTGGTTGAAATCCTTCTCGGTTTTGGTTTGGGCTCCGTTTTTGGAATCGCTTTGGGCGCGCTCATCGCCCACTCAGGGTTCGCCAAACGGGTGCTCAATCCTTACATCGTCGCGTCCCAGGCTCTGCCCAAGTTGGCGCTCGCCCCGATTTTCATCATTTGGTTCGGCTACGGCATCCTCTCCAAGGTCGTGATCACGGCCCTGATCTGTTTTTTCCCGCTTTTGGAGAACACCATCACCGGTCTGAACGAGATCGAGGAAAACAAGATAGAGCTGTTCCGCTCCCTCACGGCCAACCGATGGCAGATGTTTTACAAGCTTCGGGTTCCCCACGCCCTGCCGTATATCTTCACCGGTCTTCGGGTCTCCATCATTCTCTCCATCGTCGGGGCCATTGTGGGCGAGTACGTCGGATCCAATCAGGGCCTCGGCGCCCTCATCATTGCAACGCAGGGGAATTTTGATACGCCGCTCATGTTTTCAGTCTTTGTCATCCTGACATTGGTCGGCGCCGCCCTTTACAAGGCGATGGAGTTACTGGAGCGGGTTTGCTTCTCGTGGAGGCGCCTCAAGCGTGAAGGCTGATGGCCCGCCGTTCCCTGGAGGGTGCGAGGGGAGTGTTTCAAACGGGGCGGGCAAGATGCCCGCCCTGCCCGAGATGGTCGATGGAAGATTTCACCGTGGAGGTAGGCCGGGCATCTTGCCCGGCCCGGGGTGTAAACCCTTATGAATACGTGACTAATATCCCAGTGCGCATCCGTCCTTCCGGGACTCCGAGGCCCCTGAATAGACGCCCGTCTCGGGGTCCCGGGCGATGACTTGCGCGCCGCCGAAGCCGAAGGGGCCGACGCGATGGACGTTGTGCCCCCGCCGCGCCAGGTCTTCCGCCACGCCCGGCGGAATCCGGTCCTCCACCCAGACCTCATTCCCCGCGATAAAACGCACGCGCGGCGCCTCGATCGCTTCCTGGATGTTCATGCCGAACTCCAGGTGGTTCAGCAAGAGCTGGATGTGACCTTGGGGCTGCATGTCCGCGCCCATGACCCCGAAAGCCATGAGCGGTCCTCCGTCCTTCATCAGGAACCCCGGGATGATTGTATGGAATGGGCGCTTGCCCGGCGCGAGCCGGCGGGGGTGGTGTTCGTCCAAGACGAACCCGGCCCCCCGGTTTTGCATCATGACGCCGGTGTCCCCGGCGCAGATCCCCGAGCCAAATCCGGAATAGATGCTGTTGATGAGGGAGACCATGTTGCCCTCGGCGTCGGCCGTGGCGAGGTAAACGGTGTCCCCGGATGGGACGCGGCCGGGAGAGGCGGCTGGAAGGGCCCGGTTCATGTCGATCAGCGCCCGTCGCTCCGCCGCGTATTCTTTCGACAGAAGGCGGCCGGTCGGCACGTCCTCGAATTCCGGATCGGCGATGTAACGGTCCCGGTCAGCGAAGGCCAGCTTCAGGGTTTCCAGGATCAGGTGGTAGATGTCGGCCGAGCCGGACCCCAGGCCGGACAGGTCGTCCTTCTCCAGGATGTTCAGCGCGAGAAGGGCCGTGAGGCCCTGTCCGCTCGGCGGAATCTCGTACACCTCGCAACCCCGGAACACCGTCCCGATGGGCTCGACCCAATCCGAGCGGTGCGCCCGGAGGTCCTCCATGGTCAGGAGACCTCCCTTTTCCCGGAGGGCCTTGACGACCCTCTCGCCCAGTTCCCCCCGGTAGAAGACGTCCTTCCCCCCTTCGGCGACGGTCCGGAACGTCCGGGCCAGGGCTGGATTCCGGAAAATTTCACCCGCGGCTGGGGCCCGGCCGGAGGTCAGAAAGCAGCGCGCGGCGTCGGCGTCCCGGGCGAGTTTCTCCCGCCCCGCCCGCCAATCCCCGCTGATGACGGGGGAGACGGCGAAACCCTCCTTGGCGAGCCGGATAGCCGGGGCCAGGACCCGGGCGAGATCCATCCGGCCGTATTCCTCCAGGAGTGTGGTCCAGCCGTCGAGGGTTCCCGGCGTGGTGATGGAGTGGATGTTTTCCACGGGCATCGTGCGGTGGCCGAGGCGGCGCAGGGCTTCGATGCTCGCGGCGCCGGGGGCGCGGCCGCTGCCGTTCAGGCCTTTGAGCTCGCCGGTCTCCGCCCACCAGAAAAGCGTCCCCGCCGATTCCGGTGCTATGGGGCTCGACGATGTTCAGGACCGCCGCGGCGGCCACGGCGGCGTCGAAGGCGTTTCCGCCCTCGCGCAGGATGTCTAGGGCGCTCAGGGTGGCGTGCGGCTGGCTGGTCGCCGCCATTCCGTTCTTCGCGTAGACGACCGATCGTCCCGGTGGTGTGCGGGTTTCCATTCTTCTCCCCCGGCCTTGGAATCGGGAATCAGCGGTCCGCTCATCCGAACGCCTATTCTAACCTGCCTCTCTGGGAATGTGTCGGCATTAAAAAACCCTTTCAGGCCCAATCGGGATTGGGCGGAAAGTGGGCCGGGGAGGAGAAGTATCAGGGAAGGAGAAGGGCGAACCAGGAGCGACTCGGCAAGCCGCCCTTACGAATCAGTCGAGACGGAAGAAAGGAGAATCCCATCTCCGACACGTTGTTTCATCCGGACGGGCAAAACCACCCTAATTGAACGGCCCGTCCCTGTATCGATGTCGTACCTGATGGTTCGGGGAGACAGACGCCCTCTCAATGTGCCCTCATTCTCCCATCAGCTCAAAAACCTGCTAAAATTCCAGTCGTCAATCTAAAAAGACACAGACCCCGCCCACCCGAGGGGGGCACCTGAAGGATTTGTTTTACAATACGCAGGGCTGGCTCGATTCGAGAATCCTGTTTCTGATTGACGGTCAAAGGCCGGAGGCGCGAGAAGGGCTCGATACCCCGATTTCCGGCGACTAAGAAATCCAGATCGTCATGGGGGTCCCCGTGTCCGGTGGTTGACCCGGATTTCGGGTAGTCCACCCCCTCCCCCAACATGCGCTTGCGGTGTGAGGGCGCTATGCTCCGATACGCACAAACCAGATATGGAGGTCAGCACAGATGAGCGGAGACGTCGTGAATGACTTTCTGAAGACCTTCGACAGAGCGCCGGATGAGCTTTTCGAGGGAGAAAAGGAGTTCATCGAAGATTGGCACAAGGACTACAACACCGACCGGCATCACGCTTTCGACATTCAGAAGGAAGAGTGCGCCCTCATTGTGGTCGACCTCCAAAATGACTTCGTCGCCCCGAACTCGCCCATCTGGGTCCCCGAGGCCCTGCGGCAGATTCCCCGAAACAAGAGGTTGATCGAGGCCGCCCGCCGGCTCGGCGTCACGGTCATCTACACCGCCCACACCTTCAACGCCGACTGCTACGCCGATTTCCGAGAGTTCTCGGATGCGCACCGCGATGGCGCCCTCATTGAGGGTTCCAAGGGAATTCAAATTTATCCGGAAGTCTCCCCGGAGGAAGGGGAGCGCGTCATCGACAGCAAGCACAACTACGACGCCTTTGCCGGGACCGATCTGGACTATGTCTTGCGCGACCACGGAACGAAGACCTGCGTCGTCTGCGGGACGGTGACCAACTTCTGCTGTGAGTCAACGGCGCGCAGCGCATACTTCAAGAACTACCATGTCGTCTTCGTGGAGGACTGCGTCTCATCTGACAATCCCTACGCCCACGAGTCCACCATCCGCACCTTGCGGCGGGGTTTCGCCCGGGTCTTGAAGAGCGACGAGTTAATCAACATCTGGACGGAAGGCGATGACCTTTACGCCAAGGCCCGGACGGCTAGGGAGACCTGATTTTTCGGCTGGGACCTTTCTGCGGATCCATGCATCCAACGCGTCTCCTCTAGGCCGGCCCTTCTTTTTCTCTAAGTCCCTTCAGGATTTTCTGAGGCGTGACAGGCAGGTCCTTCAAGCGGAGGCCGACAGCATCGTAGACGGCGTTGGCAATCACGGCACCGCAAGCGTTCAAGGCGCATTCGGAGCAGCCTTTCGCGCCGAAGGGGCCGTTCGGGTCGTTGGACTCCACAAGGATGGAGGCGAAATTCGGCAGCCCCTCCGCCTTTGGCACGGTGTAATCGGCCAAGTTGCCATTGACAAACTGCCCGCCATCCAGCACGGGATGCTCGAATAGGGCCAATCCGAGTCCCTGAGCGATTTCTCCGTGGATTTGGCCCTCGACAGTGAGCGGATTGATGGCTCGGCCGAGGTCGTCGGCCACGACAATTTCTACCAGCCGGACCCCTCCCGTTTCCGTATCCACCTCGACAACGGCGGCGACGCACGCGGCGGCCGGTAGCCCAAGGCACTATGGGGCCTTACCCGGTTGTAGACCTGTCGCCATCTCTGCACCAACACCTTGGCCTCTGTCAGGGTGTAGAAAATCTCCCCGTTGAGCAGCTCATCGCACAGCTTGCCGATGAAGAACTCACCATAGCCGGTCTCCCAGGGACGGTCGGCTCATCAGGCGGGTGCCAAAATCGCGTCGTAAAGTGGCGGGTCGCCCGGCTTCGCCACCTCTGCATCGAGAGACCGGCCGCACCCCGGGCAGAGGTATAGCCTCATCTCGAAACGCCCGGACGGGGAACGCGCGGGGCCAGCGCGGGTGAGGGGTGACCGAATTACGACCGCATGATCCTTCCAGGGTTGTCCGTCTCGCGAGATACAGTGATTACACCTCTGACATCGGATTTCGGGCCCATGGGAACTGGGAATAGCCCTCAGATTCTCGCTGAGGGGGTAGCCCTTTCGATCCCCAGCTTCGCCTGTCCCAGCAGTGGCCCTTTCTTCCGAGGCGCTGACGGAAGAATGCTCCTCCCAGCCCGACAACCTTTGATGAACCATCTCCTCCCGCAATGACTGTGTCGTATTCAGGTCCACGACGATGCGCCCGTCGAGGACCACTCCGTAGGCTTTCCGTGCCCATTCGGGCGAGACCAGGCCCCGGAGGACATCTTCCCGGACCCTCTCCGGGTTGCGATCCAGAGGGTCGCCGTAGCCGCCGCCTCCCATGATCCACGCGTGGACGACCTCCCCTTCCTTCAGGTTAAACGTTCCCCAGCACACGGACTGGTGGGTTCCGCCCATCTCGTCCAGCCTTTCCGGCAGGTCGCGATTGCGAAGCTGGTCGATCCCGTCGATTCCTTGGATGAGAACGTAACCGCAATTGGATCCTGGATATCCCCCGGAAAAGCCTTGGCACTGGGTAAACTCCGTCCCCCTTCCGTAAAGCACCACTTCGACCTGTCCCCGCCCGGCCTTATGCGGCGCGAACGCGTACTCGGCGGTCATGCCGCCCCGGAATCGACCGGGTCCTGCGGAGTCTTGGAGGAAACGCCGGAAGAGAAAGAGGATGGGCAGGCCTGCCTCCTCGCTCTCGATGTTGGGTGTCCTCGAGAGAGGGTTGGGGATTTCTCCACCGAAGTCGATGCCATCAGTGAAGGTTCGCGCGCCGCCTGACCCACCGAACTCGTCGCTCACCTGCTCGATGACATATTGGTCCTCCCTATATCCGCCGACGGTGATAGGGGAGTGGGCCCCCAGCCAGACCGCAGTTGCCTCCTTGCGGTACGTATCGCTGGCCACGAACATTTTGGAGATCGCCTCGAGAGAAACATTATTTACAATCTCGATGCCCGAGATGGTCGCTAGACAGTTGGGTGCCGGGCGTGTGCAGTTGATGAGGCTTCCCTTGGGCGCGTGGATCGTGACCGGCTTGAGGATCCCGTCGTTCCAGGAGATGTCGTAACCCAACAGGGGAAAGAGCGGGGCGAAGAGGGCGCCGAAGGTCCCCCAGTACGTGGAGTTAAAGCCGACGGGGGCCTGTTCGCTGGTGCCCGTGAAATCGTAATGGAGGTGATCGGCTTCCTTGGTCATCGCCAGGTTGACGGTGAAGATCCTCTCCGGAGTTTCCAGATATTGCCTCGTTTTCCAGGTTCCATCTGGAAGTTCTCGGAGCCTTTGTCGAAGGAGCGACTCGGATTGGTCGATGAGCCCTTGCGCAACGGTATCCACGGTCTCACGGCCGTATTTTTCCAACAGCTCCATCATGCGTTCTCTGGCGGTGATATTCGCGGCGATTTGCGAGTGAAGGTCGAGGGCGACGATCTCCGGCGTCCGGACCATTTTGAGGAGAGTCTTCCAGACGTCCTTTCGGAGCGTCCCCTTCTCGACCAGCTTGATTCCAGGACACATGATCCCTTCGTGATAGATCTCCCTCGAATCCGGAGCAAACCCCCCCGGGTTGATCGCCCCTATGTCGCGCAGGTGAACGAAGTTGGCGCTCCACGCCACCTGCTCTCCGTCGTAATGGATGGGGGAGAGCACATAGGTGTCCGAGCTGTGCAGGGCCGCAATGTAGGGGTCGTTCAGGAGGAAGACGTCGCCCTCATAGATCCCCGGGTTCTCCGAGTATTCCTGAATGATGTGTCGGCAGGCCTGTCCCGCCCCCGGCAGGGCGTGGAGGTAGCCGAAAGTACCCATGAGCAGGCTGCCGTCCTTTCGGTAGAGCCCAACCAGGAGGTCGTTGCCTTCGGTTGTCGCCGAGGAACCAGAGATATGCTTCAGCGTGATTACCGCCTCGTCGATGATCCGGACGAACTTATGGCGGATGATTTCGAAGGTAAAGGGATCGATGCTCATTTGTCTCCCTTTCTCAAGTCGATGACCCAAATTTCTTGAGGGCCCCCTATGGCCCTCACTCCTTAGCTCTCACGCCGATGATCCAGAGGAGGCCCCCCCTGCTGACCTGCCCCCTAAAGTTGTACCATTTTTGAGTTAGTCTCTGCTCCCCGATGTCCAAAAGTTCAGGGATTCCTGGAGTCAGGGGTTCGATGGCCTCCGGCGCCGGCGGCCGGTAGCCCAAGGCACTATGGTGCCTTACCCGGTTGTAGAGCTGTCGCCATCTCTGCACCAACACCTTGGCCTCTGTCAGGGTGTAGAAGATCTCCCCGTTGAGCAGTTCATTGCGCAGTTTGCCGATGAAGACGGCTTAGTATTTGTAAACGGTGATGTGGGATACAGGCTTCTAGGGGGGCAAAAAGGAGAGGGCTTTCTCGATCATTTGTTTGGCGGTCAATATTGGAAGGAAAGTTACATCGCGACCAAGGCCGTCCAAGTCATTCCGGCCACAGGCGCCTTGGCTGACCAAGGGAAGGCCATAACCGAAGACTTTAAATGGACCACCATCAGGCTCGGCGCTCGCGGGGAGATCCCTCTTCTTCATGATTTTTTATTTCGTGGAGGCGTTTTCTTTATCCCTTGGTCAAAGTTTGCGTTATTTGATAACCATCCTCAGAGAACGGACTTGGAACAAGACCCGAGCCTCAAGGCCTCAGTCAGTGGAGGGTTTGGATTCCAAATCGACGCGGCATTGACTTTTGATCTGGGCCGTCATCTCTTGGAAGGCCTCTCCGTAGAGGCAGGATACCAGTACTGGTATCTCGATTCAGGAGATGGCGAGAGCACCACGAAGTCGATCACCGCGGGCGATGTCAAGCAACCCTTTAACGGTGCAACCACTACAAGGCACGGTGCGACAGCAGGGATTAGTTACAGGTTCCGTCTTTGACCCGGTGCTAGACCCAAATGCCGGTGCCATAGGGAAATCAGCAGGTGCAAACGCCGGTAAACTAGGTCTCCGCTGAAAATCGAGGATGGCCCTACGTCAAACGTCAGGGGGGGGACGACGCCCCTGTCGGCGAAGCCGCACTGAGGCCCTCCGCTCCCTGTGTCCCACCAGATCTGGACAACACCATTGTGAGATCCACGGGCTCCCGGACAGCATCGAACCCAATGCCTTGGGAGTCCCTGAGCCCATTCGACCGGCTATGGCCTATGGACTAACTTAAAAAGTGGTACAACTTTAGGGGGCAGGTCATTTTCTTCTATGGTTTCTCAAATCGAATGGTCTTGACGATTCGTTCCACATCTTTCTCGTGCTTATCATAATAATGCGCCCGGGTCCCAAGGTACATGATCAAATAAAGGCGTTGACTGACGATGGTCCCCATGATAAACCCTCGCCGCTCCAAACCATCCTTTGAAAGGTAACGGATCTCGAAGCGAAAACCTTCGACCTTTCCAAAGGGCGCCGGACGCAGATTCTCCCCCTTGACACCCTTGCGACCCGCCACCGCAAAGCTGGCCACAACAAAATCCATTGCGCCGAACGGTGTAAGGCTTCGTTTGAACCGGGGACCCTTTTTCGTGGACTCAAAAAGTAGATCACCCTCTTCCAGGCCTTTGACGAACTGAAGGGCCTGGAGAGAGGGACCATCAATGGTCCAGCTCTCCAGTTTTCCTGAACTCGAAGCGCTCCAGGCAATGTGCGAATCGACCGTGTAAAGAGCACCAATCGATCTCCTTCCGGGTTCAATCAGCGAGTATGGGGCACAACCGGTCAACAGCAGGACAAAAAAAACCTTGAGACCTCTGGTTTTCATAAGGACCTCACTGGAGCTTTAGGAGATAGGCCTTGATCATCATGGCGTCTTCCGCATTCGCTTTAAGGCGGATGTATGCTTCAAACGCCCGTCGGGTCTCTTCCTTTCGCCCCGCCTTCAGCATGACCAATCCGAGTCCGCGGTAGGTTTCGGGGGGGGCATCCTCGAACTTGAGCGCCGCCCGGTAGGACTTGATGGCCTTGTCCGCGTCTCCGTCCTTAGCACGCAGACGATAGAGCTCTCCTTGGTAGAAATGCAGGTCGCCCTGGCCAACCCCCGATTTGAAAAGCCGCGACAGGAGCACCTGCGTTCCTACGAAGTCTCTTCTTCTCAGCTCATCCCGAAGAAACCCATGGCGGAGGGGGAGTGTGACTTTCAGGAATCGTTCCTTTCCTACGGTCAGATTGGACGACTTCTGCACGATGCGACTCGCCAGGGCACTGAGGGTGTCGACCCGTTCTTTCGGCGACGGGTGAGTCGCGAAGAAAATCTTTGGGGCCGAGACCTTGCTTGCTTCCTGTTCCTCAATCATAGCCTTCCAAATGCGGCTGGCCTCCATCGGGTGAAGACCGCTCTTGGCGATGAATTGAACACCCAAGGCGTCCGCTTCGCGTTCCTGGTCACGCGAGAAGGAATACTGGTGCAGCAAGAGCACAAGCTGGGTGAGGTCTGCGAAACCTCCTAGATCAACGCCGAGACTCATTCCGGCCCCCGCTGTAAGAATCGAGAAGAATACACTGAAGGTCGATTTGTTGCGCATATCCCGAAAACGAGTCAACGAATGTCGGCGGATGTAATGTCCAATTTCATGGCCGAGCACGGAGGCGAGCTGGGCCTCATTCTCGACGCGGAGAATCAGCCCGGTCCAAACCTCCATCACGCCGTTGGGAGCCATAGTGGCGTTGAAATGAGGGGTTCGAACGACATAGACCCGAATCTTCGAACAGAATTCCTTCGCAAGCCTGCAGACAAGCCCACCAATATAACGTTGGAGTTCGGGATTGCGGACGATCTGGCCGGAAGTCCGCAACTGCTCTTCGGCCTTATCAAACTGCATCCAGAGCCCGGCCTCATCCGTATCCAACTTCGGGCGTTGGCCCGGCTTGAGGTCAGCAACCTGGGCGGCGCATGCGACACAAAGCGCAACCGTGACCGCTAATATCGGTGTGGACTTGATGAGACTCATAGGGGAATCGCTACCAGCAGCGTTTTCACAGATTCCAATGCGGGCCCGGACTCCCGCAATTCTCCCGTCCCTCGGACGAGCCGATTGAACCAGACAATCTCACCCGTCCGAAGGTCCACAAGCGAAGCGAACCCAGCTTGCTCGCCTCCCTTGATGGCCACATTGCCCGCAGTGAGCACGGCCACCGCGATTATAACCGCTATGCGTCCACCACTCGCGTAGCTATCCCTGAAATGGAGGAAAAGGACGTAATCGGCGTCATACTGATTACGCAGGCTGGAGAGATTCCTCCCGAGACTCCAATCAAACTTCTCCCGTTTTGCCGGAAGTTTAAATTTGGGGATATATTTGTGTGTGTGGATCGCGTTTCCGACTGCCGCATGAAGCTTAATAATTTGAAGATGCTCGTGCTCTTCGAGGGAATCCTTGGGGGGAGGAGCATAGTGTAGGACATCCGAGAGTTTTCCTCGGAGCGCCTTTTCCAAAGCGATTTTGACGTTCACTGTCGCTTTCTTGGTCCATTCCGCGTGGGGTTGCAGAAACCCTCCGGCTGTTTTAATGCTGAGTTCAACGTCGGGGGGCATCAAAAGGATACGACTGCTTGAACTTTGACGTTCCTTTAAATATTTTGTGTTCAAGTAGTATGTTTTTGGAGCGCAACCAATCAGAAGCAGACATCCAATCAGCAGGACACAGGAAGCGATAAGATGTCTTGTGTGGCGGCGGGGGTGGTGTGGAATACGTTTCATGACCTGTTCCCCTCGTTTCCCCATAGGACCTTGACTGTCAGCGCTTGGGCAGAAAGTGTGGAGACAAGGAGGAACCAAGCCAGACCGAACAAAAAGAACACTTCTCCAAATTGAAACCATGCCGAGGCCCCACAAGAAACCAACGGACGGCCGTATCTAGGTTGGATTTCAAGATCATACTCGAGTTAAAATCCATGGTCAATCCGAAAAGACTCAGACCCCGCCCCTCCCAAAGGGTC
>CAYRGS010000067.1:0-20804 GCA_964423875.1 uncultured bacterium
CCCCGAGGGGGGGTCGCCCCGCAAAGGCTCGAACCGAGGCGAGATTCCTCGTTGCTCTCGGAATGACCCCAACTGCTCAGCGCAGCCCCCTACACCGCGTAGCGGTCTGGGTCGTAATCGTCCAGGTGGTCTTTGATATACGCGATGGTCCGGTCGAGGCCCTCATCCAGGGAGACCTCGGGTGCCCAACCGAGAAGGTCCTTGGCCTTTTTGTTGTACGCCCAAAGGCGCGTGACCTCGCTCTTGGCGGGACGCAGGCGGGACTCATCGGTCTCCAGCCGGACGGGACGGCCGACGCGCTCGATGATCTTTTCGGCCAGCTCGCCAATCGAGACCTCGAACCCCGACCCGACGTTGACGGTCTGGCCGATTGCGCCGGGGACCTCGCCCATTGCCATGAACCCCCGGACGGTGTCCCCGACAAATGTCAGGTCCCGGGTGGGATGCGTCGCGCCGATGCGGACGACGTCTCGCGTGAGCGCCTGGACGATGACGGCCGGAATTACCGCCCGGGCCGACTGGCGGGGGCCGTAGACGTTGAAGGGCCGGATGACGGCCACCGGCAGGTCGAAGGCATTCTGAAAGCTGAGGGCGACGGCGTCCGCGCCGATTTTCGACGCCGAGTAGGGCGATTGGGGCAGAAGGGGATGACTCTCGGCGATGGGAACGGAGACGGCCGAGCCGTACACCTCGCTGGTCGACGTGTGGACGACGCGCTCAACACCCCCTCCCCCCTCCCCCTCGTCGCGCCCCGCGAGGAGAACGTTGAGCGTCCCGATAACGTTGGTCCGGACAACCTCGGCCGGATGGACGTAGGAGTACGGGATACCGATGAGGGCCGCGAGATGAAAGACGACCTCCATGCCCCGGACGGCCTTGCGGACGGTCTCCTCGACGTTGAGATCGCCGTGGATGATCTCCAGGTGGCCCCCGTGCTCCGCCGCGGATTCGGAGAGGAACCCCGCGCCGCCCCGGGAGTTGTATCGGACCAGCCCCCGGACCCGCGCCCCCTCGCGCAGAAGCCTCTCGACCAGGTGGCTCCCGATAAACCCCCCCGCCCCCGTGACCAGAACCTTCTTATCCCGCCAGCTCAGCGTCCTTCCTCCTTAAATGGGCGGGTACGGACAGGCCCCCCGGCTGAAGCCCCGCCCCTACGGCCAAACCGCGTCTTTTCATCGTAGGGGCGGGTCGAGAGTCGGTTGACCCCCGTCCCCGCCCGACCAATCAAAAAAACCCCCTCAGCATAGACCGCAGGGCGTCCGAGAGGAAGAAGACCAGGAGGTTCACCACCAGCCAGGCCCCCGAGGCCGTCCAGAAAGTCCCGCGCCGGGACGTCTCCAGAAACAGGACGATGCCCAGGGCCGCCAGGATCAGGATGCCCGCCTCGGCCGGAAGCCGCAACCGGGGCGAGCCGATGAAGACGATGCCCAGGAGAAAGTAGTAGATCACGATCCCCCAGGCCGGCCAAAGCGCCGACGCCCTCCAGCTGTCATCCCGGCTCATTCCGTCGGCGGGCCGGCGCTTGAGAAAGGCGCAGACCGCGAACGGAAGAAGGAACACGAACCCGAAGCTGTACGTTCCCCCGAGAAAGATCTCCCAATCGAACGGGCTCCAGAAAAAGAGCGCCTTGACGGCGAGAAGCCGAGGCAGCCGGGACGGCTCGGAGGCGATCTTCTTCAGACCGGCCCCCATCAGGAACGCGCTTCGCTCAGGCTCGGAGGCGATCCGCGCGGCCCGGGCCGTAACCGCATCCTTCGTCCGAAAACCCGGCTTCCAGCCGTCCTTGAGGTGGACGCCGTCGTAGAAGACGGCCCCCCCCTCCGTCCCCAGGGGGACGAACCGGCCGAAAATCCCGTAGTTCCGCACCACCCAGGGGGAGAGAACAGCCGCGAAGGCAAGCGCCAGGACCAAGCCCTTGCCGGTCGGCTCCCAAAAATCTTTCCTCCGAGCCCAGCCCCGGACCACCAGGGCCGCTCCGCAAACCACCGGGAAGATCGCAAGCGACGGCTTCGTCAATGAGCCAAGCGCGCCCACCAGACCCAGCAGGGCCATCCCGCCCCAGGAGAATCTCCGGTCCAGCCGAGCCAGGACCCACAGGCAGACGATCACCCAGAAAACGTACAGGGCCTCCGTCATGACGAGATGCTCCGCCTTGATAAAGGGCGGATAGAGGGCATAGAGAAGGCCGGCGACGGCGGCGCATCTTCTGCCGGCTCCCCCGGCTCCCCCGCACCCCCTGCCCATTTTCCCGGCAGCGGCCGCGAAAATGGGACAGGCCAGCGCGCCCAGAACCGTCTGCGCGACCAGGACGGCCCAGGGAGAGACCCCCACGGCCGCGTAAACGCCCGCGATGAAAAGCGGATAAAGGGGCGTGTACTCGGCCGTGGGGAGGCCGTCGGCGAGCATGCCGGCGCCCGAAAGGATCCCCTTCGCCCATTCATGAAACGCGCCCCAGTCCCCGCCCAGGTAGGGCGGCTCTCCCACCGCGAACGCCCAGAGGACAGGGATGAGCGCAAGCGCCCGGATCGTCAATGCCAAAAGGAACAGGTCCCGCAGAAGCGGGCCGTCCGCGCGATAGCGGGCGGGAAGCCAATCCGAAGGAGGGTCCTTTCGAGGTGCGTCCAACGCGGATCCTCAGCTCACGAACCGGTATTTGAGCAGGGTCCACAGCGCCCCGAAGCCGTGCATCCAGGTGATCTTCTTCCCTTCCTCGTAGGTCCGGCCATAATACGAGATGGGCATCTCGTAAACCCGCAACTTGCGCTTGAGAATCTTGGCGGTGATCTCGGGCTCGATGGAGAAGCCGTTGGAGACCAGGTTCAGCTCGCGGAGAACGTCCGCCCGGATCATCTTGTAGCAGGTCTCCATGTCGCTCAGCGTGGAGTTGAACAGGAGGTTGGTGAGGAAAGAGAGGACGCCGTTGCCCACCTTGTGCCAGAAGAGGTGGACGCGCTGGGGCGCGCCCCCCATCAGCCGGGACCCGTAAACGGCGTCGGCCACGCCCCGCTTGAAGAGCTCCATCAGCCGGATGAGGTCCTGCGGGTCGTACTCCAGGTCGGCGTCCTGGGGGACGACCACATCGCCCGTGATGTGGGCGAACCCCGTTCTCAGCGCGGCCCCCTTCCCGCTGTTCCGCTCGTGGTACAACACCCGGATCCCATCCCCTCCCCACTCCCGGAGCCACTCGCGGGTTCCGTCCGTCGAGCAGTCGTCCACCAGGATGATCTCTTTCTCCAGCTCAAGGGCCATGACCTGCCGGAGGATCTCCTCAATGGTCTCGCGCTCGTTGTAGACGGGCATGACGATGGAAAGCTTCATGCGGTCACTCTTATCGGAAAGGGGACGCGGCGGTCAAGGCGGCCGCGAAAAGACCCGATGGAAGGACCGACCAGCCTTATCGCAAGCTCGTGGGTGATTGCCCGTGGCAACCTGCGATAGGAGGTCCATCACGGAACAGGATACCATTTACGCGGGTATCGATGACAGAAGACGCACCTTCGCCGTAGGGACTTGGGGAACCGAGGATGTCCAGGATTTCGTCCCCACCATCCCCAATGACCCCCGCGCGCTCCCCCTCCTCCGGCACCGCCCCCAGCGCCAGGGACAGGATTGGCGGGAATGCCGCAAAGGCGTGGCTTTGTGACCGGGATCCGACGTGAGGGGGGAGGGGGGAGGGGCGGAATCCCCACCCATGATGGAGCGCTTCATCCATTCAGACGCGGGGGAACCAGGGGGACCTCAGCGTCCATCTCCCTTGACTCCGGCGCTCGCGTTTCTGTTATTACGGGGAGTGATAAATACTTGACACCTTTGTCACCCTGAGCGACGGGCGAACCACGTCCGGAAAGGAATGCCGGAAGACGCAGCGCAGCGAAGGGTCTCGCGGTGGCCCTTCCCGTAGAGTGATCCGACAACCGGTACAACAACAATGCGAGATTCTTCGCTCCACTCAGAATGACATGTCAACTATAAAGTGACCCCCTTTGTAAATGGGATTTCCGCGCACAACTGGAGGGCCGTGGTCGTGAGGATCATTGATCTCACCCTGCCGCTGGACTAGACCTTCAGCGACTTCCATCCGCCGAACCATCCGGATTTCAACCTGGAGGTGTTCGCGCGGCTGAAGACGCATTTCCGGCACAACTGCAAATTCTCGATGAGCGCCCACACCGGCTCCCACGTCGAGGGGCCAAACCACGCCGTGGAAGGCGCTCTCAGCATCGACAGGCTCCCCCTCGAGCGGTTCCTGGGAAAGGGCGTCAAGCTGGACCTGCGGCAAAAGGGGGAAATGACCGAGCTCGGCGTTTCGGACCTGGAGGGCGCCTTGAACGGTGGCGGCCTGCGGGACAAGATCGCCGTCCTCAACACCAGCTGGATGGAAGCCGCGCCGGACCGCCGGGCGGCGCCAGTGTTCTAGTACAAGGAGTAGCCGGGATTTCTTACAAATCACCGAATCCCGGTAAAATCGGGGGGTGTATTGAAAACCCCGGCGCGGCCGGGTCCCGACTGGGTTGGGTCAGGCTCTTCGCCAAACCCGCTCTGTTTGGAATGTCCGAGGAAAATGTGGGTTAAGCGATTTCATCACCGCACCGGCCCATTCCGCGACAAACGCGAGCGGGCGGCCCGGCGGGCCGTCCGCTCGATCTGAGACGACTCTTGGAGGGATCGCGGGGAAACTGCGTCTCACCCCATCCCCGCCCGGCCCCTCATCGTTTTCCGCCCGCTGCGCGCTTCTTTGCGGGCCTCTTCCGGGCCGCGTCACGCTTCACCTTGAGCATGCCCTTCTTCGGGTCGATGCCCATGAGGCGGGCCAGGTTGCCTCCGAGGAACTTGAACTTGTCCTCTTTGGTGATCTCCGGGTAGCCATATTTCTCCTGAAGCTCTTCGGTCATCTTGAGGTTCAGGACGGCCTGGATGCTTTGTCCCGGATCCGAGGCCGGCCAGTCGCTCCCCCAGATGAAGCGGTCAGACCCCGCGATCTGCATCGTCGTCCCGACCATGTGAAGGAACCGCTCGGGCGCGCGCAGCAACCAGGGCAGGAGGATCGAGTAGCTGATGTGGAAGTTGGGGTGCTTCCACGCCAGCATGGCCGCCTCTTCCCAGTACGGGTAGCCGCCGTGGTAGGCCACCACCTTGAGGTCGGGGAAATCGATCATCACGTCGTCCAGGAGCCGTGGCAAGGTGTACTTGGTGTAGCCGATGCGGATTGTCAGCCCCGTGTGGAAGAAGGCGACAATGCCCATCTCTTCGCACTTCTCGTAGACGGGCCAGAGCCGCCGGTCGTTCATGTAGGTGTCTTCGGGCATGTAGAACTTCGTCGTCTTGAAGTTGAAGTTCGTGTGGAGGTAGTCCAGCTCCCAGAGGATGTCGCTGGTCTTCCGCTTGCTGAAGGGACCGACGTTGGAGCAGCCGATAAAACGGTCCGGGTATTTCTCCAGGGCGTCGATGACGTGCTGGTTGGTGGAGAAGGGGGCGTGGTCCATGGCCGTGTCGATGAAGGACTCGCGCATCAGGCAGGATTGATCGACACCGCAGGAATCGTAATCGGCGATGATCTTCTCCATGGTCCAGTCCATCCCCGGGTGTTCGAACTTCTTCCCCGTGACGTGATCGGTCCACTGCCAGTGCATACACATCTTGTGGGCGTACTCGAACGTCGCCGTGGCGGGGAAGTACTTGATGAAGCGCCGGTAGTCCTCCGGCATGATGTGCGCTTCGCAATCGCAGATGTAATAATCGAGCGCCCTGTCTTTAGGATCGTGGGCCGCTACGGGCCAGTCGTTCGACATGAGACCAGTCCTCCCTCATTGTGATTTCGCTCCGTTCGGGCCCCTTCCGGGACCCGGCCGGACGCGCAAAACCCGCTCCCCCCCCCCGCCGGAGACAACCCCACCGGGAATTCTCAAACGCCCGTCTCTTCGGTTTTCGGACCCTCCCCATTTACCACGGCGTCCGGAGGGTTTCAAGCCCGGATGGGGCGAGTCAGGAAGAACCCGATTCGCATGCGGCGATGGCCCGGTCCACCAGGGTCCCGCAGTGGGCGACGTAGTTCGCGGGGTCGAGCAGCCCCTCGATTTCTTCCGGGGAGAGATGGGCGGAGACCTTCTCGTCCATTGCGAGCAATTCTGCGAAGGGGACCCCCTTCTCGAAAGTTTCCATACTGATCTCATACACCAAATCGTGGGCCGTCTGCCGGCCGACGGACTCGCCCAAGCGGAGCATGACCGCTTCCGAGAGTATCAGACCGCCTAGGGCCTCGAGATTCTTCCGCATGTTGTCGGGCTTCACGATGAGGTTCGACAGAACAAACTTCATTTGATGGAGGACGACCCCGGTCAGGATGCAGACCTCGGGGACGAACTCCCACTCCGCCTGCCAGGTGGACATGTCCCGCTCGTGCTCGGACATCATGACCTCCATCGCCAGCGGGACGTGACTCCGCACGATGCGCGTGGCGGCGACCACCGCTTCGCAGATCATCGGATTGCGCTTATGGGGCATGGTGGAGCTTCCGACTTTCCCGTGATGAAAGGGCTCCTCGACCTCATCCACCTCGGTCTTCATCAGGTTGATGATCTCGTTGGCGATCCTCCCCATCGTCCCTGCCAGCAGTCCGAGCAACGCCGTCCACTCGGCCACGCCGTCCCGGGCCGAGTGCCACGAGATCTCCGGGACGTCGAGCCCCAGGTCCTCCGAGACGAGCCGCTGGATCTCCAGGGCGTCCTTGCCGAAGCTGTTGAGCGTGCCGACGGCCCCAAACAAGCTGGAGACGAGGACCCTCGGCCTCGCCGCCCGGAGACGCTCCTGGTGGCGGTGAAGCTCGCACGCCCAGATCGCCACCTTGAAACCGTACGTAATGGGCAGGGCGTGGACGCCGTGGGTCCGGCCCGCCATGAGCGTGTCCCGATACTTCCGGGCCATGTCGCAGATGATCCGGATGATCTCCGACACATCGCGCTGGATGACGTCGTAAGCCTCGCGGACCCGGAGAACCATTCCCGTGTCGATGATGTCCTGGGTTGTCGCCCCCCAGTGGAGGTATTCACCCGCCTCCCTCCCGCAGACCGCCTGGTAGGCGTGCAGGAAGGGCACAATCGGGTGGCTCGTCCCGTCGATGCCGTGCTTGATGGCCTCGACGTCCAGGAGATCCGCTGAGCACCTGCGGGAGATCTCCTCCGCCGCGGACCGGGGGATCAGCCCCACGACCGCCTCCGACCGTGCGAGGGCCGCCTCCACGTCCATCCACTTCTGAAGCAGGTTCCGGTCGTCGAAGATACGCCGCATCTCCTCGGTGCCAAACTGGTCCTTGAAGAGTGCGGAGTCCACCATGTGGGAGGCCACGGGTCAGTCCTCCAGGGGGCGCTTGCGGACGGCGTCGGTGACGCTCCCGGGCGGGATGAAGACGACCAGGAGCGTGGCCATGGGGGTTCCGCCGTTCTCGTGCCGGTGCTCGATACCGGGGGGCATGTAAGCGGCGGCGCCTTCGGGAAGCAGATCGCGCCGCCCATCGGGATAGCCGACGGCGTTAACCCCTTTGAGGGAGTAGAGGATCTCGCATTGTCCCTCGCGCGCATGAAACTCCGAGGCCGTCCCCTCGGCAAAGTCCACCTGGACCACGGCGGCGTCTTCCAGCCCGGTTTCGTGATCTAGGAGGATCCGCGTCAGCCGTCCCCCCGCGGCGGTGTGGCCTTTGATCTCGTGGGAATTCACGATCTTCATTTTGAATCCTCACATGGGAGGGGTTGTGTAACAGGCCGAGCGCGCTCCCGAGAGCCCTTTAAATTTTGGATTAGGGCTCGAGGGGCGGTTTCAAACTGAGGCCGATTGAATGATTTTTCTAAATTGGTGCGCGAGTATACGTGAATTGGCCCGGGGGGACAACAAAAGGTAGAATGGAAAACCTAACCGAACGCGGCCACTTTCAGACCAATTTACGGCGGAGATTCCGATCAAATGGAAAAGCGCGTGGGTTTCATCGGGCTCGGGAACATGGGGACGCCCATGTCGGGGCGGCTGCTCGAGGCCGGGTACGAAGTCTGGGGGTATGACACCAACCCGGACGCGGTCGAAGTCCTTGTCCAGCGGGGAGGGCGCGCCGCCGCATCCATCGGCGAAGTCGCGCAAAACACCCCGACGGTCCTGCTGAGCCTGCCGGACTCGAAGGCCGTGGAAGGTGTCGTCGAGGGAGAAGGCGGTCTCCTCCGAACGGCCGCGGCCGGGCAGGTCATCATCGACATGAGCACGTCCCACCCGTCCAGCACCCGGCGGCTGGGAAAGCTTCTGAAGGAGAAAGGGATCGACTTCCTCGACGCCCCGGTGAGCGGGGGCGTCCGGGGGGCGGTGGTGGGAACGCTCACCGTCATGGTCGGCGGGGAGGAAAACCTGTTCGAGAAGTCGGAACCCGTCCTCCGCGTCTTCGGTCCGAACGTCCATTACGTCGGCGGGCCGGGCGCGGGCCACATCCTCAAGGCCCTGAACAACTTCCTTTCGGCCTCACACCTCCTGGCCACGAGCGAGGCGATGATCATCGCGACGCGCCTGGGACTCGATCCGGACCGGACGATTGAAATCCTCAACCAGAGTACGGGCCGAAGCAACACCTCGGAAGTCAAATTTCCCAAATACATTCTGCCCCGGACATTCGACGCCGGCTTTCCCCTGAAACTCCTGCTCAAGGACATCTCCATCGCGACCCGCCTGGCAAGGGAAGAGAACATCCCCATGCATACCGGCAACCTGCTGGAACAAATGCTGGCCTTCGCCGTCAAGGGCGGCGCGGGCGACCAGGACCACACGGCGCTGATCCGCATGCTCGAGGAGTGGACAGGGGAATGCGTGAAAGGCAGGGCCGCAAAAGGCAGGAAAAGCGCGAAATAGAACCCGGACTCGGACGGGTCCGCGGCGGCGGGTCGGTTGACCGGTCCGGTCATCCCCCCTCCCCCCCCGCAAATGACGGCGCATTACCACTCGGTCCGAGAACCATCGACCGAATGGCGCACCCAATTCACCCATCCCCCAGGGATATCACCGACCCCGCGCGCTCATCCACTCTTTGACCCGCTTGACGTTGAAGTATCGGCTGTCCAAGAGGGAGTTCGGAATCCTCCCCTCGCGAAACGCCCGGCACAGGTCGGCGACCGCGTCCTCGATGCTCCGCTTCGGGACAAACCCGAGCTCGCGCCGGATCTTCTCGGAGGAGATGTGGTAAGAGCGCAGGTCGTCGGAGGGCGTAGTCTCGACCTCGATGGGGTCCAACTCCGGCATCTCCCGGACAACGACGCTCCGGACAATTTCGCCGATCTCCGCCACGGAGTGGTTCTGGTAACCGGCGTTGAACGTCTTGCCGGCGATGAGCGCGTCCTCCATCTCCAGCAGGTCGACGTAGAGATCCGTCACGTCTTCGATATGAATGTTCGGGCGTTTCTGCGTCCCGCCGAAGATTGTGATCTTCCGGTTGTTCACCGCCAAGTTGGTCAACAGGTTCACGGTCAGGTCCAGGCGCAGCCTCGGTGAATACCCGCAGACCGTCGCCGGGCGGATGACGACGGCCGTGAAGGCGTCCGACTGGTGCTTGAGAGAGAGCGGTTCGCTCATTCCCTTGAATTTGTTGTAGTCCGTCAGGGGGACAAGCGGGTGATCTTCTCCGACATTGTCCGCGTCGCTGACGCCGTAGACGCTCGATGTCGATACATAGATGAACCGCCGGACTCCGCATTCCTTCGAAACCTTCACGAGCGGCTCGACGCATTCGTAGTTGATGGAACGGCTGAGATCGGGGTCGAGCTCGAAGCTGGGGTCGTTGGATATGGCCGCGAGGTGGATCAAGGCATCCGAGCCTGGAATGATCTCTCTCAACAGGTCCTGATCCCGGATGTCCCCTTCGATGCATTCGAGCGCGTCGCTCTCCGGAAAACCCGCCCCTTCGAAAATGAACAGGTCCAGGACCTTGACGCTGTGCCCTTTGGCCAGAAGCTTGGGAACGAGCACGGTGCCTACGTAGCCGGCCCCTCCCGTAACGAAAACGGTCTTCACACCCGAGTTTCCTTTCCCGCCATGTGAGCCATGCCCCTTGAAGCGTCGCCCGCCGCCGGCCGATATTTTGCCGGACACGTTCCCCGGACCTGAAACCTCCGTTTGAGACTAAGGCTCGAAATGGAATTCGGTGGGAAGGTCCTTGAGGACGTCGAGATGTTCCCGGACCCAATCGGTGGTTTCCGCGATGCCCTCATCCAGGCCGATCGTCGGATGCCAGTCCAGGTCCTCGGTAATCCGCGAGCTGTCGAGCAGGTATCGTGAATCCTGCATCAAACGATCGGGAACCACCTCGACCACCCTTTCGAAGGGCGCGCCGATTTTCTCACAGACCAATTCGACCAGCCGCCGGATGGTCACACCCTCCCCCGGACCAGCGTTGTACAATTTGCCAAGCGCCGCCCGCTCCGCAATCAGGTAAATCGCGGCGGCCAGGTCTTGGGCGTGCATGTAGGACTTGACCGCCTTCCCGCCACCCTGCAAGGGGAGTTTTCGACCGAGCAACGCACACAGGGCCGTCCGCGGAATGATGCGAAAAAGCTGCTGGCCGGGGCCGTAGGCGTTGGAGGGCCTGATGATATTCATCGGAAAGCCGACGGCCTTGTGCAACGCCTCAAGGTGGATATCCGCCGCCATTTTCGACAGGGAATAGGGGGTCGAGGGCCGCAGGGGCGCATCCTCGTCAACAGGCTTTTCCACCGCGCCGTAAACCTCCGAGCTTCCAATCTGCACCCACTTCTTCAGCCGGTTTTCCCCTTCCAGGTTCTTCAGGATCTTCGACAAGGCCACCAGATTGGTTTCGTAATAGTGAAAAGGAACTCTCCAACTGCTGGCGACCTCGGCGTGCGCGGCGAAGTTGACGACAACCTCCGCTTGCCGGTCCCGGATGAGGTCGGAAACCCGGTCAGGGAAATTCGCAATGTGGATATTGTGGTATTCATACCGCGCGTCATCGATGCCCAAGTGCAGGGAGAACGGCCGGATCTTTTCCGGCTTGCGCCCGACGGCGATGACATGAATATCCGGATGATTCCGGAGAAGATAAATGATCAGGTGAACGCCGAAAACCCCGTTCCCCCCGAGGATAACGTATGTCTTCATCGAATGCCTCCAAACCGGAGCCTCCGGGCGACGCGGCGTTTCTCCCCAAGAGGGTGATTTCCGGAATGATTGAAAGGACGGGTCCACCGCGCACCGACCCGAACTGGGGCGGCTTTACACAATCCCGCAAGCTGATCCGCCGTCATCATAATTGTTCGACAATCACCTCGATCGCGTTCCGCAGGTCCGCCGCCCTGAAATCCGGATCGCACGCCCCGCTGTAGGACCGCTCGATGAGGACCGTTGTGCAGCCGGCGTTGTTCCCCGCCCCGATGTCCCGCCAGCGATCGCCCACCAGGAAAGAGGAGCCCAGCGCGACCCCCCATTTCTCGGCCGCTTGGTTCAGCAGTTTCGGCCGCGGCTTGTGGCAGTCACACGCCTCGGAGGAATGGTGCGGACAGACATAGATATCGTCAATGGGCAGGGCGCGCCTGAGAACCCCGTGCATCCTCTCAAGGACCTTCCACGTCAACTCGCCCGTTGCGAGCTCCGGCTGGTTTGTGACCACAATCGTCAGCAGACCGGCGTCCTTGAGACGATCCAAAGCGGCCCGGGCTTCGGGATAGATTCGGAAATCCGACTCGGTCACCGGGGCATATGCGCGGCCTTCCCTAAGAATCGGTACGTTCAAGGTCCCATCCCGGTCGAGATAAACGGCTCGCTTCATCCGGTGCTGATTCCCATCCCAAAATCATCCCATGAGCTTTCATTCCGGCTCGGCGTCGTGAAGCGGAGGAAGGGGCCGGGACGCACCTCGACGACGCGTCAGTCTATCCATGTTCGAACTGCATGAAAAGGGCGGGAGTCCGGAATCCGCGGAAAATCCCGGCTCGAGCCATTGGGAGCGCCTTGAAAGTCCTCGTTGGATCCTGGTACCGTAGGCCGGAATTTTCACCGATTCGGGCCGGTGGGGCGGCCCTTCCCTTTCCATCGGGAGAACTGAGATTCATGAAGACCCTGGTGACGGGAGGGGCCGGGTTCATCGGGAGCCACCTGGTCGATCGCCTTGTCGAAGACGGCCACGACGTGGCCGTCCTGGACGATTTGTCCAAGGGCCGGGAGGAAAATCTGGCGCGGCACCGGGGGAACCCCCGGGTCTCTTTTCACCGGGTGAACGTCGCCGACAAAGAGGCTTGCCAGCCTCACTTCGAGGGCGTCGAGCGGGTTTTCCATATCGCGGGCCGCGCGGACATCGTCCCCTCCATCGAGGACCCGTCCGCTTATTTCGAGTCGAACGTGACCGGGACCGTTTCTATTCTGGAGTGCGCCCGGGAGGCGGGTGTAAAACGGTTCGTCTATGCGGCCTCTTCCTCCTGTTACGGCATTCCGGATGAGACCCCCACGCCGGAAACAGCCGAAATTCGGACGGAATATCCCTACGCCCTCACCAAACACCTGGGAGAGTGCTGTGTCCTGCACTGGAGCCGTGTGTATGACCTGCCCGCCGTTTCTCTTCGATTCTTCAATGTGTACGGTCCGCGCTCCCGGACGACCGGGGTCTACGGGGCGGTGTTCGGCGTCTTCCTCGCCCAAAAGCTCGGCGGACATCCCTTCACGGTGGTCGGCGACGGGACCCAAGCTCGGGATTTCGTATTTGTGACAGACGTGGCGGAGGCGTGCGTCCTGGCCGCGGGGTCCGCCCTGCACGGCGAGGTCCTGAACGTCGGGGCCGGATCCCCGCAGAGCGTCAACCGCCTCGTCGAGCTTCTCGACGGAGAGGTGGTCTACCTTCCGAAGCGACCCGGCGAACCGGACGTCACGCACGCGGACATCTCGCGCATCCGGGAAACCCTAGGCTGGGAACCCCGGGTTTCCTTCGAAGAGGGGGTTTCCGTCATGATGGAAAACATCGAGCTCTGGCGGGAAGCGCCTCTTTGGACGCCCGGATCCATCGCCGAGGCGACCCGGGAATGGTTCGAGAAGTTAGGCTGACAAGCCCATGCGTCCTGTCCGACGTGGGGTGGACAGGGGCCTTAAAATTCGGACTCCCCTCCCCCTCATCAAACCGAACCTCATTCGCGATCGGACGGACGGCCCCCTTTACGCCGGACCAAGGCCTCCGGGGGGCTTTCCAATCAACGGTTCAAATGCTTCGCCAGGAAATCGGCCATCGGAAGCCGGGTGGTGTGGTAGAGGTTGTGGCAGCAGTGAATCCCTTCGGGTTCGTACTGGGTGACAACCTCGCTCGCGTTCACGGCCTCCTTCTCCAGTCGAGTGGCTTGGTGGAGCGGGATGAGGTCATCCTTCATGCCGTGCTGGAGGTAGAGGGGGCAAGTGATTTTCGCCGATGAGGAGCTCAGGTCGATCATTTTCAGGACTTCCTTGCCCTTCTCCGGATCGGTCTCCCCGGCGCAGTACGTAAAGCCGTTGCGCGTGATGTCGTGCATGTCCCACCAGTAGGTCTGAAGTTCGTAAAGGACCCCCCAGCATACGCAGACGGCGATCCGGTCGTCGTGGGCCGCGCTCTTTGGGGCGTAGTGGCCGCCGAAGCTTCTGCCCAGGACCCCGAACTTCGAGGAGTCGATTTCCGGCCGGGTCTCCAAATAATCGAGCACCGCCGAGGTGAACCGCTCGAAATCCGGGCGGATCGGGGTCTGGAAATACATCTCCCCCTGTCCGGGACCGTCGAAGGCGAAGGTGGCCAAGCCCCGATCGTGGCACATGCGCTCGAAAAGGAGACTTTCCTCCTTGGTGCTTTCCAGCCCCCCGATGAGAACGGCGCAAGGAGGCTTCTCCACTCCGGGGGGGAACCGAAGATACCCGGGGATGGTGAATTTTTCGAATGGGATATCGACGCGCTCGGCCGGGGGGAAAAAGAGCGGCGCCGCCCTCTGATACAACTCGACCTTTTTCTTCTGTCCGGCCTCCCTGAGATCGGGGCGCTCGAACATATAGAACTGGGCATAGTGGTAATACATGCAGGCCCGCCAAAGGTACTCGCCGGCGGATATCGAAAACCCCCCGGAGAGGCGATCCTCGGCCATGCCCTCGTACCGGTCGCCGATGTCGGTAACGACTTCGTACCAGTCGCCCCAGCCGGTGCATCGCGCAAGAATTTCATCGATGTCGGCGGCCTGAAGCCCGTCCCCGATCATCCGGCCTTTGCTGCTTTCCATGATTTCCGCGATAACATCGTCGCTCAATGCTCAATCCTCCATTTCATTCCATGAATCGACGGGTGTTCTGGAAATGATTCTTTCGAACAGTGTATTGTAAATGGGTGGGCCTTTCCATCCAACGACTTTCGAGAAAGCGCCTTTCTTCTCCCCCGCGGGGCTTCGGGCCGAAGGCATATCGCGCAGGACGGCCGGCTCATTTCGAACCCGGATTCGGAATAGAATACCATTGGGTTCTTTCAAACGGCCGTCGCCGGAGCACCTCGGTTGGGAATCAACTTTATCGCGTTCGCGGTCATCGCGGGCCGAGGTAAGTCATGCGTCTTTATCTAGTCCGACACGGTGCGGCCGTTTCCGAAGAGGCGGACCCGGCGAGGCCGCTGTCTTCCCAGGGGAAAGAACAGGCGGAGAAGATTGCGCGATTCCTGAAGCCCCTCGGGATCTCCGTACGCTCCATCTCGCACAGCGAAAAGCTTCGGGCGGCCCAGACGGCCGGGGTCCTAGCCGGGTCGATCACCTCCGGGGAAGGCGTCCGGGAGCGATCCGGGCTCAGTCCAATGGATCCCGTCGAACCCTTGGCCACTGAGCTCGGGAGGGAGACGGGGGACCTGATGATCGTTGGTCATTTGCCATTTCTGGGCAGGCTGGCGTCCTTGCTGGTTGTTGGAAACCCAGAGCGGAAGATTGTCACATTTCGGGAAGCGGCGACGGTTTGCCTGGAAGGGACGCCGACCGCGGGCGGCCTCACAGGAGAGGTATGGCGCATCGCCTGGACGGTGACGCCTGAAACGCTGCCCTGAGAAATATGGGAAAACGGATGTCCTGAGCATGTCTTGGCGGTGGTTCTCGGCCGATTTCCCGGCCCTGGCTCCCACCGCCGTCACCGTTGACTTTCCAAGGGGCGAAGAGCACTTTCACATACGGACGCCTCGAACAAACAACGGCTTCCCCGAAAAATCCGATTTTCATTAGGAGGCGGCACCAGCCTTGTCCTTCATTCAATACATCCCCATTGAAATCACCGCCCTTCTGGCGGCGGCGGCCATGTCGACCATGAGCATCCTGAACCGCCGGGGGCTTCAAACGGGTTCGCCTTACATGGCGGCGGTCATCATCAACGCGACCGTCTTGACCGTCTATTTCGGAATCTGTACAGCCCTGGGCGTCCGCTGGATGGAGCTTCCCGGCACCGCGGTCGGCTGGTTTCTCCTGGCCGGGATTTCCTCCCCCGCCCTTTCGATGACCCTGTACTATATCTCTCTCAGCCGCTTCGGTGTGGGCAAGGCCGGCCCCATCGCGATGGGCGGGAATCCGTTGTTCGGCGTCCTGTTGGGAATCCTGATTCTCGGGGAGAGGCCCCACTGGTCCCTTTACCTGGGGTCGGTTCTGATCATCGGGGGTATTTGGATCATCGCCCGCCCCAAGGGGGAACCGTCCCTCAAATGGAGCGAGGCCGTCATCCCCCTGGCGGCGGGATTCTTCTTCGGTCTGTCCACGGTCATCCGAAAGCTCGGCCTGAACATCCTCCCGCTCCCCCATGTCGGGGTGATGGTTTCCTCGACAACCGCGCTCGTGTGTCTGATCTTGACCTATCCGCTGTTCCCAAAGGGCAAACGACTGGTCCGTTCGGCCAGGGCGGTGAAGTTCTCGCTTTTCGGGGGGATCTCCTTATCGATCTCGTTCTTCTTTCTCTTTACCGCCATCAACCTGGGAGAGGTCTCGCGTGTCATGGCCATCTTCGGGGTCACGCCGCTGCTTTCCATCGCGCTGGCGGCCATCTTCCTGGGCAACCTGGAAAACATCACGTCAAGAATTTATGGGGGCACGGTCTCCATTGTAACGGGCATCGTGCTAATCACGCTTCTGAAGGGGTGAATCCGCTCCCGGGCCGCAAGGAGGGACGGAGGACGGCTCGCGGCCGGACACGCCGTTGTCCGGTCCCTGACTCCCGTTCCGGTTTGATCCTTCGGTCCCGTTTCCATTTCTCGGACACACACGAACTTGCAATCTCTTCCCGTCGATCTCATCGCCATATTGGCGGCCTTGACCATGTCGACTGTGAGCATCCTGAATCGTCGGGGGTTCCAGTCGGGCTCGCCTTACATGGCGGCGGTTACGGTCAACCTGACGATCCTGATCATTTATTCGGTGATTTGCACGGCGATCGGAATCCGCTGGCTGGAGCTGCCCCGTGCGGGCGTCTTCTGGTTCCTGGTCGGGGGAGTCAGCTCACCGGCCCTATCGATCACCGCGTATTACATTTCCCTGAACCGCTTCGGCGTGGCCAAGGCCGTTCCCATCTCCATGGGATCGAGCCCGCTCTTTTCCGTCCTACTGGGCACCTTGATTCTAGGGGAGCGCCCGCCCGCATCCCTTTATGCGGGGACGGCGCTCATCGTCGGCGGAATCTGGGTGATCACCCGCCCCAAGGGCGAGTCCCGCATGAAGTGGACCGAGACCATCATCCCTTTGTCCGGAGGCTTCTTTTGGGGATTGGCCGCCGTCATCCGGAAGATCGGCCTGGAGATCCTACCTTTGCCTCATGTGGGCATCGTGTTCTCCACCTTTTCTGCCCTAGTGGTCCTGATGCTGACTTACGGGTTCTTTCCGAAAGGCCGGCGCTTCCTGGGATCGGGCAGGGCGCTGATGTTTTTCATCTTGGCGGGCACCACCCTCGCGGTCACTTTGTTTTTCCTCTTCTCCGCGATCCGGCTGGGGGAAGTCTCCCGCGTGATGGCCATCATGGGCGCCACGCCCATGCTCTCCGTCGCGATGGCGGCGATCTTCCTGGGCGACCTGGAGCGAATTACCCTGAGAACGTATCTCGGGACAGCTTCGATTGTGCTGGGCATCGTTCTCATCACGCTCCTCCGGGGTTGAGCGGACGATTCATTCGGTGCTATGATGAACGCCGGAGTCGATGCTCCGGCTCCAAACCTGATTTTCAGCCGTCACGGAATGCGCGGTCGGGACTACCCGATTGCCGAATGGCCCCTGCTCGGGCCGGGGAATGTTTGTGGGAGTGAATCCATGAGTTCCTTAAGAGTCATCGGGTCACGCGCGCCCCTGCTGGGGTCGGCGGTCAAAACGCTGGGCCAAGCCAAATTCGCGACCGATTTGAACATGCCCGGTCTTCTGCACGGCCGCGTGCTTCGAAGCCCGCACGGCCACGCGCGCATCCTGAACATCGATATCTCCGACGCGGAGAAGACGCCGGGCGTCAAGTCCGTCGTCACGGGCAAGGACCTCCCCCGGGGGGCCGCCTACGGCACGATCCGCAAAGACCAAACCGCACTGGCCATCGAAAAGGTCCTCTTCATCGGCCATGAGGTGGCCGCCGTCGCGGCGGTGAGCCGGGAGGCCGCCGAGGAGGCCATTGAACGCATCCGGGTGGAGTACGAAGTCCTTCCGGCATATTTCACCCCCGAGGACGCCATGGCCGAGGGAGCGGTCCTCATCCACGACGACGCCCCCGGAAACATCTGCCACGCGCTGGATTTCGATAAGGGCGAAGACGTGGACGCGGCCTTCGCGGGGTCCGACATCGTCCTCGAGGAGGAATTCTACGCCGGCACCCAGTATCACGCCTTCACCGAGCCGAACTGCACCGTCGCCGACCCGACGGACGGCGGCAAGCTGGTCATGCACGTCCCCTGTCAGAAGGTCTTCCTCGGCCGTGATCGCATCGCCATGGGGTTGGGGCTCGAGGCCTCGAAAGTGCGCCTTATTCAGCCGTACGTCGGCGGCGCGTTCGGCGGCAAGTCCATTGAAGACCCCAACGCCTTCATCAGCGGCCTCCTCGCGCTGAAGTGCGGCCACCCAGTCAAACTGGAGAACCTCCGGACCGAGTCGTTCCGTGGGGCCACGCGGATGCGGGTTCCGGCCCGGGTCCGCCTGAAGATCGGCGCCATGAAGGACGGCACGCTTACCGCCCACGAGCTGAACATCGTTTCCGACTGCGGCGGGTACACCGGTCCGTCGCCGGGCATCGTGAACACCATGGTCACCCGCTGGCCCTCGATCTATCGCTGGAAGGCCTGCCGGGTCATCGCGCACCTGGCCTTCACCAACAATCCGCCCAAAGGCGCCTTCCGGGGTTTCGGGACGCCCCAGACGACGGTACCCGGCGAGATCTTGATGGACATGCTCGCCGAGGCGCTCGACATCGACGCGATGGATCTTCGCATGAAGAATATTCTGAAGCCCCGTGAGCTCTCGATCCACAAGTGGAACGCCATCACGAACGCCCTGCCCGAGTGTGTCGAGCAAGTGGTCGAGATGACCGACTGGAAGCGAAAATCGCGGGAGAACCTCAAAAACCGCACCGGGACCAAGCGGCGCGGGATTGGGTTGGCCGCCGCCAATCACGTGAGCGGCAACCGGATCATCGCCGGCTGGGAAGGCTCCACGGCCATCCTCCAGGCGCACGATGACGGGCGGGTCGGCCTCCTGATCGGCGAGGGCGACACCGGTCAGGGGTCTCCGACGGTGCTGTGCATGTTCGCCGCCGAGGAGCTGGGTCTCGAGATCACAGACATCGATCTCTGTGCGGCGGACACCGACGTCGCCCCTTACACCCTCGGCTCCTTCGCAAGCCGCATTACGATGATCGGCGGCAACGCCGTGCACCGGGCGGCAGTGGAATTGAGGAAAAAGCTCGCGGCGGTGGTCGCCTCCGAGCTGGAGGCCGATCCCGACGACCTCGAGTTCGAAGGGGGGCGCATCTTCATCAAAGCCGCCCCGGACCGGGGCATGACCATCGGCGAAGCGGCCCATCTGGAGCACAAGCGCACCAACGGTGGTCCGGTCATGGCCGTCGGCCACTACGAAGCGGAGAACGACGTCGTCAAGCCCCCCCTCCTCGACGGAAATGTGGCCCCAGGATACGAATTCGTCGCCCAGGTCGCCGAAGTCGAGGTGGACACGGAAACCGGCCAGGTCGAGCTTCTGGATTTCGCCTCGGTGGACGACGTCGGGCGGATCGTCTCCGCCCTGGGGGCGGAGGGACAAACCGAGGGCGCCATCAGCCAGGGGATTGGCTGGGCGTATAACGAGGAAATGATCTTCGAGAACGGCCAGCCGGTCAACGGCAACCTGGCCGACTACGCCGTTCCCAAGGCCGAATCCATGCCGCCCATCCGGCACGCGTTCATCGAGACGGACGACCCGCTCGGCCCCCACGGCGCGAAGGGCTGCTCGGAAGGGCCCGTGAACGCCGTCGGCGCGGCCATCGCCAACGCCATCTACAACGCCGTCGGCGTCCGGTGCCGAAAAATCCCCATTCGCCCCCAGGATTTGCTCAAGGCCATCCAGGCGAAAGAGGCTTCCGAGGACGGGGGGTAGGCCGGGTTTCTCACCCGCCCTTTTGGGTGACCGCCGAACCCGCGGACTTTCCGCCACCCAACTGTTCGGCCGGCTCCGCGTGTTTGACAAGCCCCTGTTCGGCTCCGAAAATTCACCTACGCACATGGCGGAGGAGTTGATGCTCGGCCTCAATCAGGAGGCAGGGGGACTCGACTTTGACCCCGTCGCCGCGCTCGGGGCGATCTCTGTCCGGGTTGGGACGCTTCGCGGCCGCCCATCCGGGGGACTGAAGATGAGGCCTTTTGCTGACGGACGCCTACCCTTCTTCGGGTCTTTCATTCGGACCAAGGTCCTCTTATCCGATAGAAGACAACCGAAAAAACCATACATTCAAGGCTGGGAGATGAAGACATGTTCACGACTCCGGTCTCAGCTGAATCCGTTCCCAACTACGTGTATAGGTTCAGATAGATGTGAGACATCTCCTTGGTAGGGAGTAGAGTGCCAAGGGCCAAGAGAGAGGAGGTCCCTGGATGCAAGTGTTTGGTTGTCCCCCGAGGGCCGGGATCGTCTTCGTGCCCTGAGCCTTTGGCGGGAGAGCGGGAATGCGAAATTGGTTTGCAGCACATTTGGGGTGAGCCGGGCCACGCTGCACCGCTGGCGGAATCGGTTTGAGCCCCGAAACCTGACGACCCTGCAGGAGCGCACGCGCCGGCCGTGCCGGGTGAGGCAACCCACGTGGTCGCCAGAGCTGGTGAAGGCGGTCTTGCAGCTTCGGGAGCAGTACCCCCGGGGGGGAAGGGCCAAGCTGGCGGTCCTGCTTGGGCGCGAGGGGTTGGTGACCTCGGTCTCGACGGTGGGCCGCATCCTGGCCGATCTCAAGCGCCGGCGACTGCTGCTCGAGCCGAGGGGCAAGGTGGTGAGCGCGAAGCGGCGTCGGGCGCGGCGGTCTTACGCCACGCGCAAGCCCAAGGGCTATGTGCCCGGCCTTCCCGGAGACCTGGTCCAGGTGGACACCCTCGAGCTTTCTCCCCTTCCCGGGGTGAGCTTGAAGAAATTCACCGCCCGCGACATGGTCTCGCGTTGGGACGTGATGGAGGTCTTCTCGTGCGCCACGGCCCTTTGCGCCCGGCGGTTTTTGGACACCCTTCAGGCGCGCGCTCCGTTCCCGCTGCGGGCGATTCAGGTGGACGGGGGCTCGGAGTTCCGGGCGGTGTTCGAGGCGGCGTGCGCGGAGCGGGAGATTTTGCT
>CAYRGS010000068.1:0-11165 GCA_964423875.1 uncultured bacterium
CCACCCGGGGGCGAAGCGGGAGTACGGCGGGGCCGAGCTTACCCTTGTAAACGGCACCGACCTGTTCCGCGGTCTGGAGAGCCCCACACCGGTCTGGATGAGCCACGCGGACAACCTCGACTCCGCTCCACCGGGGTTCGAGGTGATCGCCGAAACGGCCAACGCCCCCATCGCCGCCGTCCGCAACGGGGAGAAGCGGATGTACGGCCTCCAGTTTCATCCTGAGGTCGTCCACACCCCCCAAGGAAAGACCATCGTCGGAAACTTTCTGTTCGAGATTTGCGGGTGTGCACCCGACTGGACGATGTCCTCTTTCATCGAGACGGCCACCCGCCGGATCCAAGAGGAGGTCGGAGGAGGGGGGAGCGTCCTCCTGGGGCTTTCGGGGGGCGTGGACAGCGCCGTGGCCGCCGCGCTCATCCACCGGGCCGTCGGCGACCGGCTCACGTGTATCTTCGTGGACAATGGCCTTCTGCGGACGGACGAGGCCCGGAACGTCCTCGGCCTGTTCCGCGAGAAGTTCGGGTTCCGCCTCAAGTTTTCGGACTCGACGGAAAGATTCCTTCAAGCGCTGGCCGGCGTGACCGACCCCGAGGAGAAACGGAAGGTCATCGGCCGCGTCTTCATTGAAGTTTTCGAAATGGTGGCTGAGGAGGCCGAGCGTGAAAGCGCAGGAGGGCCCTGCCCTACGCCGGTCACCCATCTCTCCCAGGGGACCCTCTACCCCGACGTAATCGAGAGCGTTTCCTTCCGAGGCCCCTCAGCCACCATTAAATCTCATCACAACGTGGGCGGCCTGCCCGATCACATGGGCCTGAAGCTCCTCGAGCCCTTCCGTGAGCTCTTCAAGGACGAAGTCCGGGAGATCGGGGCCGAGCTCGGGCTTCCCCGCGAGGTGCTGACACGCCAGCCCTTCCCCGGCCCGGGCCTGGCCATCCGGATCCCGGGGGAGATCACCCGGGAGAAGCTGGCCGTCCTTCGCGCGGCCGACGCCGTTCTCCTGGAAGAGGTGAGGAGCGCGGGCCTGTACGAGGAGGCCTGGCAGACCTTCTGCGTCCTCCTGCCCGTGCGGACGGTCGGCGTGATGGGGGATGGCCGCACGTACGAAAGCGCCGTGGCCATCCGGGCCGTCACCAGCCTGGACGGCATGACGGCCGACTGGATGCACCTGCCCGCCGAGTGGCTGGCCCGCGTCTCGAACCGGATCATCAACGAGGTGAGGGGGATCAACCGGGTCGTGCTTGACATCACCTCCAAGCCACCGGGTACGATAGAATGGGAGTGAATTGCGGGGAGACAGGGGGAAGCGGCCGTCCCCAGGAAGCGTGTCTGAGGAAATTCACTGCACGGGGGAGGAAATGAACGCGTACCTATGGGCGGACGACAGCGCGATTTTCATGATCAACGTCATCACGGTTCCCGAGGTCGAGGCGGAGGTGTACTTGGAGCAGTGGGACCGGCTCACCGATTACATGCGCCGCGCGCAGGGGTTCATCCGGACGAACCTGTACCGCCGCCTCGACGACCCGGAGCGGTGGGTCAACGTCGCCGTGTTCGAATCGACCGAATCCATCCGGACGGCCATTTCCACCGAGGAGTTCGAGCGGCTCTCCGAGGGCTTTCCGGGATACCGGGACATCGGCCTCTACGCCCGGATCCGCTCGGCCGAGCATGAGTAAGCGAACGCCTTTGCGGAAGGACGCCCCTCGTTGAAGAACGCCGAATTCGCCCACCTTCACCTCCACACGCAGTACAGCCTGCTGGACGGGGCCAACCGCCTGGACGCCCTCATGGCCAAGACCAAGGCCCAGGGGCTTTCCGCCCTGGCCGTCACCGACCACGGCAACCTCTTCGGGGCCATCAAGTTCTACAAAAAGGCCCGGGAAAACGGCATCCGGCCCATCCTGGGCTGCGAGCTCTACATCGCCCAGGGAAGCCGGTTCGACCGCACGCCCCTCTCCAGCGACGGCGCCGTCGGCCTGAACCACCTCCTCCTGCTCGTCCAGAACGAGACGGGCTACCGCAACCTCCTCTCCCTGGTCAGCAAGAGCCACCTGGAGAGCTTCTACTACAAGCCCCGCATCGACCGGAACCTCCTGGAACAGCACGCCGAGGGTCTCATCGCCACCACCGGCTGTCTCAACGGCGAGGTCCCCCAGCGTCTCCTTCAGGAGGACGCCGCTCGGGCGGAGCAGACCGCCCGCTGGTACACCGAGCGCTTCGCCGGCCGCTACTACGTCGAGCTTCAGGACCACGGCCTGCCCGAGCAGAAGAAAGTCGTGCCGGGTCTCGTCGAGATGGCCAAGAAGCTGGACCTCCCCGTCATCGCCACGAACGACTGCCACTACCTGGAGGCGGGCGACGCCTTCGCCCACGAAATCCTGCTCTGCATCCAGACCGGCAAGACGATCAACGATCCGAACCGGTGGCGCTTCCAAACCGATCAGCTCTATGTGAAGAGCCCGCAGGAGATGTCGGCCGTGTTCCCGGAGTTTCCGGAAGCCCTTCGGAACACCCTAGACGTGGCCGAGCGCTGCAACCTCGAGATCGAGTTCGGCGGGAGCCACCTCCCGCAGTACGAACCGCCGGACAGGAGTAGCCTGGACGACTTCGTCGCCCGGCTGGCCCGGGACGGCCTCGCGCGCCGCCTGGAGGCGGCGGGCCTGGCACCGGGGATCTCCCGGGCAGAGTACGACGAGCGGCTGGAGTTCGAGCTCGAGATGATCCGGAAGATGGGGTTCTCCGGCTACTTCCTCACCGTCTGGGACTTCATCGACCACGCCCGGAAGAAGGACATCCCGGTCGGACCCGGCCGGGGTTCGGCGGCGGGGAGCCTGGTGGCCTACAGCACCGGAATCACCGGCCTGGACCCCATCCGGTACCGTTTGCTCTTCGAGCGGTTCTTGAATCCCGAGCGCATCTCCATGCCGGACATCGACATCGACTTCTGCATGGAGCGCCGGGACGAAGTGATCGAGTACGTAAACGAGAAATACAGCCGCGAGAACGTCGCCCAGATCATCACGTTTGGAAGCATGATGGCCAAGGGCGTGATCCGGGACGTGGGCCGGGCGATGGACATGCCGTACGGGGAGGTGGACCGGATCGCCAAGTTCGTCCCGGGCCGGCTCAACATCTCGCTGGACGACGCCCTGAAGGAGGAACCCCGTCTGCGGGAGCTGAAAGAGAATGACCCGAAGGTGGAGAGTCTCATCGACACCGCCCGCACCCTGGAGGGCCTCTCACGCCACGCCAGCACCCACGCCGCCGGCGTCGTCATCGCCCCCCGGCCCCTGATGGAGCTCGTCCCCCTGGCCCGGGGCGCCAACGGCGAAACCGTCACCCAGTTCGATATGACCGACGTGGAGTCCCTGGGACTGCTCAAGATGGATTTCCTCGGACTGCGAACGCTTACGGTGATCCGCAAGGCCGAGGAGATGATCCGCGCCGGGGACGGGGAGACCGAAGGGGCGCCGGAGTTCGACATCGAGCGGGTTCCACTCGACGACGCGGAGACCTTCCGGATCTTTGGCGACGGACGCACGGCCGGCATCTTCCAGTGCGAGAGCCGCGGGATGCGCGAGGTCCTTCGGAAGATGAAACCCTCGACCTTCGAGGACATCATCGCCGCCGTCGCCCTGTACCGGCCGGGTCCCCTGGGAAGCGGGATGGTGGACGACTACATCCAGCGCAAGCAAGGGAAGGCGCCCATCCAGTACGAGCTGCCTGCGCTGGAGGAGATCCTGAAGGAGACCTACGGGATCATCCTCTACCAGGAACAGGTCATGCAAATCGCCACCGCCCTGGCGGGGTTCAGCCTGGGAGAGTCCGACCTGCTCCGCCGGGCCATGGGCAAGAAGAAGCCCGAGGAGATGGCGCGCCAGGAGGAGAATTTCCTGAAAGGATGCGGAGAGCGAGGGGTCCCGTCGGACAAGGCGAAACGCATCTTCGAGCTGATGGCCTACTTCGCCGGCTACGGGTTCAACAAGTCTCACAGCGCCGCCTACGGCCTGGTGGCCTACTGGACGGCCTACCTCAAGGCCCATCGCCCGCGTCCTTTCATGGCCGCCCTGCTCACCTGCGACATGGACAACACCGACAAGGTGATGAAGAACATCGCCGAATGCCGGGAGATGGACATCCCGGTCCTGCCGCCCGACATCAACGAAAGCGGCAAGCGGTTCACCGTCCACCCGGCCGGCATCCGGTTCGGTCTCGCGGCCGTCAAGAATGTCGGGGGCGGCGCCGTGGACGAAATCCTCCGGGCGCGCGGCGAGGAAGGTCCGTTCGTCTCCCTGTTCTCGTTCTGCCGGCGAATCGACCTCCGGAACGTCAACCGCCGGGTCGTGGAAAGCCTGATCAAATGCGGCGCGTTCGACTCTACGCCCGGCCACCGGGCCCAGCTTCTGGCCGTCCTGGATCCGGCCCTGGAAAGGGCGGCGCAGGACCAAAAGGATCGGATCACCGGCCAGTCCCAGTTGTTCCCGGGGAAGGCGGCCGGCGGGGCCGACGCCGCCGCCCCCCTGCCCCCGGCGCCGGAGTGGGACGAAAAGGAGCGGCTGCACCATGAGAAGGAGGCGCTCGGCTTCTTCATCACGGGCCATCCCCTGTCGCGGTTTCGGCGGGAACTGAAACTTTTGACGACCGTCTCGACGGCGGGTCTGGGGGAGGTCACCGGAAACCGCAAGGGTCAGATGGCCGGACTGGTGGCCGGGTTGAAGGTCCAAAGCACGCGGCGGGGCGAACTCATGGCCCGCTTCAACCTGGAGGACCTGGAAGGGTTCGCGGAGGTGCTTGTGTTTCCCGACTGCTACCGCGATTCCGCCTCGCTCCTAGAAGGCGAGGAGCCGATCCTGCTCGCCGGGACAGCCGAGCAGGGGGAAAGCGGCGTCACGATCAAGGCCGAGAAGATCACCGCCCTGTCGGCGAGCGCGGGGGGCGCGGGACGGGTCGTCTCGATTCGCCTTCCAGTGGCCGGGAAAAGCCGGGAGCTGGTCCGCGCCCGGATGCTCGACCTGAAGGAGATCCTGGAGGACCACCGGGGGCCGTTCCCGCTGTCCCTCAAGTTCGACTTCGGCCGACTGCGGGAATCGCGCCGGTTCCCCGAATTCCGCGTGGACCCCTCGGGCGAGATGCTCGACCGTGTGGAGGACCTTCTGGGCGAGCGGACCGTGCGCCTGGAGTGAGGGCGGACAGAATCATGATGAGAACCCGGCCCCACCCGGGTGAATCATCCGGATTCATCTTCTGATAGAAATCCGAAAGACGCGGCCTTCCAATCGGCTTGCGGACCCGGCGGAGCTTCCCTTCGCGCCGCAACCCCCGCAAGCGCGGACAGAACCTCGATTCGGCTTATCCCGTTCATCGCCCCCCCCGCGGCGTCTTGTCCGCCCACAACCTTTGAACGCGCGCGTGAGGGCGCCGGCGCGGCTTGTCCTGACTTCACCGCCCTGATTTCCTTGACATTCCGAGCCTTCAGGACCTATCGTCAGAATGCGGGGTGGTGTGCCCCGAAACCGCCGGTTCGCGGGAGGTTGCTCAACGCTCAAGGTGACGGCGAATGATGGGCTTCGGGTTGTTTGAAATCCTGATCATCGCGGGAATCATCCTCCTCCTGGTGGGCGGCAAGCGGCTGCCCGAAGTGGGCTCCGGTCTGGCGAAGGCCATCAAAGGCTTCAAGCGGACCATGAAGGAATCCAACGAAATCGACGTCACCCCTTCCCGGGACGACGAAGAAGACGCCTCCGCGTCGAGCCGCCGGAAGCCCGGCGCGGCGAGCCGGCTTTGACCCGGGAGACCGACGACGCCCCGGGCATACCGCCCGGCCGGTTGGAGGGACCCAGGCCGGGGGCCCTTGAAACGCGCATGATCCGCCTTGAAGACATAATCGGAAAACTCGAGACCTACCTGCCGGAAGAGGACCTCGACCTCGTCCGGAAGGCCTACGTCTTCTGCGCCAAGGTGCACCGGGGGCAAGTCCGTCTCTCCGGCGAGCCGTACTTGTCCCACCCCCTCGAGGTGGCGGGCCTCCTGGCCGATCTTCATTTGGACGCCACGAGCGTGGCGGCCGGGCTGCTGCACGACACGGTGGAGGACACCCACACCCAGCCGGAGGAAATCCGCCGGATGTTCGGAGAAACGGTGGCCGAGCTGGTGAACGCGGTGACAAAAATCAGCCAGATCGAGACGACCAGCGCCCAGGAGCGTCAAGCGGACGGCTTCAGAAAAATGCTCATGGCGATGTCCCAGGACCTCCGCGTGATCATCATCAAACTGGCGGACCGTCTCCACAACATAAGGACCCTCGAATTCCACGGGCCCGGAAAACAACAATCCATCGCCCGGGAGACAACGGACATCTACGCCCCCCTGGCCAACCGGCTGGGGATGGGCTGGATGAAGGAAGAACTCGAGGAATCGGCCTTTCGATTCCTTCACCCTGCGGAACATGAAGACATCAGCCGACGCCTAGCCGCCAGCCGGGAGGAGCGCCAAGCCTACCTGGAAGACGTCGCCCGGGCGCTGGAGTCCGAGCTCAAGGCCACCGAACTGAACGTGCGCGTCATGGGCCGCACCAAAAGCATCCCCAGCATCCACCAGAAGCTGATCGCCCAGAACGTCTCCCTCGACCAGATTTATGACCTCACCGCCCTTCGAATCATCACCGATTCCGTCCAGGACTGCTATGCGGTCCTGGGCGCCATCCACTCGCTCTGGATGCCCATCCCGGGGCGGTTCAAAGATTTCATCGCCCTGCCCAAGGCCAACAAGTACCAATCGCTCCACACCACCGTCCTGGACCCGCGGGGGCACAGGGTGGAGTTCCAGGTCCGGACCGGCGAAATGCACCAGGTGGCCGAGGCGGGCATCGCCGCCCACTGGCTCTACAAAGAGGGCCGGCCGGAGGAGGAGAAGAACGACGAGCGGTTCAACTGGCTCCGGCAGCTCCTGGACTGGCAAAAGGAAGTCCAGGATCCGAAGGAGTACCTCCATACCCTGCGGACCGACCTCTTCCAGGAAGCGGTTTTCGTCTTCACGCCCAAGGGTAAGGTGGTCGAATTGCCGCGGGACGCCACGGCGGTGGATTTCGCCTACGAGATCCACACCGATGTGGGCAACCACTGCGCCGGCGCCAAGGTCAACGGAAAGATGGTCCCCCTGAAGCGGACCCTGCAGAACGGCGAGATCGTGGAAATCATCACCTCTCCCAGACGGAAGCCCAGCCGGGATTGGCTGAAATTTGTCAAAACGGGCCGCGCGCGGCACAGGATCCGCGCCTTCCTGCGGGCCGAGGAGACAGAACGCGCCCTTGGGCTGGGCCGGGAGATCCTGGAAAAGGAGGCGGCCCGCTACGGAAAAAGCGCCCGGGACGGCCTGCTCAAAGAGAAGAGCTTGAAGGCCGCCGCCCGCGCCCTCGACCTGGGATCGGCGAAGGACCTGATCCTTGCGGTCGGCTTCGGCCGCCTCGCATCCGGACAGGTGATGGCGAAGCTGCTGCCCCCGGAAGTGATCCAGTCGCTGACCAAGAAGAAGGCCCCGGCGGGGGCGGCGGAGAAGAGCGGGATTCCCACAGGCGGTCAGGCGGACTCGAGCCGCGTCAAGGTCAAGGACATCCAGGACGTTCTGGTCCGGCCCGCCGGATGCTGCAATCCCGTCCCGGGGGACCCCATCGTCGGATTCATCACCCGGGGCCGGGGGGTGACCATCCACATGACCGACTGCCCCAATGTCAGCGTTATGGATTACGAGCCCGAACGGCGCGTTGAAGTGGAGTGGGACGCGGAAACCGAAGGCCAGCACACAGTGGAGCTACACCTGGAAACCGTGGACGCAAAGGGCCTCCTCGCCCAGATCAGCGGCGTCATCGCCGAGAGCGACGCCAATATCGGCCACATGCATGCCGACACCCGGCCGGAGGGAGAAGGAGCCACCATCCGTTTGGGGATTCAGATCCACGACCTGAGTCATCTGGAGAGGGTGCTTCGAGCGCTGAACGGCGTCCGGGGGGTGTTGAAGGCCGAACGGATGAAAGGCGTTCCTGTTCAGCAGAAATCAACTGAGCGCGATCGGTTCGGGTTCAGGCCGGCGGGTGAACGGGTCTGAAGACTCCGGTCGGGAGGAGGCTTTCAGGGGGTCGCCGCCGGTTCGGTTTCGGGCCTCGATCCGCCGCGCGGGGCCTTTTGGACCTTTCCGGACCGGATGCAGGAGGTGCACACCGATAGCCGGCGGACGCCGCCGTTCACCTGAACGCGGACCCGGTGGAGGTTGGGCTCCCAACGCCTCTTCGAGACCTTGTGGGCGTGGCTCACCCGGTTCCCGACAACCGGACCTTTTCCGCAAACGTCACATCGTTTCGCCACAGCCTGAACCCCCAGGATGGCCCTTCAACGGGTGTCAACTCTGAAAACCGGACCGGACAACCCTCGTAAACTATCACCTGGCCGTGGTCCTAGCAAATCTTTTTTCGGCGCCCGACCGGCCGCGGCAAGTCCGGATCGGCCGGTGTAAAATACAGGGGCGGCGCCACCGCCTTTCCCGCCGTCCGGCCGGATGGAAGCCTTGCCGTTTTCAGGTCCCGACTGAAGCCCGGGCTGAATCGGCGCCCTTCCGGCAATCGGCCCCCGAGCTCGTCCCGCCCCGCGTGGAGATAACAACCACCCCCGATGGCGAAACCGGACCCCCTCGAAAAGCTCCGAAGACCCCTTCAGTTCGCTTCCCGAAATGATTTTGCGAAAATCGACGCCCTCACCGGTCTCGAGCGATCGGTCTCGGTCTGGCTCCGCGAGATCGAGGCGTTGGGGCCGCCCAAGGCGGCCGCAACCCGCCTGAAGGAGCTCGGCGACGCCGTCCGGGGGTTCGACGGCCTGTCCGCCGTCGAGAAACGTGGACGGATTGAATCGGCGTTGAGCCTTCTCGACGGAATCGAGAAGGCCCTTCAGCGGCGTTCTCGCCGCAGCCGCGAGTCCCCGCGCCGAAAGGCCGAAGAACGTCGTGCGGGAAACCGGCGCGAGGCCCCCGCTCCGGAAGGGCCCCTTCTCACCGACTCCATTCAACGGGTCCGCGGGGTCGGGCCGAAACGGGCCGAAACCTTCGCCCGTCTGGGGATCAGGACCATCGGTGACGCCCTCTTCTTCCTGCCGCGCAAATACGTGGATCGCTCGCGTCTTCAACCCCTCTCCGCCCTCCGGCCCGGACAAGAGGAAACCTTCTCGGCGACAGTCCTCGAGGGCGGCGCGGCGTTCATCGGACGGGGCCGAAGGATCTACGAGGTGACGCTGGGGGATTCGACCGGCGTCCTCACCGCTGTCTGGTTCGCCTTCCGGGCCGCCTCCATGAAGGACCGCTACCAGCCCGGCCGGACGTTTGTGTTCAGCAGCGTCGTCCGCTCCAACCCCCGGCGGCGGGGACGCCTCGAGGTCCACCACCCGGAGGTGGAGGAGCTGGAGGAAGGCGGGAGCGGCCGGGATTCCCTCCACACGGGGCGGATCGTCCCCTTTTACCCCGCTACGGAAGGCGTGAGGCCGAGGGCCTTCCGCGTTTGGATGAAGAAGGTAGTCGACAACTTCTCCGGCCAAGTCTCCGACGTCGTCCCGAAAGCGATCCGGAATCGAAGAGGACTTCTCCCGCTGTCGGAGGCCCTGCGGGGCGTGCACTTTCCTCCGGGCGAAGGCCCGGCGGCGGGGGATGGGGACATGACCGACGGCTCCGGGGCGGCCGATCCCGAAGCGCTCAACGCCGGCCGCTCGCCGTGGCACCGGCGGCTCATCTTCGACGAGCTGTTCTGATTCCAAACGGGTCTCGCGCTGCGTAGAGACCGGATGAAGCAGCGGCGGCGCGGCCGCGATTACGACCTGGATCGTCCCCTGACGGCCCGGTTCCTGAAAGACCTCCCGTTCAACCTGACCTCCGCCCAGGAGCGGGTCCTCGGCGAGATCGGTCGCGACCTGCTGGCCCCCTCGCCCATGAACCGGCTCCTTCAGGGGGACGTCGGAAGCGGGAAAACCGTTGTGGCGGTCTGGGCGGCGCTATCGGCGATTCAAAGCGGCCATCAGGCGGTCCTGTTGGCCCCGACGGAGATTCTGGCCGAGCAGCACGCCGCGACCGTTCGGCGCTGGACGGACGCCCTGGGCGTCCGCTCCGGGCTTCTCACCGGGCGCATGAAGGAAAGGGAGCGGGCGGACCTGCTCGACAGCGTGATGAAGGGATCCGTCTCCTTGGTTATCGGGACACACGCACTCATTCAGGCGGAAGTGCGGTTCAGGTCCCTGGGTCTCGCGGTGATCGACGAGCAACAGCGATTCGGCGTGATGCAGCGCTCGGCCCTCCGGGATAAAGGGAGCGACCCCGACATCCTCGTGATGACGGCGACGCCCATCCCCCGGAGCCTCTCGCTGACCTTGTACGGGGACCTGGATCTCTCCCTTCTCGACGAGATGCCGCCTGGAAGAAAGCCCGTCGAGACGGCCGTGCACGTGGGGGGGAAGGCGGAGGCCGCGTGGCGTCTTCTCCGACGCGAGCTGGGGGCCGGACGGCAGGCCTACCATGTGTCGCCCCGGATCGAGGAAACGGAGCGGTCGGACCTGAAGGCCGCCGTCGAGACAGCGGATCGGCTTCGCCGCGAGCTTCACCCGTTTCGGGTCGGGCTCCTTCACGGCCGGATGAAGGCTGAGGAGAAAGAGGCGGTCATGGAGGGATTTCGCCGGGGGGACATCCGGCTCCTGGTCACAACAACGGTGATCGAAGTCGGCGTGGACGTCCCGAACGCCACCGTGATGTGGGTGGAGGACGCGGACCGCTACGGTCTGTCCCAGCTCCACCAGCTTCGGGGCCGGGTGGGCCGGGGAGGAGAGAGGGCCTACTGCGTCCTGCGGGCCCGCCCCCCGCTCACGGCGGAGGCCGAGGCCCGCCTCGCCGTCATGGCCGAAACCGCCGACGGGTTCCAAATCGCCGACCGCGACCTCGAGATCCGCGGGCCGGGCGAGATGTTCGGGACGAAACAGGCCGGTGCGCCGGATCTGCGCTTCATCCGAATGCTGCGCCACACCGACCTGCTGACGCAGGCGAGGGAGGACGCCTTCGCCCTCGTGGATCGGGACCCGGACCTGACCGCGCCCGCGCACCAGGGCCTGCGGTAGCGGGCGCCGGCATACCGGCTGCGGCTTGCG
>CAYRGS010000068.1:11175-20761 GCA_964423875.1 uncultured bacterium
CGCCAACCATTCGTCGTAAGAGGTTGCGAGGGGTAGGTATCCTAATAAGGGGTTCACGCATTCACGAAAGCCATGTAGCGCAGAGGCGCGGGTCGATTGACCCTCAGCCTCCGCTGGTTTTCGATTGAGCGCGGCGCGTGGGCGGAGGCTGAAGCTTAGCCCGAATATTTCACAAAGAGAATCTTCAACCTCGGATGGTCCGGTGAACGAGTTGCCTTTCAATACATTTCCCGATGCGAGCGAGTTGTCTGGCTGAAACACCCCGTTCTGTGCGCGGACGTGGGACGGGCGGGTACGGGGACCGGCCCCTACGACGAAAAACGCCGTGTGCCGTAGGGGTGGGTCTCCGTACCCGCCCGGAAAGACGGTTGTTGCGGGTATCCGCTACGCTCTGCCGAACAAGGCGGCCGGTGCGATCCCTGCGGCAAGCGGAGCACCAGACCATCGGTTGGTGAGAAATCCGGGTTAGGGTCTGCGACCCTCTCCGCGCCACACCCGGCATGCTCCATGTCGGACAAAGGAACGATTGAAGTGGCGCGAAATTCTGGGAGAGGGGGGGGGCAACGGGTGCGCGGCCGAATCCGCCGCTCTCAGTTCGGAGGGGTTATTTCTTGCGAATGATCTTAATCCGCTGGCCCTTTTTCAGGACTGTCTGATCGTCCAGGTCGTTCAACAGGGCGAGCTCGAGTGAGAAGTTCCGGTTGCCCAGAAATTTGGCGGCGAGGTCGGGAAGGGTTTCCCCGCCCCGCGCGCGATGAGCCTTAAGACGGTAACCTTCCTTGCGCTCCCCGTAAACCAGTCCGGACAGCTGCGCCTTGTAAAGGTCCCCCTTCACAGCCAACTTCTGTCCGGGGCGGGCAAGGACCTGAGATAGCTCTTCGAGCTTCAGGATCCGCAGGGTGGTCTCCGGGTGGGTCGCACCGAAACCGTGGTAGCCGATCCCGCGCAACCGCTCGAGTTGGCGCAGCCGCCGCATGAACTTGGCGGCCTCCCGGGGATCGTATCCCGCCTTCCAGGCATAGTAAAGCCCCTTTTCGTCGGCCTCGAATTCGAACCCCCTCCCGTGACCGCTCAGGATGTTGCTCATCACCGCCTGCGTCAGCGTGATGGCGGGCGCCACGGCGCCGCCGCCCGCAAGGGCGCCCCCGGCCGCGGCCGCAAGGGTCAGAAACTGGGCACCCAGGGCCTTGGTCATCTGCCGGGCGCCATGGCGCTGTGTGACGTGAGCAATCTCGTGACCCAGGACGCCGGCCAGCTCGGCCTCGCTGTTCAGCACCGCCAGCATCCCGCGTGTGATGTAGATGTAACCGCCCGGCAGGGCCATGGCGTTTTCCTGGTGCTGGTCCACGACCTTGAAATGATAGGTATACGCCTTTCTGTTGATGGTGGCGGCGATTTTCCGACCGATGCGGCTGACGTATTGCTGGAGAAAGGGATCGGCGTAGTACCCCATTTGTTTCAGGATCAACGGATCATATTTCTTCCCGATCGCCCTTTCGGTCTTGGGCGTGATGATGGAAAAGCCCTGGGCGTCCGCGGGGGCCGCGCCCATGAAGAGGGCCAGGACGGCAAGCGCGGCCACCCAACCGCTCGCCGCCCGGGGCGCTGGACGGGTTTCGTCGATGGCTTGAGACTTCCGATTCATCCGGATCTCCGAACGGGGGATTTCGGACGTGACGGCGTCGCGCACGCCTGCTTCAAGAAACCCTTCTTCCACGAAAATAGGGCGCGGCCCCCGCTCTTGCGAGGAAAAATCGGGAATTCATTTGTTTCCCCACCCTTAAATCGTACAGCTTGTTGGGGTTCCCGAACCTTTCAGATGCGATAGAATGACCCGCCGGAAGCTGATTTGGACGCCCGCCATTCCTCGTAAATCGGTCGGCTTCTCCACTCGGGGGTCACCCGTGCGGGTGTCCCTATTGTTGAGAACAAACAGACGGGCGGTTTTCATCCCCCGCCGCCGAAATCAAGCCGGGAGGCGAGAAAATGCCGCGGATCATCGACCTCAGCATGGAAGTTCACCGGTTCATGCAGACCTATCCGGGGACGGTCAGCCCATTGATCCGGGTGCTGGAGGACCACCATGAAAGCGCGGCCCGCCTGAACGCGGCACAATACGGGGCCGACACCCTGTTCAACCACTGCGTCGTCGTCCTCAGCGACCACCACGGAACGCATATCGATTCCGTCTTTCATGGGGACCCGGAGGGACCTTCGGCGGAGCAAATCCCGCTGGAATACTGCTACGGGCCCGGCGTGGTCCTGGACCTCTCTCACAAAAAACGCGGTGAGGCCATCGAGATCGCCGACCTGGAGGCGGCGCTGGCGAGCATCGATTATGCGCTCAAGCCGAGCGACATCGTCCTGCTGCGGACTGACGCATCGAAGAAGTCGGACCGTCCCGAATACCTGACCGACCATCCCGGCATGATCCGCGAGAGCTGCGAATGGCTGCTGGACCGGGGGATCAAGACCATCGGCATCGATGCGGCCGGCTTTGATCTGCCCATCCCGAAGATGTTCGAGCGCGGAGACCTGTGGCCCTGCCACCGCCTCTACAAAGACCGGGAATATTGGCACGTCGAGAATCTATCCAACCTGGCGGCCATTCCCAAACCTTACGGCTTTACGGTCTCTCTTCTGCCGGTCAAGTGGAAGGGCGCCAGCGGCGCGCCTATCCGGGCCGTGGCCATCATCGATTGATCGTCCTTGGCGGCCCCGATGGGGGAAACACCCCGAAATCGGGCGGGAGCGGCTGTCGGACTTCAAGACGCAATACCTCTTATCTCCATTGGCAAATTTGCCGATACAATCCATAGATCGGGAAATCCGGCGTGTCGGGTCCAAGGGCGAGACGGATTCGGAGATTCTCGGAATCACCCGTCCCATAGACGCCACCTGATAAACCGGAGTATCCGCTCGTCAATCTTCGAGCCTCGTCAAATGAGGACCATCTGAATTCGACGCCATTTTTCACCTTGTTGAAGAATTGAGACCTGGGATGAGCGAAGCAGTGAAAGCTGATCCCAAAACCGGCCCCGGTCTCCATGAGCTCGTACCCATCGACTTGGAGAGCCTTCAGGAGGGCGAACCGCTTGAATTTCCCATTTATCAGCGGTTGAACGGGTCCCGCCCCTTCGCCCTGTTTATGAATCGGCGGCAGCGCTTTACGAAAAGGCTCAGGGCCGCCATTCAGAGCACTGAAGGCCTGGGGATTTATACCGATCGCCGCTTCCTGTCCGATTACGAAGATTATCTTGAATCGCGAATAGGGATTTTCCTCTCCGACGAATCGGTTCCCCTGGAAACCCGGTCCGAGGTCTTGTGCGGCCAAGCCTCCAAGGCGGTGGAAGGTCTGTTCACCGGCGACATCAGTCCCAAATCACTGGAGAAGGCCGCGAATGAGGCGACTCACCTCTCCATGTATCTGAGCTTGAACCCCAAAGTCCTGCGCTCCATGATGAGCATGACAAGCAACGACTATTACACCTTCACCCATTCCCTCCATGTCTGCATCTACGGCGTGGGACTGTATCAGCATGTCTTTCCTCGGAAAAGCGCGGCCGCGATGGGTCCGGTTTCTGTCGGACTGCTGTTTCACGACATCGGAAAGTCCCGGGTGAACGGCGCAACCCTCAAAAAGGAGGGGCCTCTGAATCCGTCCGAGTGGGAGACCATCAAGCGGCATCCCGCCTGGGGGCGCGATATCCTCGTCGAGAACGGCATTCAGGATCCCACCGTCCTGAACATCGCCCTCGCGCACCACGAAAGGATGGAAGGCCAGGGTTATCCGTATGGGTTGAAGGGCGACCAGTTGACGAACGCGGCCAAGATCGCGGCCATCGCGGACGTCTTCGACGCCACGACGACGAACCGCCCTTATAAAAAGCGTCTCACCCGCTTCGAGGCCTTGAAAGAGATGAGTGAGAAAAATCAGTTTGGCGATCATTTCGCCCACCACTTCTTTGAGGCGTTCGTCCGAATGATGGGTGACTAACACCCGCCTGTAACGGGCGGGACGCCGCTGCGAATTCGGGTCGAAAACGCCACGTTGAAACCCCTTGGATCGTGCTATAATTCTTCAGCCCACCTTTGATAGGCGGGCAACCCACTGATCCCCCCCTGCCCGGATCACTCCGACAATACCGGATCTTGATTCGCCGCCCCGGCCGGATGGCACCCGAGCCAATCATGGCTCGGGTTTGGTGTGTTCGGCCGGTGGGGGCTCTTTATCGCTGAGGAGAAATGAATATGGGAGAAAACGCCAAAGCCTATCTGGCGGAGTGTATCGGGACGTTCGGTCTGTGCTTCATCGGCGCCGGGGCCATCATCACAAACGCCCTGACCAACGGCGCCGTCGGGCTTCTCGGAATCGCCCTAGCCCACGGCATCGTGGTGGCGGTTCTGGTGTCGGCCCTGGGCCACATCTCGGGCGCGCACGTGAATCCGGCTGTCACCATCGGCCTCCTGGTCGGGGGAAAGATCAAAGGCGGCCGCGCCGTCGGGTACATCATTTCCCAGCTCATCGGGGGGGTCATCGCCGGACTTCTGCTCCGGACCATCTACTCGACCGAGGTCTGGGCCAAGGTCAACCTGGGAACCCCGGGTCTCGGCCCCGGCATCGGGGCGGGGACGGGCGTCCTAGTCGAGATCATCCTGACGTTCTTCCTGGTGCTGGCGGTCTACGGGACCGCCGTGGACGAGAAGGCCCCGAAGATCGGGGGCTTCGGCATCGGCTTGGTGCTGGTCTTCGACATTTTGATGGGCGGACCCCTGACCGGGGCGTCGATGAATCCCGCCCGGACGTTCGGACCGGCCGTGGTCTCCGGGTATTGGGACGCGCACTGGGTCTACTGGGTGGGGCCGATTTTGGGCGCGATTCTGGCCGCGGTCCTGTACAAGCTCTGCACTGGCGGAGATTCGTCCGAGTCGGCCGGATAAGAATTATTCGCCCCCCCCTCAACGCACGGCGGGGTTCTTCGGAACCCCGCTTTTTAATTCGGGGCGTCTCATTTCCTCTCCACGCCGACTCCGCTTATATTGAGATGTGATAGGAACGCGACAGGAGGACCGGAATAGATATCCCGCGTAGCGCGGAGAGGGTCGCAAACCCTAAGCTTCAGCCTCCGCCAAAACGCCACGCCGGATCGAAAACCAGCGGAGGCTGAGGGTCAACCGACCCGCGCTACGCCGCCTTCGGGGGGCTTTCCCCGCCCGGCCACCCTCACGCGAGCACCCGAGGTCCACCCCATGGCCCATCGCAACATCGTCATCAAGGGCGCCCGCGAGCACAACCTCAAAAACGTCACCGTCGAGATCCCCAGGGACCGGCTCATCGTCATCACGGGGATCAGCGGCTCGGGAAAGTCCTCTCTTGCCTTCGACACCCTCTATGCCGAGGGCCAGCGGCGCTACGTAGAATCCCTCTCCGCCTACGCCCGGCAGTTCCTGGAACAGATGGACAAACCGGACGTGGACTCCATCGAGGGCCTCTCGCCGGCCATCTCCATCGAGCAAAAGACGACAAGCAAGAACCCGCGATCCACCGTCGGGACGGTCACCGAGATCTACGACCACCTCCGGCTCCTGTACGCCCGCGTCGGCCGGCCGCACTGTCACCAATGCGGCCGCCCCATCGCCTCCCAGACCATCCAGCAGATGGTGGACCAAACCCTGGCCCAGCCGCCCGAAACCCGGGTGCGGATCCTGGCGCCCATCGTCCGGGGGCGGAAGGGGGAGTACCGCAAGGAGCTGGCCGACATCGCCCGCCGGGGGTTCGTGCGTGCGCGCGTGGACGGCCGGATGGTGGATCTCGCCGAGCCCGTTTGGCTCAAAAAGAGCTTCAAGCACGACATCGACATCGTGGTGGACCGGCTTCTCCTCCGCAAAGGGGTGGAAAGCCGCCTGGCGGATTCGCTCGAAACCGCCCTGCGGCTGACCAACGGTCTAGCCATCCTGTCCATGGGGAAAGAGGCGGACGGGCCGGCGGACGAGGAGATACTCTTCAGCGAGAAGTTCGCCTGCCCCGACTGCGGCATCGGCTTTCCGGAGCTCGCGCCGCGGATGTTTTCCTTCAACAGCCCCTACGGGGCGTGCGAGGCGTGCGAGGGCCTAGGGTTCCTGCCCCATGTGGACCCGGACCTCATCGTCCCCGACAAGTCGCTCTCCCTCCGGCAGGGGGCCATCCGGCCCTGGGCCGAGAAGACGTCGGCCTCGTACGTCCAGGTGCTGGAGGCGTTGGCAAAGCATTTCGGCGCTGAGCTGGACACCCCGTTCGGCAAGTTGCCCGCCCGGTTCCGGCGGGCCCTCCTCGAAGGGACCGGGGAGGAGGCCATCGAGTTCCGCAACGAGTTCGACCGGAGGCGTCGTCGGTTCCGCAGGCCTTTCGACGGCGTCGTCGCGATGATGGAGCACCGTTATCACGAGACCGGCTCGCCGGAAATCCAGCGGGAGATCGAGTCCTACATGACACTCCAGCCCTGCGCCGCCTGCAACGGGCATCGCCTGAAACCGGAGAGCCGCGCCGTCCTCGTCGGGGGCCGGGGCATCGGGGCGGTAGCGGCCCTTTCCATCAAGGAAGCGAAGGGCTTTTTCGAAAACCTGAAGTGGTCCCCCCACGAGATGAAGATCGCCGAGCGCATCCTCCGGGAGATCACCGACCGGCTGGAGTTCCTCTCCCGGGTCGGGCTGGACTATTTGACGCTGAACCGCCGGGCGGCCACCCTGGCCGGGGGCGAGGCGCAACGCATCCGCCTGGCCACGCAGGTGGGGGCCAGCCTGGTCGGCGTGCTCTACATCCTGGACGAACCCAGCATCGGCCTTCACCAGCGGGACAACCGCAGGCTCCTCGACATCCTCTTCCGACTGCGCGATCTCGGAAACACGGTCATCGTCGTCGAGCATGACGAGGAGACGATTCTCTCCGCCGACTTCGTCCTGGACCTGGGCCCGGCGGCGGGGGTGAACGGCGGCCACGTGGTGGCCCGGGGAACACCCGTGGAGGTCAAGGCCAACCCCCACTCCCTGACCGGCCAGTACCTCTCCGGCGGGCAGCGCATCCCCGTTCCGGGGTTCCGGAGAATTCAGGACGGCCGGACCCTCTCCGTCCTCGGGGCCGCCGAGAACAACCTGAAGTCCCTGGACGTCCATTTCCCCCTGGGGGTGTTCACGTGCGTCACGGGGGTCTCGGGTTCGGGAAAGAGCACGCTCGTCACGGAGATCCTCTCCAAGGCCCTCGCCCAGAAGCTCTACCGGAGCACGGCCCGGCCCGGCCGGCACCGAGGCATCGAGGGCCTCGAGCACATCGACAAGGTGATCGAGATCAATCAGTCCCCCATCGGCCGGACCCCCCGGAGCAACCCGGCCACCTACACAGGGGTGTTCACCTTCATCCGCGACCTGTTCGCCCGGGTCCCCGAGGCTCGCAAGCGGGGATACAAGCCCGGCCGGTTCAGCTTCAACATCAAGGGCGGACGGTGCGAGGCGTGCCAGGGGGACGGCCTGATCAAGGTGGAGATGCATTTCCTGCCGGACCTGTACGTTTCCTGTCAGGTGTGCAAGAGCAGGCGGTTCAACCGCGAGACCCTCGAGGTCCGCTACAAGGGGCAGTCCATCGCCGACGTTCTGGACATGACGCTGGACCAGGGGATCGAATTCTTCAAGAACGTCCCCTCCGTGCGCAACAAGCTTCAAACCCTGGCCGACGTGGGGCTGGGGTACGTCCGGCTGGGACAGTCGGCCACGACGCTCTCGGGAGGCGAGGCCCAGCGCGTGAAGCTCTCCCGCGAGCTCGGCAAGCGGGCCACGGGCCGGACGCTCTACATCCTGGACGAGCCCACAACGGGGCTCCACTTCGCCGACGTGAAAAAGCTTCTCGATGTCCTCCACCGGCTGACCGACGCCGGGAACACGGTCGTCGTCATCGAGCACAACCTGGAGGTGATCAAAACGGCCGATCACATCATCGACCTAGGACCCGAAGGGGGCGACGAGGGTGGGGAGGTCATCGCCGTGGGCGCGCCCGAGGAGGTCGCCGAGGTCCCGGGGTCCGAGACCGGCAGGTTTCTGCGAAGGGTCCTTGCCGCACCCGGGGACTTAACCGAAAAGCGGGGAGCCTGAACCCGCCAATCTCCCTTTCCGCTTAAGCGGTGTAGCGGGGGGCTTTAGCCCCGGTCAAAGTACGGGATTGGCGATCGCCCCGCCGCCTCCTCGTGCGTTGATTGATTGATGAGAATTCCAGATTGCCTCCGCTCTCATTGCCACGCTTGACGTCTCACGGACATGCAGAGGGGCAGCCAACCCGCGCGATTGTGCGAATCGGTGGAACCGCGCGTGTCGTTCGTCCTAGCGTTAATCCGGGCCGGTTGACTACTTTCAGGTTCTTTGCTAGTCTGAGGATCACCTGAGAGCGCAAGATAGCCTGAGGCGGGTTTTTTGGCCGGACCGCGAACGTCAGGGTCTCGGGGAGCCGCCAAGGGGATGCGGGCCAGGCGCCCCATCCTCGACCATCCCAAGCAAGGATTAGCGAACAGATGGAAATTTCAGGACTAGCCGCCGAAGGGGAGAAAACCACCTGGGAGGGCCGTCTTGAAGACTACCCCCTAGAAAACTACCCGGATTACGAGCCCGGCAAGCCCCCTCGAACGGAAGTCTTGGAACAGTTCAGCTACCTGGATGAGCTTCCCCGCATCTGGGGGAAGCGTTGGGGGAGCCAGGGCATCGGCCGGCTCCGCGAGGTCGCCCTAGTCCCACCTACCGAACACGAGATGGATCCCCTTTGGGCGAAAGACCCAAACTTCTTCCTCCTGCGCCACTCGGCGAAGATCGACCTGGACCTTCTGTGCAGGCACCACGAGGCCTATGCCCAGACCCTGCGGGATTGCGGGGTCGAAGTGCACCTGTTCGAGTTCGAGGACGTGATGGGGGCCTACGGCCCCATGCGCAAGCTGTTCATCGCGGGTGACATCCGAGTCGTCCGGGGCGGGGCCATCCAGTCCAGGTTCGGCCACGGCTCCTTCAAACGTGGGGTCGAGCGGGAGATGCAGCGGTTCCTGGCCCAGATCGGCTGCCCGATCATCTACACCGTCTGCGGCAACGGGATTTTCGAGGCTGGCGAGCTCTACAACGTGGCCGAGGACGTTATGCTCACCATGCTCTCCAATTCGGCGAACCGGGAGGGTCTCGAGCAGGTGCAGTTCGTCCTGGAGCGGTGCGGCGTTAAAGAGATGCACGCCGCCCGGGCCACCACCCTCATGGATTCCTTCGAGTCAGGGGGCGAGTTCCACATCGACATGTTCTTCGGGGTCATCGACCTGCGCAAGGCCATCATCTTTCCGAACCAGCTTGACTACGAGACGTACAAGTGGCTTCGTTCGAAGGGGTTCGAGCTCATCGAGATTCCAGCGGACGAGCAGAAGAAGTTCGCCCCGTCCAACCTGGTGCTCCTCGAGCCCGGCAAGGTCATCATGCCCAAGGGAGCGGTCGAGACCATCCGGCGCGTCGAACAGGCGGGGGTGGAGGTCATTGGGATCGACACCGATGGGATCCAGCTCGGCGGCGTCAACGGCATCAGCTGCATTACCGGCCA
>CAYRGS010000069.1:0-19560 GCA_964423875.1 uncultured bacterium
TCCCCGCTGAGGAGACGCCGGATGATCTCGACGCTCTCCCGGCAACCCGTCAGGGGGCGTTTCCAGTGGATGCCGAGCTGGGCGGCGAACTCGAACCCGCCGGCACCGATCCCCAGAACCGCCCGCCCGCCGGAAAATTCGTCCAGGGTGGCGGTGGCGGAAGCCAGGAGGGCCGGATGGCGCAGGTAGGGGCTGGTGACGCCCGTGGCCAGCTTGATTCGGCTCGTTTTAGCCGCGGCCAGGGCCTGGACGGCGTAGACCTCGCGGAGGAAGTAGTGGTCCGGAAACCAGGCGAAGTCGAACCCCACCCCTTCGGCGGCAGCGACGAGGTCAGCGACCTCCCGCGCGTCGCGATCCACCCAGAAGCTGAATCCAAAAAGCACAGTTGATCTCCCTTGCGGAATCGGGAAGTTTCCCGGCCGGGATCAGGTCTCGCCCGTCCGGAGGAACCCCCGGACGTTCCGCTTCGTCAGTCGGCCCAGGCCGAGGGACTTCAGCGTCCGGCCCCAGCTCCGGTAATCGTCCCCGTTCATCACGGAGGCGACGGTGATGAGGGCGTCGTTCATCGGCGTCGGGATCCCCAGCAGCCCGCCGATGTCGCTGAGGAGGACCAAGGCGTACGGCACATCCTCGGTGACGTAGCGGAACTTCAGGCCGTTGGGCCCGCACTGGTAAGTGCCCTTGCCGCCCAATCCCCTGTGGATGGCGTCATACGTCGTTCGCTGGCGGTTCTCGACCATCCCCTGGCGGTAGAGGAATTCCTTGTACATGGAGAAGTCCTTGCAGCCCAGAGCCTTGCGCAGCGCAAGGGTCTCCTCGTCGACGGCCTCGATGCAGCGCACCACGGACGGCGTCGCCCCCTGCCCCCAGAGGAGGAAGGGCATGGTCCCCCCCTCGATGGCGCCCGCGTTGAACAGGCAGGCCGAGACGTGGTCGATGGCGTTGAAGTTAATCAGGACGGTCTCGAAGACGTGCGTCGCCGGCTCGATGTACGGCCAGAGCTCCTGGAGAGTCCCGACGAAACGCTTGTTGTCCTTCGCCGGGAAGGCCGCGGCCAGCGTGCCACCGCGCTTGCGCATCAACGTGACTTGGGCCGGCCCGCTGATGCGGGTCAGGTAGGGCAGGGTGTTCGTCTCGCCGTAGACGATCTTCAGGCGCTTCCGCTTCTTCAGGAGCATCTGCCGGAAGACAAGAGAACCGCTGCCTTCGCCGAGGAAGGCCACGGTCTGGCCGTCGGAGAGGTGGGGGAGGATGGCCTCGCTCATGGGCCCGTGGCCGAAGCAAGGGACGACGACGATGACCGCGTCCGCGCCCCGGACGGCCCGTTTCGCGTCGGTGGTCACGAGGTCGAGCTTCGCGAAGTCCCGGTCCCGCCCGCTTCCCGAGGCGGTGATCCCGCCCTTTTTGCGGACGGCCCGGAGTCCGGCGGCGAATTTGGGATGCTCGAAGAGTCGGACGGAGTGGCCGTCCAGTGTCAGATCGGCGGCGATGGTCTGCCCGCCCCCGCCCCCGCCCATGACGGCAATCTTGGCCATGGCATGCTCCTTGGGTGATCGCGCCCGTGGTCCCGGACGGGTTAGGCCGCGGGGCGTGGAAATGCGGGGGGATGAGATGACTCCCGCCAACGGGTCATCCGCCCCGTGATCCGCGGCCGCGCGGCATGGCTCCTCCGGGCCCATCAACCCGGGAACCGTCGCGGCGGCGTGGACTGAATCCGAAAAACGCCGGGATCTCCCCGGGCGAAACTATTTCTTAAGCTTCCGCTCCCGCTCCCGGAGGGCGGTCTTGTTGATCTTCCCGGTCACGGTCATGGGCATCTCGTCCAGGACCTCGAACACGGGTGGGACCTCCCCGGCGCCGAGGCGCTTCCGGACGGTTTCGCGGAGTGCCTTTTCCGGCGTGTTTTTCCCCGGATAGAGGGAGACGATGGCTTTGGGGATCTCCCCCATCTTCCGATCGCGGACCGGAATCAGGGCCGAGTACTGAACGGCCGGGTTGAAGTAGAGGGCCTCTTCCACGGATCGGGGATAGACGATCTTCTTGCCCCAGCGGATCTGCTCGCTCTTCCGCGCCATGAGAAAGACGAACCCGTCTTCGTCCATTCTGCCCACGTCTCCGGTGTGAAGCCATCCGTTCTTGAGGGTTTTTCTCGTCGCGGCGTCCCGCCGCCAGTAACCCCACATGAACCCGCGCCGGATCAGGATCTCACCGACCTGTCCGATGGGCAGCTCTTTATCGTTCTCGTCGCCGATGATGACTTCCTTGTCCGACAGGGGCCGGCCGATGGCCGAGAAATGCTTTCGGCTGTACGGCTCCGGGTCTCCCAGCGCCACGAACCCGCCGAGCTCGCTCTGGCCGAAACTCTCCACCAGCGGGACCTTCATCTTCTCCTGATAGACCCGTTTCAGGTCGGGCGGGACGGGCCCTCCGCCCGAGACCGTGATGCGCAGGGTCCCCTTGTTGAGCTTCTTGTCGCGCCACTCGTTGTAGAGATCGGTCAGAAGCAGGGGGTTGGCGACAAAGACGCTCACCTTCCGCTTGCGGATGATCTTCCAGGCCTCGGTCTGATCGAAGACGGACATGACCCCGACCGTGCAGCCGCGCGCCACGCCGGGCAGCAGGTTCGCCACCAATTGATAGGAGGAGCTGAGGCCCGTCGGTCCGAGGGTTGCCTCGTCTTGGCGCAGGTGAAGACGCTCGGCGATGCAGGACGTGGCCGTGGCCGTCGGCTCGTGGGCCAGGACGGCGCCCTTGGGGAGTCCCGTGCTCCCCGATGTCCAGGAGAGGTGGCAGGGGTCCGTGTCCTTTGCGTCTTTGCGCACCGGCTTGGAGGCCCGGACGAGCTGCCTCCAGCTCACCGCGCCCCGGACCCCCTTGCCCGGCCCGTCGAAGCAGACGAAGCGCCGGACGCCCTTCATCTCTTTCCGCTTCCGCTCCACCTGCCCGGCCAGCCCCCGGCTGAAGAGGAGGACCCGGGGGTCCGCGTCGTTGACGTAGTAATCCAGCGTCGGCCCGTTGCGGGGGTCGATCAGGGCGGCGATGGCGCCCAGGTTCCAGCATCCGTACATCGCCAGGACGAAGTCGACGGAGTTGACCGAATGAAAACCCACCCGGTCCCCTTTCCGGACCCCGAGGGAAGCCAACGCCCCGGCCATTTTTCGGCTCCGTTCGACCGCGGCCTCATACGTGATTCCTTCATCGTCGCAATACAGGAAGGTCTTGGACCCCACCCTCCACGCGGTTCTTTCCAGGACTTCTTGGAGCGTCATCTCCTGTCTCCTCCATGAGGACTCGTCTTCGTGATCAGAATCGTGTGTGGACGCAACCGATCGCAACCCGTTATTCGGGACGTTGCCGCCTCTCCCCTTCGGCGCGCGGCTGGAAGGGCCTTTTCAAATTTCCGTGTGTATTATACCAGCCGGCCACCGCGCTCAAAGCCCCCTCTCCCCCCCGGGACGCCGGTCCAACCGCGTCGGCCGGCCGGATCTCATCGGAAGCTCATCCATGGAAAACCGCCGGCCGCCCCTCAGGCCCGTTCGCGCCGCTTCCCGGCGTCTTGAATGTCTCACCGGTTCCACCCCTCCTTCACGCCTCCTTCCAATTCAGGCGCCAAACCATCAGGGCAGGAGGAGTTTTTCAAGAATTCCGCGCTGGGCTTTCGGGAGGGGGAGCCGAGCCAGGGCGTCCGGCCAGACCCACCGGATTTCGGCATAGGCCGTGGGCGAGCCCTCGGCCCGGACACCCGCAACCTCGAAGACGTGATAGGTGATGCGCCGGTGGGTCAGTGTCGCCGTGAATTCCCCCAGGGCCTCGGCCGCGCGCGCGCGAAGCCCCGCCCGCTCGAGGAGCAGCCGGGGGAGGGCATCGGCGGGGGATTCTCCCGGCGGGCACGCGCCGCCGGGGAGCTCCCAGAGACCGCCGAAAAGACCCTCCGCCGGGTTCCGGGCCAATAACACCTTCCCGTCCCCGCGGCGCGCCAGCGCGCAGGAGAACGCGACCGCCCGCGGGGCCGGTTTGAGAAGCGCGCCGGAGATCTCTTTTTCCGCGCCGCCGATCCGGGCCGCGCACCGCGACCGGAGCGGGCAGAGCGGACATTTCGGGTTTTGGGGGACGCAGATTCCCGCCCCCAAGTCCATCAGGGCTTGGTTCACGTCGCCCGGCCGGGGGGGCCGCCCGCCCGAGACGAGCCGTTTGGCGAGCGCCTCGACGAGGCGGCGGGTTCCGGACTCGGCCGGGTCGGCATCCACGCCGAACAGCCGGGAGAGCACGCGCCGGATGTTGCCGTCCACGGCCGGCAGGGGGAGACCCTCGGTGATGCTGAGGATGGCCCCCACGCTGTACGCGCCGATTCCGGGGAGGCGGGAAAGCCGCCCGGGGTCGGCCGGAAGACGCCCGCCGCACTCCCGGGCCACGACCTTCGCCGCCCGGTGGAGGTTTCGCGCCCGGCCGTAGTAGCCGAGACCTTCCCAGAGCTTGAGGACGCTCTCCAGACGGGCGCGGGCAAGGGTCGTGACGTCGGGAAACCGCTTCAGGAACCGTTCGTAGTAGGGGATGACGGTCTCCACGCGGGTCTGGTGGAGCATGACCTCGGAGACCCAGATACGGTACTTGTCCCGGGTGCGCCGCCAGGGGAGGTCCCGCTTCTCCCGGCCGTACCACGCCAGCAGGACCCTTCGCATGCGGAGGAGGGTCTTCTGATCCGGTCCGGGCGTTTCAGCGCGGGGCATACGAGATCCGGTAGATCCGGTCCGTGCCGTCGTCCGAGACGAACAGGGCGCCGTCGGGTCCGACGATCACGTCCGTGGGCCGGCCGTGGACCTTGAAGCCGTCGAGCCAGCCGGACGCGAAGTCTTCGATCCCCGCCGGTTTCCCGTCCCGGATCCGGACCCGGACGACTTTGTAGCCCGTCGGGACGGTCCGGTTCCAGGAGCCGTGGAAGGCGATAAAGAGGTCTCCCCGGTAATCGGCGGGGAACATCTTTCCGGTGTAAAAGGCCAGCCCCAAGGGGGCCGAGTGGGCCTGCATCTTGAAGACGGGCGGCTCGGTCTTCCGGGCGCAGAAATCTTTCCGGTCGTATTTGGCGTCGGGGACGCGGTTTCCATAGCAGTAAGGCCAGCCGTAGTGGCGTCCCGGACGGACGATGTTGATCTCCTCCGGGGGCAGGTTGTCCCCCAGCCAGTCCCGGCCGTTGTCCACGGCCCACATCTCGTTCGTCCCCTCCCCCCTCGCCCCGGGGCGCCAGGTGATGCCGACGGAGTTGCGCAGGCCCGCGGCGAAGACCTCCTCCTCTCTTCCGTCAGGCGCGTAGCGGACGACGGCCGCCCGGCGCGGGTCGGTCTCGACGCAGACGTTGCAACTCGAGCCGACGGAGACGTAGAGCCGGCCGTCTGGGCCGAAGCGGACGGTCCGGGTCCAATGGCCGCCTGTGGGAAGTCCGCGCACAACCCTTTCCTTCAGGTCGGCCCGCAGGTCTCCGTCCAGGTCCTTGAGGCGGACGACGCCGCCCGTCTCGCCGATGTAGACCCATCCGTCCCGGATGTCGATCCCGTGGGGCGATCGCAGACCCGTCGCGAAGGAGATGACCGAATCAGCCCGGCCGTCTTTGTTCCGGTCGGGCAGGACGGCGACCCGTCCGGAGCGGGCCAGCGTCACGTAGATGTTCCCCTTGGCGTCGAAGGCCATGAAGCGCGCTTTTCTTCTGAGCCCTTTTGCGAAGACCGCGATCCGGAAACCTTTCGGGAGGCGGATCTTCTCCCGGAGGTCCTGTGCGCCCAGGGGGTCCGAGGCGGTCACGCAGCCGGAGATGATCACGGGGATGAGGAGCTTGGCGAGCCGCTCCGCCGCCACCCGGGCCAAGCACCGGTCTGTGCCGGTCAACGGCCCGACCCTTCCTCGCATGTCCAGTTTCATCGAGAATCCTCAAGGGCCAAAGTCAGCGGAAGAAATCCCCCCCCGGCCCCGTCGCTCTGTGCCATAGAATTGCTAAAAAGATGACACCCAGCCAGATCGCCGGCGTAATTATTTCTCATACGCCCGATACGGCGCGATATCCGACTCGATGTCCATCCCCTCGCTCACCCGGTTAAGCCCTTCAAAATAGTCCACGACCGCCAGGACCTCGACCAGGGCGGGGTCGTCCATCCCCATCCGGCGCAGGGCGGTGGCGTGCTCGTGGCCGAAGTAGTGGCTGCCCACGTTCGCGGCGACGGTGTAGCCGAGGATCTCCTTCTCCTTGAGGGTGATCTCGCCCTCGGTGAGGAGGATCTTCGACCGGTTCCAGGCGGCTTCCAGGTAGAGCGGCCGGTGGGCAATGGCCCGCCAAAAGAGCGGTACGCTATCCCGTCCGAGGCGCCCCACCTCGCGCTCGCGAATCTCCCCGAAGACCTTGGCGACCCGGCCCTTGGCGCTCTCCTCGTCCACAAGCCCTAGGATCATCCTCGGCGGTGTCACCCCCTCGGGCGTGACGCCCTCCGCCTCCGGCACGTAGAGCCCCGCCCCGAGGGCAGCCTTGGAAAGCCCGCTCACCAAGTCCACGATGGATATCAGCTCCGTGACCGCCCGCTCTCCCTTTCCCATCCGCATCACGGCGGCGACGTGGGAGTCCGTTCAGTAGCGGCACCCGTTGGCAACCGAGACGGCCGAGGCGATCATCTCCCGCGTCAGGTTGGACAGATGCCCGGGCTGGCGGACGGACTTCGCCTTCTTCCACGTGGCCTCCAGGTACGCGGGCTGGTGTCCCATGCAGCGCCAGATGTTGGCGAGCTTCGGGATGCCCCACCGGGCCTTCTCGGCGGCCAGGATCTGATCGACGGTTTCTGGGGCGGCGCGGCGGATCTCCTCCTCTTCCAGCAGACGGATTGTCGTCATCGGCGTCTCTCCGGACCGGGCGGAGTGGATAGATCAGGCCGGAACCTCTTTTTCCTCGCACAACGCCCGAAAATAAAAAAGCCCCCGCCCCAAAGAGAGGGGCGGGGGCATGGGATTGCGGTTTAGAACTTTGGCTTGGGATAAATGTACTTGCCCTGAGCCATATTCTTGGGGGAGACGGGAAGCCGCTTCCCGTTTTGAATCTGGATGACAGGGACGATGCTCCCGATGTTCTGGCCGTTCTTGTTGAACTTGATCGTGCCGTAGAATGTCATCGTGTTCATCGTGGCCAGGGCGTCCCGGACTTTCTTCTTATCCAGGCTGCCCACCTTCTTGATGGCCAGCTGGTAGGCCACGCCAGCGGCCGCGGAGGCGGCGGAGACGTAATCGGCCTCCGTGCCGGTCTTCTTCATCCACATCTTGCCGAAATCGCCCGGCGTACCAATGACGGGACCTTTGTAGTCCAGTGTGTCCGCCCACCAGGAAGCCGTTGTGATGCCGTCGGCTGTTTTTCCAAGGGCCGTGGTGAACTGCTGGTAGACCGGTCCGGCGGTCATGAAGATGGCCTTGGGATTGACGCCCTGCTCCTTCGCCTGCTTTACCGCCAGGATCAGGTCGCCGAGATATCCGGCTACCATCAAGACGTCGGGGTTCTTGCCCTTGACCGTTGTCAGCCAGGTGGTCATGTCCTTGGCGTCTTTGGGGAACTTGGCGTAGTAGACGTCTTTGAGCCCGTATTTCTTGGCGACTCCCTGAAACACGCCGGTGATGACTTTCGGGAAGAAGTCGTTGCGCGTTACGAAGGCCATCGTCTTCGGACGGGGGGTCTGGGCAGTAACCAACTGGAAGAAGCTGTCGGCCGGGAAATCATTGGGGACGAGCAAGCCGAAGAGGTACTTGTAGCCCCGGGCGTAGAGCTTCGCCGAGCTGGCCGTCGGGGCCATGATCGGAATCTCGTAACGTTCCGTCAAGGCGGCGACCGACGCGGTGGCCCCGCTTCCGAATGGCCCGAATAGGAAGTCCACCTTGTCCTTCGTGATGAGACGCTCGTAGAGCTTGCTGGCGACCGGCGTCTTGCTCTCGTAGTCGTAGTACTTGAACGCCACCTTCATCTTCTTGCTGCCGACGTCGATGCCCCCTCGGCCGTTGACCAGATCTTTCCAGATCTCATAACCGGCCTTCTGCTTGTTTCCTTCGGTGGCCAGCGGACCCGTCAGCGGCAGGGCAGCGCCGAACGTGATGACGTCCTTAGCTGCGTGCGCCCGATCTCCGACAAACGCCGCGCTGGCTACCAGAACGGTCGCGGCCAACACGGGTATAACCAAGCTTCGGAACAAACCGCAACGTATCATTTGTCTCCCTCCTTTTCGGGGTCATTTCGAATAACAAAAACAATACCCGGATTTCCTTCCATTAGTCAAACGACTTCTTGGGGTGCCTTGACGAATTCGGCCTCCCTCAGGGCCCGATACACCCTTTCGGGATTCATGGGCAGCTCGTGGAGCCGGACGCCCGTCGCGTCGGCGACGGCGTTCGCCACCGCGGCCGCCGTCGGGACCAGGCCCGGCTCGCCGACCCCCTTGGCGCCGTAGAGTGGCCCCCCCGGCTCCGCGTCCTCCACGATGAAGGTCTCCATGCCGGGAATGTCCAGGGCGCAGGGAATTTTGTAGTCGACGAACGAGGGGTTGACCGCCACGCCCCCGTCCTGGACCAGTTCCTCGAACAGGGCGTAGCCGAGACCCTGGACGACGCCGCCCTCAATCTGTCCCTCGACGCCGCGCAGGTTCACCGCCTTGCCCACATCGTGCGCGGCGAAGAACCGCAGGAGGCTCACGGCCCCGGTCTCCATATCCACCTCGACCTCGACGAGGTGGCAGCCCATGGAGAAGTTGGGGATCTGGTTGCTCCAGTCAACGTGACCGGCCGCCTCCACGTCCTCGAACCGGCCCTCGGCCGTGATGGGCACGCCGTTCTTGTTGTAAATCAGAGAGGCCGCGTCCGGAAAGCTCATGCCTTGCTCCGGGCGCCCCACGACGAAGATCCTCGAATCGGCGGCGCGCAGGTCTTCCGGCGAGACCTCCCATTCCTTGCCGACGGCCTCGAAGATCTGCCGGCGCGCCTCCTCTCCAGCCGCCTTCGCCGCCTGGCCGCAGACCCAGGTGGTCCGGCTGCCGTAGTTTCCGACGTCGTAAGGCACGAGGTCCGTGTCGTCCGAGACGACGCGGATGTCCTCCATCCGGACGCCGAGCTCCTCGGCGGCCACCTGGGCCATCACGGTGAGGGCGCCTTGGCCCGTATCGTTGGCGGGGGTGGTCAGGAAGACCTGGCCGTCCCGGGAGACGTTGATGAAGCTGCCCGCGGAGTTGAAGCCGTAGTACCGAGACCCGCCGCCCGAGTGGACCATCACGGCGAGGCCCATGCCCCGGCGGTAGCGGCCGCCGTCGCGGGAATTCTCATTGCGTCCTTTCCGGCGCTCCGCCCAACCGGCCGCCCGGGCGGTTTCCTTCATGCATTGCGCCAGGCCGCAGGTGGGGAGCGTGACGCCCGAGGCGCTTGTTTCCCCCGCCCGGTTGGCGTTGATCCGGCGCAACTCCAGCGGGTCCATCTCCAGGAATTTCGCGATGCGGTCCATCTGGGTCTCGGCGGCGAAGGTGACCTGGGGGGCGCCGAAGCCTCGGAAGGCCGTTCCGGGTTGTCGGTTGGTGTAGACGACGTAGCCGTCGAATTGGATGTGGGGCACGTTATAGAGAACGGCGAACATGGAGCCCGAGAAGCTCAGCGTGGGGCCGGCCTTGTCGGAATAGGCCCCGCTGTCCACATAAATCCGGATCGCGCGGGCTACCAGGCGCCCGTCGGAGCGGAATCCGGTTTTCAGGTCGATGTGATACGGAAAGCGGGTTCGGGAGATCTGGAACTCGTCGGTCCGCGTGTTGGCCAGCTTCACGGGCCGGCCGGTTCTCTCCGCCAAAATCACAGCGCTGGGCGCCCCCATCTCCATGATCATCCGGTTCCCGAAGGCCCCGCCGGTGGGCGGTTTGATGACCTGAATCCGCCGGGAGTCAATCCCGAGGCACCGGGCGATGTCTTCCTTGAGAACATGCGGGGCCTGCGTCGATGCCCAGATCTTGAGCCGGGAGTCATGCCCCGTGCGCTCCCACCGGGCGATGAGGCTCCGGGTTTCCAGGGGGCAATGGGCGACGCGCTGGGTGTCGTAGGAGTCCTCCACAATGTGGTCCGCTTCGGCGAACCCCTTCTCCGGGTCGCCGAACATCTTGTGGAATTCCATGCAGATGTTCCGCGCCTTTCCCTCATGCACGAGCGGGGCGTCGTCCCGGACGGCCTCTTTCGGGTCGAAGACGGCGGGCAGCGGCTCGTAATCCACCCGGAAGAGAGACAGGGCTTCCTCCGCCGCGTCTTCGGTGTCGGCGGCCACGGCTGCGACCTCGTCCCCGATGAAGCGGACCTTGTCGTCGCACAGGGGCAGCTTGTCGGCCAGCTCGGGCATGAAGCTGAAAAGGATCTTGGGTGTGTCGTCCGCCGTGATAACGGCTCGGACCCCCTTGGCGGAGGCCACCCGGGCGTTGTCGATGTTCAGGATGCGGGCGTGGGCGTGCGGGCTGCGGAGGATTCGTGCGTGAAGCATCCCCGGCGGTTGAATATCGGAGAGATACTCGGTCTCCCCCGTCGCCTTGCCGGGGCCATCGATCCGGGGTGCGCCTGTTCCGACCAAGGAGAGGGGCGTCATCGGCGGGAACTGCCCTTTCGGCGTGGAATCATCGGGAACTGCGACGCGCCGCTTCCCGGGAGCGTCCTTACGCCTCGCCTAGAATGCATGGAACAATCATATCAGGAGGGTGGGGAATGGACAATGGACAATGGCAGTGAGACCCCGGGAAGGCTCCTGTACAGGGCTTCCGGGAGGCTGCCGGCGGGGTTTCACATGCCCAGGTAGGACCGCTTGATTTCCGGGTTTTCCACCAATTCCCGGCTGGGCCCTGACATGGTGATTCGGCCGGTTTCAAAAACATAGGAGCGGCCCGCCAGCTCGAAGGCTGTCAAGACGTCCTGCTCGACTAGGATGACCGTGATGCCCTCGGCGTTGATCCCCTGCACGATAGCGGAAAGCTCCTCCACGATGCGGGGCGCAAGACCCAGGGAAAGCTCGTCGATCAGCAAGAGCTTGGGCGAAGCCATCAGTCCCCGGGCGATGGCGCACATCTGCTGTTCGCCGCCGGATAGGCTGCCGGCCAGCTGATCCCGCCGCTCCTTCAGAATGGGAAAGTACTGGAAGACCCGTTCGACGTCCGGTTGCAGCTCCTTGGTGGAGAGCTTCCTGGAATAGGCCCCCATGAGGAGGTTGTCTTCGAGGGACATGGCGGGAAAGAGCCGGCGCCCCTCGGGGACATGAGAGATCCCCTGCTCGACAATTTTATCGGAGGTTGCGCGCTCCATCGACTCACCGTCGAATACGAAAGAGCCTCCTGTCGGCGTCAAGATGCCGGAGAGGGTCCGCAGAAAGGTCGTTTTTCCGGCGCCGTTGCTCCCGAGAATGGCGACAATCTCACCGGAATGGACCTCGAGATCGATCCCCCACAGAATCTGGATGTCTCCGTATCCCGCCTCGAGGCCCTCGACCTTCAGGAGCGGCGATCCGTTCGTGGTTTGCATCTTAATGGTCCCTCACCGGCGATTCGATTCTCATTCGCCGCTTTCAGCGAGGCGGGCGGCGAATTTGTCCCCCAAATACGCACGGATCACCTGCTTGTCGCTGGTAACGTCCAGTGGGTAGCCGTCCGCGATCTTTTCACCGTGATGAAGGACAAACACCCGGTCGGAGAGCCCCATGATCACCTTCATGACGTGCTCGATGATCAGGATGGTGACCCCCTGATCCCGGACCTTGCGGATGAGGGCGATGGCCTCTTGCGTCTCGGTGTGGTTCAGGCCCGCGTTGACTTCGTCCAGGAGCAGCAACTCCGGGCTTGTGGCCAGGGACTTTGCCAGCTCGAGCCGTTTCCGCTCCACCAGCGTGAGCTCCGAGGCGACCCGATCCGCTATCCCGGAAAGGCCGACGAATTCCAATTTCTCTCTCGCGAGCTCTCTGGCGCGGGTGATGGTGCTCTCATTGTGGGTGTGGCCGAACAGCGCGCCCATCAAGACGTTGTCGAGCGCGGAAAGGCTCGGAAACGGCTGAACGACCTGGAAGGTACGGGCGATGCCGAGGCGCGTCACCTGATGGGGTTTCAGACCGTCGAGACGGGTTCCGTTGAAGGTGAGCGTCCCTTTCGAGATGGGGAAGACCCCGGTGATGCAGTTGACCAGGGTGGTCTTGCCCGCGCCGTTCGGGCCGATGAGACCGAGGATCTCGCCCTCGTGGACGTTGAAATCCACGTCCGAGACCGCGGTCAGCCCCCCGAACCCTTTTGTGATGCCTTTGCCTTCGAGAAGAATTTTTCTGCTCATACGCGGTATCGCCGGATGTTCTGGAGCAAAACCGGCCCGATCGACTTCCACTTCCCCTTGGCCCGAGATTCCAGGTAGACGGAGAAGAACCCTTTGGGCATGAAGAGCACGACCACGACCATGACGATCCCGAGGAACGCGCTGTGGAACTGCAGGAACGCCCCCCAGAGATAATCGTTCACGAGCTCCATGAAGGCGGCGCCCAGGACGGGGCCCATGATGGTCCCGGCCCCTCCGATGAGCGACATGACGATGGCCCGGACGGAAAACAGGACGTCGAAAACGTCGATTGGCTCCAGGAAGGCCGCGCGGTAGGCGTACACCCCCCCCGCCATGGCCGGATAGATCGCCGAGAGCACGAAGGCGTAAATCTTGTACTTGGTGGTCTCGACGCCCAGCATCGCGGCGGCGTCTTCGTTCTCCCGGATGGCGACCAAGCCGAAGCCGAGGCGGCTCCGGGTGACCCAATACTGGGTCAGGAAAGACAACAGCGCGACCCCGAGCATCGCGTAATAGAAGAACCGCGTGAAGTAGTCGGGTCCGCCCGCGATTAACGGCAAGTTGATTCCGTCTCCCCCTCCGGTGATTTCAAAGTTTTCGGCCAGCTCGCGAATGGTCTCCGCGACGCCGTAGGTGGCGATCGCGAAATAATGCCCCCGCAGGCGAAGAATCGGGATGCCCAATATTAAGGCCACCAGCCCGCCGGCGAACGCCCCGATGAACAACGTGTAGAAGAAGCCTACGCCCGCGTTCATGAAGATGGCCGTCATGTAGGCGCCGAGACCCAGAAAGGCGGCGGGCCCGAAAGAGGGGTATCCGGTCAGGCCGCCGATGAAGTTCCAGCTCATGGCGAGAATGGCGATGAGGAGCACATCGAACCATTTCCGGATCTCGTCATTGGGCTCGAAAACCGGAATCAAGGCAAACAGGACGAGCCCCAGCGAGAAGACCGTCAATTGAAATTTTGTCCAGGGCCTAAACATTTACTTCGCGTACCCCGCCTTCCCCAGTATCCCCTCGGGCCGGATGAACAGGACCAGCACCATGATGACGAAACCGATCGCATTCTGATAACCGGGTCCGAAATAACTGGCCCCGAAGTTCTCGACGAGACCCAAAAGGAGCCCCCCCACGAGGGCGCCCACCATGTTGCCCAGTCCGCCGATGATGCAGATGACGAAGGACTTGGCCAGGAACTCCAGGTCCATCACGGGCGAGATGGCGAATCCCACGCTCACGAGCGAGCCCGCCGCGCCCGCCAAGGCCGCGCCCAGACCGAACGTGATCGCGTAAATTCGTCCGATGTTGACCCCCATCATGCGCGCCCCGTCCAGGTCCATCCGGGTGGCCCGGATGGCCCGGCCGGTCCGGGTCTTGGCCATGAACCAGAACAGAAGCCCCGTCAGCAGGAACGCCATGAGGAAAAGCGCTAGGCGGATGAAGGGAACCACTAAATCGCCGATGTGGAAGGACAGCTCCGCGTACGTGGTCTGGACGACCCGGTAGTCCCCCGTCCAGAAATAAAGCGCCATGTTCACTACGAACAGTTCGAGTCCGAACGTCAGGACCAGTGTAATGAACAACGGGGCCCGGATGACCCGATTGATCACCCAATACTGGGTCAGATAGCCCACGCCGAACATGATCAACATCGTGAGGGGCATCGAGAGGAAGGGGTCGATCCCGTAGAGGTGGAACAACCAGAATGTGACGTACCCGCCCAGCATCAGGAACGTCCCATGAAGGACGTTGAGGATGTTCATGACCCCCCACACCAGCGAGAAGCCCATCGCGACACAGGCGTAGATGCCGCCGAGGAGAAGGCTGTTTATCAGAATCTGGGTGTAGAACATGGGATATCCCCTGCCGGTGATGAGGGAGCTTTCGTCCGGCAATTCCGAGCAACTTTACTTTGAAGGCAGTCCGATCAAAGGGAACCTTCTAGCTTGGCGGGCGGAAAATGTCAAGGCTTCCATTTTCTTTTGTCTGTCGGTTTTCCGGAGAGTGATAACCGACAAGTGGCGCGGAGGCTTCAGCCTCCGCCGGTTTTCGAGTCGGCGGGGTGCATGGGCGAAGGCCAAGGGTCAACCGACCCACGCTACACCGCGTTTACAAATCGGTTAACCCGGTATCGGATTTTAATGTCCCGCCGCCCCCTGCGTCCGATGGCCGGTGAGAAATGCGGTTGCGGGAGAAACGGAGTCCGCCGCTCACCTTCCGGGGAGGAAGAGCCGGTCGACGGCGGCGCCCAGCTCGGCCAGGGTGCTCACCTGGTCGACGTGGTCGCAGAGCGGGGCGTAGGTTGGCATGTCGCTGTCGCCCGTTCCCCAAAGGGGCCGGGGCTCCGGGTTCATCCAGACGATGCGCCGGGCGCGGCGGCGGAGTCCGTCCACCAGGTCGAGTCGAGGGTCGTTGAAATTGTTCCGGCCGTCCCCCACGAAGATCACCGTTGTCCGGCCGTCCACGGCGTCCAGGGACCGGTTGAAAAAATGCGCCAGCGAGGCCCCCAGGTCGGTGTTGTAGTGGCCCGGCTGAAGCCCCCGGAGGACCTTCTCCACCGCCACGTCCGGACGGTGCTCCTCGAAGGCCCCGCTGATCTCCTCCATCCGGTCGATGAAGGCGAAACTGCGGGCCCGGGCCACCTGGTCCTGAAGCTCGTAGATCAGCCGCAGCATGAACTCCGCGCAGTGCCGGACCGATGTGGAGATGTCGCAGATGAGGACAAGCTTGGGTTTTAGGCGGCGGGTCTTGAGGCGGAGCTCGATCGGCACTCCTCCGTTGCGCAGGTTCGCGCGCATCGTGGCCCTGGGGTCGAGGACGCCCTTCTTCCCCCGCCGGTGGCGCAGGGCCGCCCGGCTCCGGAGCTGGGCCGCCAGGCGGCGGACCTCGTCCCGCAGGGCCTCGGCCTCCTCTTCGTCGAGCCCCCGAAAGGGCCGGTGGATCAGGTCCGGGTCCGCGTCCCGCCGAGTCTCCTCGGCCATCCGGCGCGCGACACTCCCGCGCGCGTGATGTCGGACCTGCTCTTCCAGGGCCTCCAGGTTGGTCCGGAACACCTCGCGGACCTTCTCCAACCCCTCCTCGCCCATCCCCATCTCGGCGAGGGCCTCGAGGAGCCGCTCCAAGGCCTCCATCGCTTCTTCCAAGCCCAGGGTCCGCATCATCCGCCGCTCGGCCCAGCGCCGCTCCCACGGGGTCCGGGCCGACGGAAGTCCCGACGCATCGCCCAGGGCATCGAGGTCTGCCCGGTCCAGCGGACGGCCTTCGAGAAGCTGCCGCAGGAGCTCCAGAAGCTCAGGGTCAAGAGACCCCAGCGCCCGCTGAAGCGTTTCCATCTCTTCCGGGGTGAGGACGTCCGAGGGTTGAAGGCGCGGTTTCTCCCCCGTGCCGAAATAGAGCGGGAAGAGGCGCTCGAACTTGGGGAGGTCGCTTCCGTCCTTGATGAGGGTGATGTGCAGCGCCCGCCGGAACGTCTCCCGGTCCCGCACGCCGGTGTGATCGACGGCGCTCAGGCAGTCGGCGCTCTCGGCGACCGAGACCCGAACGCCCGCGCCCCGCAGGCCGGCGACGAAATCGACGATTCTATCTTCCATTCGTTTTGCCCTCGGGCGGTCCGTTTCCTCCGAGGATGTCGGGGTCGAAGCCCCCCGGATCGATCCGGGGGGGGAGGGGGATGCTGGGCGGACGCCCCCGCTCCGGGGCCTGCGGTTCGCTCGGCCGCTCGGCCTCGGCCTTCGCCCGCCGCTCGGCCGCCAACGCCCGGCGGGCCCGGATGAGGTCGTGCTCGTGTTTCAGGAGGACCGTCAGGGTGTTATCCAGGACCTTCGGCTCGATGGATTTGGCGTTCAGTATCACCAGGGTCTTCGCCCAGTCCAGGGTCTCGCTGACGCTCGGCCTTTTCTTCAGGTCCAGGTCCCGGAGCTTGTGGACGACCTCCACCGCTTGCCGGGCGAGGGCGGGGGCCAGGTCCGGGACCTTCCGCTGGACGATGCGGAGTTCCGTCTCAACGGACGGATAGTCGATGAAGACATAGAGCGACCGGCGCTTGAGGGCCTCGCTGAGCTCGCGGGTGTTGTTGCTCGTCAGGACAACGGCCGGCCGCTGCTTCGCCGCCAGCGTGCCCAGCTCGGGGACACTGATCTGAAAATCGCTGAGGATTTCGAGGAGGAACGCCTCGAATTCCGCGTCGGCGCGGTCGATCTCGTCGATGAGGAGCAGCGTCGGCTTCTCGGCCTGGATGGCGCGAAGGAGGGGCCGCGGGAGGAGAAACCGCTCGGAGAAGAACACGTCCTCCTCGGCGGCGATCCGGTCGGCGGCCTCGCCCAGGGAGCCGGTCCCGGCCAGGATGTCCTGGAGCTTGTCGCGAAGAAGCTGCGTATAGAGCATCTGCTTCGCGTATTCCCACTCGTAGAGGGCCTTCGTCTCGTCCAGCCCTTCATAGCACTGAAGGCGGATGAGCTCGCGCCCCGAGGCCTTGGCCCAGGCCTTCGCCAGCTCGGTCTTTCCCACGCCCGCCGGGCCTTCGGTGAGGATGGGCTTCCCCAGCCGCTCGGCCAGGAAGACGGCCGTCGAGATCTCCTCCGAGGGAATGTACTCGCTCCGGTCGAGCAGCTCGCCAACTTCTTCGATGCTCCGGGGGGAGCTCGCCATGAGGAAACCTTTCACAGGAGGGGGGGGGAGACCTCGAGCCCGGCGCCGGGAAAACCGGGCCGCGTCCCCAGGCTCCATCGCCGAACGCTGTGGAGTTTGTTCTTTGCCCATCCACGATAACACAACATTCCGAATGCGAGGCGGAAAAAGGCAGCACGGGCCGGGACGGGGACCGGCCCTACGCTTCATTCGATGGGCGAGTTCCCAGGAGGGGTCGTCGGTCTTCCGATGCGTCGCTATTTAGGCGCGGGCGGGGACCCGCCCCTACGGGCAAGACGGGGTTCTTTCAATGTAGGGGCCGGTCCCCGTCCCGGCCTGCCAAACGCCCGCAGGGCAAACCCGTCCCGAACCCTCCCCGAGAATTAAGGGGACCCCATACTTATTTCTAGAATTATGTATAGTGTCCCCAAATCCAGGAAAGGGCAGTCTTCCCTTCAGGAGATCGAAGGTTGGCCAATTGGTCAAGTGCGATATGATCAACACTGTGGCCTATGATCGGCTTGATCGCTTGATGGTCGGGAAAGAAGAGGGCCGGCGGGTTTATGAAACCCCGGTTTTGCCACCAGAAGTGGCTGAGAATATTCCGGCTGCAATTCGGTTTGCACTTTCGCTCTAGTGCTTAGTTGAAAAGGTTCGCGTAATAATTCTTGAGCATTTTTTCCGAATTTCATTGGCAAATCGCCGCGTCGGAAGCAACGCGAATTTATGCAACTTGACCTTCACCAGATAGTCGCCTCCGCCTGAGATATGCGCCGCTCCATGAATAAGCTCCGGGGTCCCCGGCCCGCGATTGCCCCGCTGAGTGACGGGTAAGCTTGGCGCCACGACCCATGCGATCCCTGGCATGCACCCTCTACAGCACGTGCGAGCCTTGTTTCATGTGTTGCAGGGCGACGCTGTACGCCCGGATCGACACCCTGGTCATCGGCGTCCGGCACGCGACGCTTCGAGAGGTCACCCAGTGGTTCAAGAACTATGTCGATGGGCTATTCGAGACCAGCGAGTACACCGCGGAAGGGCTTGTAAAGCTGACCGGAGCGAAGCTGGAGATCGTCAGTGGCGTATTGTTTGACGAGTGCGCCGCGATGTATCGGGAATGGGAAGGGTAGGGCGATTATTTTCCAATGGGGATACCATCGAGATCTGGGTTTCGGGCATTTGAAATGAGGATGACAGGTTTGCTAGGGAATGGTCTAATAATTTTATAGGGCAATGAGTGATCGGGTCCATTTCTGGCCGGAATTGAAATAGGAAATCCCGATCCAATCCGATCCCCTTTGGAGAAAACTCGCCTTAGGCGGGGGAGAAAACAATTGCTCAAGACCCTGCTGGACAAGAAGATCTGGCTGATCACCCAACCGGACCATGCCGAAGTCTCAGGGTTTCTGGCTGCCCATTGGGGGAACGGCGAGTTCGCCCGTCCCGGGTACTTCGCCGATTCGCCCGACCCCGAGTGGCTGCGGGCCGAGACCGTTCTGGCCATCGCCGAGCACGACAACGGGTGGTGGGAATGGGATGCCGCCCCTGAAATCTCAGAGGCCGATGGGCTTCCGCTGGGTCTTTCCGACCTCCTGAAGAACCAGCAGGAGAGCATGAACCGGTGGCGGCTCGGGGTTCCCCGCTTCAGCCGGGATCATCCCTACGCAAGCCTGCTCACCAGCCTCCATGCGTACTGGCTCTACGCTCACCGCCTCCATGACGACCCGGACCCGGCGTTTACCCACCTCTTGTTCTGGAAGGGCTCGTCCGCGCACCTTTATGGGGACCAGCTCGACGCCGCCAGCGCCTTCCTCGAGGAAATCCAGGAGATACAGGACGAGCTCACCGCCCGTCTCCGGGAGGACCCGGCTACTGCCGCCTGGGTCGATCCGGAACACCTGTACCCGCACGCCCGGCTGCTCCAGAACCTGGACGGGCTGTCCCTATCGCTGTGCTCGGCGCTGATCCTCCCGCACACGGGCGAAGCCAGGGGACTGGGAGAGGATGCGTTCGACCTGCTCGAGGTTCCTCGGCGAAGCTGGGAGGACCGGGTGACGGTTGCACTGAAGCCGGTCGGGGAGCGGCGTATCGCCTGCCTGCCGTACCCGTTTGATGTCGACCCTCTGCCGGTCATGGTGCCCGCCCGGATTCTCGACCGGCCGGCCGGCGCCTCGCCCTACCTCCACTCTTGGTGGCACTCTGAGCCCAGACAACTGATTTGGTTCGAGTACTGCTCGGGTTAGGGATTTCATCGTTGCGACAAGACCGGGACGGATTCGCCCGCCCTTCTCACGAATGAAAGGGTCAAGCCGGCGATTCTCGCTAATGGATCAAACGGCAACGAATGGTCAGCCGCAAGTCTGTCCGAATTCGAAATGGGAAATTCTTGGGAATCTGGGGGACACCACACTTGTTTTCTGCTTGTGCCCCCTTTTTCGTCCTGGCTTCCCCCGTTGCAGGCTACGACCCGATGCCTCTTCAAGCTTTCCAACAAAACCGTCATTTCCCATGGATCTGTCTGTCCTCTCATGACGTCGTATCCTCTCGATCTCTTCCTCGGATACACCACCCAGAAGAAAGTCCCTCCAATTCCCGACCCTTTCA
>CAYRGS010000070.1:0-19409 GCA_964423875.1 uncultured bacterium
GCCCGCAAGACTCCGGTTGACTCGTACGGGGCCGATTCCGTAGGATCGGAACCCCGTTGCGAAAACCACTTCAGAACCCGTTGCCGAGGCCCGCTTCGGCCACACCCATTCCACGGAGGCGGAACAAGATGGCTTCGGACCCGATCAAGGTCGTCCTGACCGACTACGTGTGGGATTCCCTCGAGCCGGAAGAGGCGCTCTTCGGCTCTCTGGGCGTCGAGTTCATCGCCATCCAGTGCAAGAGCACCGAGGAGCTGGTGGAGGCGGCCCGGGGCGCCCGGGTGTTGCTGAACACCTATTTCGTCCCCCTGGACCGGGCGCTCTTCGAGGCCCTGCCTTCGCTGAAGATGATCGCGCGCTACGGAATCGGGGTGGATACCATCGACCTGGAAGCCGCCACCAATCACGGCATCATCGTTACGAACAATCCCACGTACTGCCTCGAGGAGGTGGCCGAGCACACCCTGGCGCTCCTTCTGGCCATGGCCCGGAACATCACCGTCTATGACCGGGACGTCCGCCGGGGCGTCTGGGACGTGGAGGCGGCCAAACCCATGCACCGGATCGCCGGCAAAACCCTCGGGGTCCTGGGTCTCGGGAGCATCGCCAGAAAGGTGGCCGCGCGGGCGCGGGCGTTCGAGATGCGGGTCCTGTATCACGACCCGTACGTGCCAGCGGAGGCGGGCGAGAAGGAGGGGGTGGAGGCAGCGTCGCTCGACAAGCTGCTCGAGGAGTCGGATTTTCTGACCGTCCACACCCCCCTGCTTCCGGACACTCGTCACATGATCGGCGAAGCGCAGCTCCGGCGGATGAAACCGACGGCCTGCCTGATCAACTGCGCGCGCGGCCCCATCGTGGACAACGAGGCCCTGGTGAAAGCCCTGGCGGAGGGATGGATCGCGGCGGCGGGCCTGGACGTGGTGGAGGACCCATCTCCCCTGTCCCCGGACCACCCGCTGCTGCGCTTTCCCCGGAACATCGTCACGCCGCATTCGGCCTGGTATTCCGAAGAAGCCCTGGAGGGTCTGCACGAGGGCGCACCGGCCGAGGCGGCGCGGTTTCTGCGGGGCGAGCGCCCGCTTCATGTGGTCAACCCGAAGGTCCTCGATAAGCTCGGGCTCTAAGCTGAGCGGCAACCGCGAGAATCCCGGCCGAGGCTCAATCCCCCCCCCCGGCTCAGGCCTGGGAGGAAGGCCGGAAATCCTCTCCGATATGTCCGGATGTAAGAATACAGCGCCTCCGCGACAAATTGATAGAAATCATGGAACCCTCCCCCTTGACAGTCACTAGGCAAAAGCGCAAGGAGGGATACAGGCGGCGGGGCCTCAAATAGCGCAAACCAATGAAAGGAATCGGCTGGATGTCATCCTTGGATCTCACCTCCTTGCGAGCCCCGCTTGCGGGCGGACGCACTCCGGGGGCCGTCGAAGGCGGACCTCGCCTGAGCCGCCACACACTGCAAAACGGCCTGACGGTGATCTTGCAGGAAAACCACGCTTCCCCCGTGGTGGCCTTCAACGTCTGGGTCAAGGTGGGAAGCGGGGACGAAACCGACGCGGAATCCGGCCTCGCCCACGTTCTCGAGCACATGGTGTTCAAAGGGACCCAGCGGCGGCAGGTCGGTCAGATCGCCCAGGAAGTGGAGGGCGCGGGCGGCGACATCAACGCGTTCACATCCTTCGATCAGACGGTGTATCACGTCGTCCTCGCCAGCCGGTTTTTCGACACCGGTCTCGACATCGTGGCCGACGTCGTCCGGAACTCGGCCTTCGACCCGGAGGAACTGAAGAAAGAGCTCGAGGTGGTCATCGAGGAGGTGAAACGGGGCGAGGACATCCCCTCGCGCCGCCTGTCTCAGGCGCTGTTTCAAGAAACCTACCGGGTCCATCCCTACCGGCGGCCCGTCATCGGGACTACCCGGCTTCTGCGCACCTTCAGACGGCCCGCCATCGTCGATTTCTTCAGGAAGTGGTACGTCCCTGAAAACATGGCCCTCGTGGTGGCGGGGGATTTTCAGGCCGCTCAGGCCCTGCCCCACATCCGTGAAGCCTTCGAGGATTGGGCCTCCCGGCCGGTCCCGGAGCGGCCCCGGCCCCCCGAGCCCGAACAGACCGGAATGCGTGTCGTCATCCTCGAGGACAACGTCCAGGAAGCCCACCTCGACACGGCCTTTCACATCCCCGCGCTGAATCACGAGGATGTCTACGCCCTAGACGTCCTGTCGCTCGTGGCCGGACAGGGGGAGAGCAGCCGGCTTCACCGCCGGGTGAAGGATGAGCTCGGGCTCGTCCATTCCGTCTCCTCGTCCGCGTACACGCCGAAGGACCCGGGCGTGTGGGTGGCGGGCGCTGTTCTGGAGCCGGAGAAGCTGACCGCCGCCCTTCAAGCCATCCTGCGGGAGCTTTACGCGCTGAAGGACGACCCCCCGTCGGACGCCGAGCTCGAGAAGGCCAAGCTCAACATCGAGGCGGACTTCATCTTCCGCCGGGAAACCATCCAGGGCCAGGCGCAGGGTCTGGGATACTTCGAGACCGTGGCGGGGAACCTGGATTTCGAGAAGGATTACGTAGAGCGCATCCGGGCCCTAACGCCGGAGGCCATCCGGGAAGCGGCGCGGAAATATTTGAAAAACGAAAACCTGACCATCGCGGTCCTCACGCCGGAGGCGCAAGCCGCATTCGCGGACGAGGGCGGGATCCGCGCAGCGGCCGAGGCTGCGGTGAACCCCGCCGCGGAGGCGCGGACCCCATCGAGCGCGGGCCTTGATCCCAACGGGCATTCCGTCTCCGCCCCGGCCGGCCCGCCCCCCGGAGGCCGCCCCGGCGCCGGGGTTCACCGGGAGATCCTCCCCAACGGCGTCACCCTCCTGATCAAGGAGAACCCGTCGATTCCGACCGTGGCCGTCCGGGCCGTTTACCTGGGAGGGACCCGCTTCGAGGACGAAAAGCGCAACGGCATCAACAACTTCATCGCCGACCTCCTGACCCGGGGGACCGAGCGCCACACCGCCGCCGAGTTCGCGACGCGGGTGGATTCCCTGGCGGCCGGCATCTCCGGCTTTTCCGGGCGGAACAGTCTGGGCGTCGCGGCGGAATCCCTGGCCCGATTCTTCGACCCCCTGATCGACCTGCTCACCGAGGCGATGCTTCATCCGGCGTTCGATCCCGAGGAGGTCGAGAAATCACGCCGCGACATTCTGGCCGAGATCAAGCGCGAGGAGGACAACCTGTCGCAATCCGCCTTCAAGCTGTTTTTCCGCACGCTCTACGGGCAACATCCGTACGCCCTGCCGGTGAACGGGACGGCCGACTCGGTCCGGTCGATCCGGCGCGAGGACCTTCTGGCCTACTACCGGAGCGTGACCGCGCCCGACAACCTGGTCCTGGCCGTGGTCGGAGACATCCGGACTGAAACCGTCGTCCGCCGGATGAAAGAGGCGTTTGGCCAGACGGGCGGGGAAAAGTTCTCGCTTCCGGTTCCGACGCCCGCAAGCCCGCCGGAGACCTCGGTGCGGAAGGTGGTCCACCGGGAGAAGAAGCAGGCCCACATCACGTTCGGTTTCCTGGGCGCGACCCTTGATGACGCAGACCGCCACCCCTTGGAGATTCTGAACGCCGTCCTGTCGAGTCAAGGCGGCCGCCTCTTCCTGGAGTTACGGGACAAACAGAGTCTGGCCTACTCGGTCTCGTCCTTTCATTTCGAGGGATTGGACCCGGGCGCCTTGGGCGTGTACATCGCCACCACGCCGGAAAAGGTGGAGACGGCGCTCAAGGGCATCCGACAGGAGCTTCAGGAGCTGCGGTCCACGCCGATCTCTTCCGAGGAGCTGGAGCGGGCCAAGAAGTACATCATCGGCGGGTATGAGATCGATCTCCAGCGGAACGGGGCGCAGGCGGCGGATATGTCCTTCAACGAGCGATACGGCCTGGGCTGGGATGAGTTCATGCGATTCCCGGAGCGGATCACCGCGCTCACCGCAGAGGATGTCCTGCGCGCCGCGCGGAAGTACATCCGGCTGGACGCACCCGTCCTGGGGATCGTGACGCCCGGGAAAGTCGACGGGAGCCATCCATGATCTTGATGATCGACAACTACGATTCGTTCACGTACAACCTGGTTCAGTATCTGTCCGAGCTTGGGGGCAAAGTGGACGTGTGGAGGAACGACACCTTGACGGTCGAGGAGGCCCGGGCGCTGAATCCGGAGCTCATTGTGATCTCACCGGGACCCGGCAGACCGGAGAATGCGGGGATCTGCGTGGAGCTCGTCCGGAAGCTCCGGGGGGAGATCCCCATCTTCGGGGTCTGCCTCGGCCACCAGGCCGTGGGCGTCGCCTTCGGCGCAAAGGTCGTCCGCGCCGACCGGATCATGCACGGAAAAACGTCGGAGGTGCTTCATGACAACCGGGGGGTCTTCGCCGGTCTTTCAGACCCGGTCGTCGCGACCCGGTACCACTCCCTCCTGCTGGACCCGGAAAGCCTTCCGCCGGATCTGCGGGTCAGCGCCCGGACGGACCGCGACGAGGTCATGGGCGTTCGAAGCGAAGACGGGATGGTGGAGGGGGTTCAGTTCCACCCGGAATCGATCTTGACAGAAGAGGGGAAGAACCTGCTCGGCAACGTTCTGCGAATGGCCGGGTAAATGGCTATCACGCCCCGACTCCCGACCATCAGGCCCGCGGACCGCCGAGACCCTCAGAGTCCGAGTCGTCGGGTCCGGGGACCCTCAGGGTCCGAGACCTCCGGGGCGAAGAACCCGGGGGGGGCTCATCCCCTTTGGGCTCGTTTGGAAGCCTTGAGCGGATTGATTTTCCGGTCCGCGATAACCTTTTTTCGATCCAGATGGCTCGCGAGGTTGCAGGCGCCGAACGCCCACTTGCCCCCGGGATCGGGAGAGACCCGGCAATATTTCCCGGACGGGAAATCCACCACGTATTTGCAGCCTTCACACCGCTCGACAATGGTGTGGCACTGTCCTCCGTTAAACCCGCACCCCTCCTTCGTCATCAAGGCACACTCCACGTCTTCCCGAATCGTCGTGCAAATCATCTTTGAATCTCCTTTTCCAGCCGGCGACGGGATGTCCGCCGGCGGCCCGAAAAAATCCACGAAAACAAAAATTCCCGCGCCACATTGGTTTCATCGGAAGCCGGACCTCAATACTCAACCAAGCGGCGCGGGAAAATCCAGAGAAAGATAGGCCTCCGGGATGCGCTGTCAAGGGAAAGTTGGGCGCCGGAAAGAAAAATCGGCCGGATCACGGGGTCCCGGCCGGCCGGGGGGAGGGCGTGTGGTGACGCCCGCCCGAAACTAAGAATTTGCCCATTCGGCGGGGGGTGTGGTAGTGAAGGAGCCTCAATCGGAAATTCCGGCGGTATTCGGACCGACCGGGCCACGAAAACCCGGCGGAGCGATCAGCGATTGAAGTGGGTGGACGAAAAAGGAAGAATCGGCGGCTGGGTGAACCTGTTTGACCTCTCGGCGATCCTCACGGCCGCCCTGCTGGTCGGGTACTATGGGTTCTCGACGCCCGCGATGACCCCGCCAGACACAAGCTTGGCCGCCGCGTCCGGGCCCGGGACGAAAACCCGGAAAGAACCGAAGGGGTCGCCCGCGGTCATTCGGGACGTCCAGTTCGTCTTTCGGGATCTGGCCCCGACCCTGGCCGCCCGGATCCGTCCCGGAAATCGGGACACCGCGCATCCGGACACAACGGCCGAGATCCTAGAGGTTCTGGGAAACGACCCGCAACTCAACGTCGTGAACATGGGCGGGAGGAAGGCCCTGGCCTCCGTCCCGGGAGAGAAAAGGATGGTTCGCGTCAGGATGAAGATCCGCGGGCGGATGGAGGGAAAAACCTTCTACTACAAACAGCAACCGTTCATCCACGGAAAGTCCTACACGTTCGTGACACCGGAGTACGTTCTCGTGGGCGAATCCCTCCGGCTGGATGACACCTTCATCATCCAGTATTTACCCGTGAGGAGGAGGTTGCGGATTTGGGCGCACACGCATTTGATTGAACAAAACGTGGCCGACATGCCTCGGCGGGGAGACCGGGCGTTGCCCGCCCCGAATGATCCCGAGGGCCAATTCCTCTGGTTGAAGCTCAGCCGTGTTTTCCGGCCGCCCCACAAGTCCCGGCAAGAGATTCCGAAAATAGGCGATTACTATTGGCCGATATCCAAAAGGCGGAGAATCAGGCTGAAACTGGAATGCCTGTGCGCGTACAGCGATGAAAAGGGCTTCTACTACGGCGGTGAATCCCTGAGGGCGGGGGAAGAATTCAAGTTCAGGACGAAGCTTTATTACCTCCCCCTCAGAATTCAAAAGGTTGAGGCCCTCCCGTTGGACACGCCTTCCCCGGAAGGCTCATGAAGCGTCGAGACCCATGATCAAAGAAGCCCTGACAAAAATCGTTGCGGGAAACCACCTCTCGGTGGATGAGGCCGGGAAGGTCATGGACGAGATCATGAGCGGGCTGTGTACGCCGGCCCAGATCGCCGCCTACATGACGGCCCTCCGCATGAAGGGGGAGACCGTTGAGGAGATCACCGGGAGCGCGCACACCATGCGCGCCAAGGCCACGAAGATCGAGACGAGGCACGACCTTGTGGTGGACACCGCCGGAACGGGAGGCGACGGTGCGCATACGTTCAACATCTCGACCACCGCCGCCCTGGTGGCCGCCGGGGCGGGCGCGCCCATGGCCAAGCACGGGAACCGGGCCGTCTCCAGCCATTGCGGAAGCGCGGACGTCCTGAGGGCGCTCGGGGTCGACATCGAGATCTCCCCCGAGCGCGTCGGCGCCTGTCTCGACGAAGTCGGCTTCGCGTTCCTGTTCGCTCCCGCCCTGCACGCCTCGATGAAGTACGCCGTCGGCCCCAGGCGGGAGACCGGCCTGCGCAGCATCTTCAACGTCATGGGTCCCTTGACGAACCCGGCGGGGTCCCAGGGGCAGATCATCGGGGTTTACGACGCCTCCTTGACCGAATTGATGGCCAGCGTCCTCAACAACCTGGGGGTTTACCGGGCCCTGGTGGTCCACGGCTCGGACGGGCTGGACGAGATCACACTGGCCGGGAAAACCCGGGTCTCCGAGGTCCGGGAAGGCAAAGTCCGGACCTTCGACCTTTCCCCGGAGGACCTGGGTCTCGCCGCCCATCCCATCGACGCCTGCCGGGTGACGACCCTGGAAGACAACGTCCGGACAACGCTGATGGTCCTCAACGGCCGGACCGGTCCCGCCCGGGACATCGTTCTCCTCAACGCGGCCGCGGCGATTTACGTCGGCGGGATCACCGACAAGATGAAAGACGCCGTCGCCCCGGCCGCCGAATCCATCGATTCCGGCGCCGCCCTGGCCAAGCTGGAGGCCGTCAAGGAGTTCACCCGCCGCCCGGACCCATCCGCGAAATCCGATGGCTGAGTCCCGCGAATCCTCCGCCCGGCGGACCGTCCTCGAGGAAATCGTCGAATCCGTCTGGGCGGCGCTGGAAGACGAGGTCCGGCGCGTTCCGGAGGCGGAGGTCCGCCGTCGGGCCGAGGCCGCCCCTGCGTCGCGCGATTTCAAAGGGGCCCTAGCGGGCGGCCCGGGAGAGGTCCGGATCATCGCCGAGGCCAAGCGGGCGTCGCCTTCAGCCGGCCTAATCGCGAAATCCTACGACCCCGTCGGCCTGACCCGCCGGTACGAAAGCGGCGGCGCGGCCGCCCTCTCCGTCCTGACCGAGCCCCGGTACTTCCAAGGGCGCCTCGACCACCTGTCCGCAGTGCGGGAGTCGGTTTCGATCCCCGTCCTCCGCAAGGACTTCACGGTGACCCCCTACCAGGTCTATCAAGCCCGGGCCGCGGGCGCGGATGCCGTTCTCCTCATCGCCCGATGCCTTCGGGACGAGGAGATCTGCGACCTTCAGGCCCTCGCCCGGGACCTCGGGATGGCGGCGCTCGTCGAGGCGCACACGGCGGAGGAAGTCGAACGGGCCGCGGCCTGCGGGGCCGACCTGCTCGGCGTGAACAACCGGAACCTGGCCGACTTTCATACGGACACCGGGACGTCGCTTACGCTGGCGGCGGGGATCCCCGGCGGGTGTGTGAAGGTGGCTGAGAGCGGGATTCAATCCCGCGCCGACATCGAGCGGCTTCAGCGGGGCGGTTTCCACTGCTTCCTGGTCGGCGAGGCCCTGATGCGCGCGGGCGATCCGGCGGAGAAGTTGCGGGAGCTCCGCGGCGTGAGCGGTTGAGCGGGATTCGTCTGGGAATATGCGTCGCCGGGATCCGTTGATCCGAATATATTATGATGTGGGCTTCGGCCCCTCGGGGTGGGACCTCCCGCACGGGCCGAACGTCGCGCTGGAAGGATGCTGAACCACCGGGAGATGGAAAGATGGCGACTCGGAAAGCTTGGCCGTTTGCGCTGGGGTTTCTCTTTCTCTGGGCAACCCTGGCCGCAACGGGCGCGATGGCGCAAACCACGATCCGGGAGGGTCGAAAAATCTCGCCGGACAACCCGAAGCTCGTCCTGCTGTACGCGCCGAAGCGGATCGTCCCGCCCAACGACCTGCCGGTCTACGTTTCGGTCAAAGCGGGCGAAGCCAATCTCAAGGAGATCGTCTGGAGTTTCGAGAGCCCGCCCTACGGGGAGATCTCGTTCGGCGCCTACCGGATCAAGCCGGGCGAGGAAAAGGAGGTCTCCGGCCACTTCACGTTGAGCACGTTCGACGCGATTAGCAGCGGGACACTCTCGAACACGCAAGACCTGTTCGTCTATATCAAGATTTGGGCGCGAGACGTGGACGGCCGGATCAGCCGGGAGGGATCGTTCGATATCACGCTGGATATCCTCGCGCCCAAGAAGTTCCCGCCGCCGAAATCGAACCTGAGGTTCGCCAGGAATTTCGGCGTCATCGAGGGGAGAATCGTCCCGCCCATCAGCGACGCCAGCGAGATTCCGTAGGACCGGGTGTTTTCTTCCCGTCTTTTACCGGATTGAGCCCCAGGGGCCGCGCCGTCATGGCGCGGTCTTTTTTTGTCTTTCGCCGCCTCATGCGGATGGGCCGGTGAACTGGTTGCCTTTCAATACATTTCCCGATGCAAGCGAGTTGTCTGGCTGAAACACCCCGTTCTGTGCGCGGGCGTGGGACGGGCGGGTACGGGGACCGGCCCCTACGCCGGAAAACGCCGTGTACGTCTCCATACCCGCCCGAAGAACCGACCGATTGGAGTATCCGTCGGCGTCAGCGGAAACAAACTACCGGGGGTGATTCCTCGGCCAATTACGACTCAGTCGGTGCGTTGGTGAGAAATCCGGGTTGAGCGGAGGCACTGGCAGGCAAGCTGCCAGTCGCACGCCCTCTTTTATGTGTCCACCATGATTGGAACCGTGTACTCCCGCATCGGCTCAGGGCAAGTCCCCCGTGGTCTGAAGGCCGATCGAGGGCTGGATGCGCCACGGGGGAGCAAGGCGCGATTCCTCGCTGCGCTCGGAATGACACATGAATAAAGGAAGCACTTGCGACAAGGGGCGGCTTCCTTTGGGAGCCGCCCCTTGTCGCGAAACGAAAGTTTTCGAGGGGGGAATTGGGGGGACACACCCCACCGGGTGAAGTTTTCAAAATGTCCCCCAAGGTTTTGCCTCTACCTAAAGCCCCGCCTTTGCGCGGATGCGGTCCACCAGACGGAAGAACTTCCAGCCCTCTTTCGCCTGTCCGAACAGCCCGAGGGATGCCGTCCCGGAGGGCGGGGCGGGGTCCACGTGGCGGAAGAGCCTCAGGAGCGTCACGCTCACTTTCGCCCCCCCGCCCCCCCCCTCCCCTTCAGCGCGTCGGCCAGGCGGAGCGTCTCCGTGTGGGGGATGAGGGGATCGGGGACGCCGTGGGAGAGGATCACCTCCGCCTTCACGTCGCGGATTCTTTCCGGAAGCGAGAGCGCCCTCAGCAAATCCCGCACGCGGGGCGACACCTCTTTATAGAGCGGTGGGAAGCGGGAGAAATCCTCCTCCGCCAAGACGGCATAGAGCGCCCGGCCCCGGGGGGAGAGTCTCTCCGCCCATCCGGAAACGTCGGCCGACTCGTCGCGCAGCTTCCTACGGGCCAGGGCGTCGAACACCGTCCGGTCGGCGGGATCCTCCAGGAAATCCAGGTTTTTCAGGATGAGATACCACTTGGCCCAGGGGACCGGGTTGCCAATGCCGCGCTCGGGGCCGTAGGCGTAACGCCCGGTGGTGTAGTACCGGATCACGTTGGACAGGTCGTAGTACCCGCCGAAGGAGACGATGTACGCGACCCTCTCGCGGATACCGGCGTCCGCCGCCGCCAGCAAGCCAATCCCGCCGCCGAAGCTGATCCCCAGGATGCCGCTTTTCCCGGGACGGACGCCCGGGGCCTTCGCCACCAGATGATCGAACGCGGCGGCCGCCTCGTCCACCGAGCCCCGCCGGACGCGGAACGACTTCAGGCCGGCGAAATCCGGAACCAGAACGGCGAACCCCGCCCGGGCCATCGTTGTTGCGAAGCGGACGAGCTGTGGATCGTCCTTCCCCGCCTCGGCGAGGCCGTGAATGAGCAACAGGCCGGGGCGCTTGATGGAACCGCCCGGCCCGGACCGGCGGTAGAAGTCCGCTTCGAGCGTCTTTCCCTCGACGGAAATCCGAACGCCCGCCCTCTCCACCTCCCGGTAGATCCGGGCAAGCGGCCCCCCTTGATCGGACAAGATATCAATGGCGGCCAGGAGGCTGACGGCGGGGCGCAAGGCGAACGCCCACAGGGCGGGCAGGAGGATGAGAGCGGAAGCGAAATACAAGAGAGGTTTGCGCATCGCCATCGTCGGGGGAAGAGTCAAAAATATAATTTAAATGAACGGGAGAACGAGGCCGTCTACATCTTCTTCCAGGAAGAGATTCGGAACAAGGGTGTCACGGATAAATCGCTTCCGTTGGTGACTTTCTCGTGTGCTCGGGAGGGGGATATGAGGCCGGATGAATCTGATTGGATGCAACCGGAAAAACATGGAAATCAAAAACAAAAACTAAACCCCTGACCCCATCACGGCCTCATCGCACGGCCGGACTTCGAGCAGCGGGCGAAGGTATCGGCCCGTGAGGGACTCGGGACAATCGGCGATCTCTTTGGGCGTCCCCCGCGCGACGATCCGCCCCCCCGCGTCGCCCCCGCCGGGGCCCAGGTCCACGATGTGATCGGCCGTCTTGACCACATCCAGGTTGTGCTCGATGACGAGGACCGTGTTGCCCAGGGCCACCAGCCGGTGAAGGGCGCGCAACAGGACCTCCACGTCCTGAAAATGAAGGCCCGTTGTCGGCTCGTCGAGGATGTAGAGCATGCGCGACGGGTCTTTCCCGGAGAGCTGGGCGGCGATCTTCAGCCGCTGCGCCTCTCCGCCCGAGAGGGTCGTCGCCGGCTGTCCCAGACGGATGTATCCCAACCCCACGCGGGAGAGGGCCTCCAGCCGCCGCACCAAGGACGGCTCGCCGGCGAAGAACCGCAGGGCGCCGTCCACCGTCAGCGAGAGAACGTCGTGGATGTTCTTGCCCCGGCGCTTCACCTCCAGCGTCGAGGGCCGGAACCGCTTCCCCTCGCACTCCGGGCAGCGCACGAACAGGTCGGCCATGAAGTGCATCTCGATCTTCTCTTGGCCGTCTCCCTTGCACCGCTCGCACCGCCCGCCGGCAACGTTGAAGGAGAAATGCCCGGGGCTGTAGCGCAGGAGGCGCGCACCGGGGGTCTCGGCAAAGAGCCGCCGGATGGCGTCGTAGGCCTTGATGTAGGTCACCGGGTTCGACCTCGGGGTGCGGCCGATGGGAGCCTGATCCAACAGGACGATCCCTCCGAGCGCCTCCACCCCCCGGACCTCCCGGAACCGGCCCATCGGCGTCGATCCGCCGTGGAAGACCCGGTGGAGGGCCTGATAAAGCGTATCGTGCACCAGGGTGCTCTTGCCCGATCCGGAGACCCCTGTCACGCACGTGAACGTCCCGAGGGGGAGGTGGAAATCAACGTCCTTCAGATTGTTCTCACAGGCCCCGATCAGGGAGAGGAAGGCCGTCCCAGGCTCGGCCGCGCGGGCGGGCGGGATCCCTCCGGACTGGGCGGATTTCCCGCGCCTGGCCTTCACGGCCGGAGGGTCGCCCACCGGCCGCCTTCGCTCGGGCAGGGGGATCTCCCGCTCTCCCCGGAGGTAAGACGCCGTGACCGAGTCCCCGCACGACAGGATGTCCCCCGCGGGCCCGGCGAACACCACCTCCCCGCCCCGCTCCCCGGCCCCGGGACCGAGGTCCACCAGGTAATCCGCCTCCCTGATGACGTCCCGGTCGTGTTCGACGATCACCACGGTGTTCCCCGCGATGGTCAGCCCCTTGAGGATGTGCAGGAGCTTCGCGTTGTCGCTCGGGTGCAGTCCGACCGTAGGCTCATCGAGGATATAGAGGGTCCCAGCGAGCTGCGCCCCCAGTTGGTTGGCCAGGTTGATCCGTTGGGCCTCTCCGCCCGACAGCGTCCGGGTCAAGCGGTCGAGGGTGAGGTAGTCCACGCCTACGTACGCGAGAAAGTCCAGCCGCGACCGAAGCTGAGCCAGGATGTCCTCAGCCACGTCGGCCTGTCCGGGGGAAAAGTCGATCGCGTCCAGGAAGCCCCTCAGCTCGCGGACCGATAGTGCCGAGACCTCGGAGATGTTCCGGCCATCGATTTGCACGTATAGGGCGTCCTCGCGCAGGCGCGCCCCCCGACACCGAGGGCATGGAAACGTCCCCAGGTACCGCCGCAGGAACATCCGCACCCAGATCTTGTACTTCTTCCGGTTGAGCCGCTCGAAAAAGGGCCGGACGCCCCGGAACCCCTTCGTCCCTTCGATGACCATCCGCTGATGTTTTTTGGGGAGAGATTGGAACGGGACATCCAGGTCCACGCCCTCTGTGCGGGACAGCTTCCGAAGCTCTTTCTGAAAATGGCTTCGGTGCCGGGGGCGGGTCCAAGGATCCACGGCCCCCCCGGCGAGGGTCTTCGTCCGGTCCGGGATGGCGAGGTCCAGGTCCAGGTCCAGCTTGTTGCCGAAGCCGCCGCATTCCGGACAGGCCCCTTGGGGATTGTTGAAGGAGAAGAACAGCGGCGTCGGCAGCTCGAACCCCCTCCCGCACGAGGAGCAGACAAACCCTCGGGAAAAGGGAAAACGCGGGCCATCGGGGATCCGGGCCTCGGCCTTGCCGCCTCCTTCCTGGAAGGCGATCTCGAGTGAATCGTCCAAGCGGGAGCGGACATCTTTCCCGAGCCGCAGCCGGTCCACGATGGCCTGAATGTCGTCCGACTCCGTACTCGCCGCTTCGGCCATTTCCTGCTCCTCGGACAGGTTGAACAACTCCTCGCCGATCCAGACCCGCAGGAAGCCTCGGGCGAGGAGATTATCGAGGAGGTTCGACAGGCGCTCCTTCCGGCCGTCTTTTCCCGGGCCGCTCTTTCCCTTCCCCCCCCTTCCCCTCTTGGGCGGGTCCGCCGGGGCCGTCTCGACCGGGAAGGTCACATAAGTACGGTCGCCCGCGCGGTCGGACAGCAGCCGGTCCACCGCGCCCTCGACCGTATCGGGACGGACCGCCGCCGCGCAGGCGGGGCACACGGTCTCGCCGACCTTGGAAAAAAGGAGGCGAAGATAATCGTAGACCTCCGTCGCCGTTCCGACGGTGGAGCGGGAGTGCTTGACGGGGTTGCGCTGCTCGATGGCGATGGCCGGGGAGACGCCCTCGATGTAGTCCACGTCGGGCTTGTCCACCCGCTCGAGGAACTGGCGGGCGTAGGTGGAAAGGGACTCGACGTACCTGCGGTGGCCCTCGGCGTAAAGCGTATCGAAGGCGAGGGAGGATTTCCCCGACCCGCTGAGGCCGGTGATCACGATAAACTCCCCCCGGGGGAGGTCAAGGTCGATCCCCTTGAGGTTGTGCTCGCGCGCGCCCCGGATGGAGATGGTGTCGAGCATGCAGCCCTCCGCACCGAACATTTCGAGACCAGGAAACGAAATTCACCTGATCGGGCATTGAAAATCCAGGCCCAAACGTTCCATTTTTTCCCGCGCCGCCCGGGGTGTCAAGGAGCGGTCCATGGCTCCCTGCTTCCATCATGGGATTCGCCGGACTCCGCGTTGGAACACGGGCGCTCACGGAAGTCCGCTCGGCGCTTTCATGGCGTCCGCAAACCCGGCAATCTCCATTTTCAAGACCTTGAGTAACCTCCCGCATCTTGACACCCGTCCCCGACCGGCCTAGATTCGGGGCGAGGTGCACGGGCAGGCCTCTCCCGCCGGGCGGTCCCAATCCGAGAGATTCTCTATGCGATTCAGACACTCCCCATACATCCGGTCCATCGCCGCGTTCCTTGCCCTTGCGTTCTGCCTTTCCGCGTTCACAGTCTCCGCCGCGAAGCGGGCCAAGCCCAAAGCGGACAAGCCGCCGCGCTACCGGGCCGCCCTCCTCATCGAGGCCGAGACGGCCCAGGTCCTCTTCGAGAATCAAGCGGACAAAAAGCTCATACCCGCCTCCCTCGTCAAGATGATACTCATGCTCATCGTGGTGGAATCAGTCAAAGAGGGCGCCTTCTCGCTTGACCAGAAGGTGCACATCTCGCGGGCCGCCAGCCGCATCGGGGGATCGCAGGTCTACCTGAAGGAGGGGGAGGTCTTCACGCTGGGCGAGCTGCTCAAGGCGGTCGTCATCGCCTCGGCCAACGACGCCGCCTACGCCATCGCCGAGCACATCGCCGGCGCCTCCGAGGCGATGGTCCAGTTGATGAACGAACGCGCCCGGGAGCTTGGACTGACCCGGACGGTGTACACCAACGTCCACGGCCTTCCGCCGGCCCCTGGCCAGCCCCAGGACTACACCTCGGCCCGGGACATCTCGATCATCGCCCGGGAAATCGTCCGCCACCCACTCCTCCTCAAGTGGGGGGCCACGGTGGAGGACACCTTCCGCAACGGAAAATTCAAGCTCTACAACACGAACAAGCTCCTGCGCCGCTTCCCCGGAATGGACGGAATCAAAACGGGCTATTACGAAAAGGCGAGGTTCAACCTTTGTGCGACCGCAAAGCGCAACGGATTCCGACTGATCTCGGTGGTCCTGGGGGCCCCCACGCAGAAAGGCCGGCTGCGTGAAAGCAGAAAACTCTTGACGCGGGGATTCCGCGTTTACAAGAAGGTCTCCTTCTTCACCTACGGGAGGGCGATCGGTAAACCCGTCGCCGTGGTTCAGGGGAAGAAAAAAACCACAACCGTTGTCGCGGCCAAGCCCATCTCGGTTCTTGTCAAGCGAATCCACCTCCCCAAAGTCAAGACTCGAATCACCCTGAAGAGGAACCCCATCTCGGCCCCGGTCAAGAAGGGGCAGGAGGTGGGGAAGATTGAAGTGGTCGTCCGGGACCAGGTCCTGGCCTCCACGCCCCTGCTAGCGGCGGAGACCGTCCAGAAGAAGACCTGGCTCGACCGGCTGATGTTCTGGAAAAAGTAGGCCCCCGCGCCTTTCAACGAGAACCTTCCCGACGCCTCCATGGACCTCGCCCCCACTCCCCTTGCGCTGAGAATCGCCCGAGAAATCGGGGAGGGGCGGATCCCCTTCGCGCGCTTCATGGAACGGGCCCTCTACGAACCGGAGGGGGGCTACTACATGAAGAGGCTGCCGCCCGAGGTCCGAAAACGGGATTACTACACTAGTCCGGACGTCAGCGAGATCTTCGGCAGGTGTCTGGCCCGCCAGCTCGCGGAAATGTGGCGGGCTCTGGACGAGCCGCCCCGGTTTAGGATCGTCGAGCTGGGAGCGGGCCGGGGCCTGCTCTGCCGGGACGTCTGCCGCGCCCTGGAACGGGACGCGCCCGACTGCCTCTCCCGCACGGATTACGTGGCCGTCGAAAGAAGCCCCGGGCGGCTCCAGGACCTGGAGGAGGGGCTGGATTCCGCGGGCGACGCTTGGCGCGACCGCCTCGCTTGGGTGGACTCCATTGAGGAAGTTCCCTCCGGCATAACGGGCGTGGTCTTTTCCAACGAGGTTTTCGACGCCCTTCCCGTTCATCGGGCCCGCCCCCGGAGGGCGGGGGTGTCTGAGGTCTCCCTCCCCGCCGCCGGGGGGGGGGGGGGATTCTACGAGGAGTTGGGCGATCCCTCCACGCCGACCCTAGCCACCCACTTCGAGACCCTCGGTCTCGCCCCCGCCAGCGAGGACGAGAAGGCGAGGACCGAAATCAACCTGAAAGCCACGGATTGGATGAGGACAATCGGCCAAAAGCTACTGCGGGGCTTCGTCCTGACGCTGGATTACGGACTCCCCGCTTCGGAGCTCTACGCGCCTCACCGTCTCTCGGACGGAGGAACGTTGATGTGCTACCACCGCCACCGGGCGCATGCGGACCCGTACATCCACGTGGGAGAGCAGGACTTGACGGCGCACGTGGATTTCACGGCGCTGGCGATGGCCGGCCGGGAGGAGGGGTTGGAGCCCGCCGGCTTCACGGACCAACACCACGCCCTGGTCGGACTGGGCGTCGCCGAAGAGGTCCGGAGCGTTCCACCGGGAGAGGGTGAGGAAGCCATCCGGGCCCTTCACCGGAATCTGTCCATCAAGAACCTTCTCCTCCCCGGCGGGCTGGGAGGCGCGTTGAAAGTCCTCATCCAGCACAAGGGCGTGGCCTCCGAGAAGGCCCTAGCCCTCTCCTCCCTCCAATCGGCCTTGTACAAGGCCTCCGATCTACTCCCCGCACCGCAAGGTTGAACGCGATCCGGCCCCACCCCGGCCGATTTTTCATTCCCGGACAATTTTTCAATTCGGCTTGACAGGGTGAAAAAGACGACTTACCTTAAATGCGACAAAATTAGTCTCCATTAGACATGGCTGATAAGGGAACCGTTCATGCAGATGCAGATCAGCCGAAAGGCGGATTTCGCCCTGAGGGCGATCGGATACCTGGCGACGCTCTCCATCGGCAAGGTTGCGCCCCTGGCGGAGATCGCGGAGAGAGAGCACGTACCGGGAAATTTTCTCGAAACGCTCCTTCGCCCATTGGTCCACCGCGGTTTCGTCAAGGTTTCTTACGGCCCCGAGGGCGGTTACTGTCTGGGGAGCGATCCCGATGAGATCACCTTGAAAGAGGTGATTGAAGCGGTGGACGGCCCGATCGTGGTCCACGAGTGCATCCCTTTCGAGGGCGCCTGTGGAAGGGCCGATTGCTGTTACCAGATCCCCATCTGGCGGGACATCCAGGAGGCCATCGACAACGCCCTGTCCGGACGGACGGTGAGCGAGCTGGCCCGACTGGTCAGCCAGGCTTCCGAGGAGCGCGTCGTCGGGGAATTTTCCGGATAAGATCCGGCTTCAACAACCAGACATCATCGACCGGTGGATTGGGGTGACGGCCATCGCCAGAACCCTTGAAGTGGGATAGGAGAACGAGACACTCATCAGGCGTTCCGATCAAGACACCCGAATTGGATGGGGTCCTAGATGTGACCTGAATCCGCGCCGCCTTCCCGCTTCAAGGAGTGTGAAACCTTTTTCCCGCCGCCTGAGCCAACTTCGGCTCATGGCCCGGAAGGGGGGACATCATTGATGAAATGTCCAAAATGCACGGGTTTCATGACCTACTTCAAGCATTACGGCTTCGGGACGGACTTGGTCGGCACGTTTTACGGCTGGCACTGTTTATGTTGCGGCGAGATTCTGGACCCGGTGATTATCGCCAACCGGGCGCGCAGTACAAAGCTGACGATCCGCTCGGGAGATTGGACCCTTCTCGAGGCGGAAGCCGAAAAGGTGCGCATGGCCGAATCCTGAATCGGCGGAAATCTCTTTCTTCGCGCGAAACCTCCTCTTCCGGGCCCTCCGACCCGGGAGGGGAGGTTTTTTTGTTCGGCGAAATTCTCACCATCGAAAACAAAGACCGCAGGAGCGGGGCGCCGCGCCCGCCCGGCAAAACGACCATTGGGCGGAGCCCCCGCTCTGAACGTCACAACGTCCCCGATGATCATCCCTTCGGCAAGCGATGCGGGAAACCATCAGCTTTTTGAGAAATCCGGGCCTAGCCTGGGTTTCTCACCAACTTAAACGCCCGAACGGGGTAGGTCGATTGAACCGGTTAGCTTTCAATAATTTACCAACGGACGGGTGCTGACCAAATTCCAACATTCTGTTCCCCATGGGAGTGGGCCGGGACGGGGACCACCGAGGCGGTGGCACCGTCCGGCCCCTACGACAAAAAAACCCTGTTTACCCGTAGGGGTTTTCCCCCGTCCCCGCCCGAAAAACCTACCGTTGCGTGTATTCGCCTCCTTCAACGAGACAAAGCCGCGCCATCCCTTCGATAAGCCAAACACGAAACCATCAGCTTTGTGAGAAAGGCGGGTTCGCGTCCGTCGGACTCGCCGTTCGACCGGAGGGGATCAAGACGGATCGGGCTCTGCCGACTCTGCCGGCCCGGGCGGCGTGGGCGAAGCCTCGCGAGGCTCCTCGCGAAGGGTCTCGTACGTAGGCTTATAGAAATCCCGGGCCATGGACCGGTTCCAGGCCGTGAACTCCCCCTCCTCTTTGTCCCGGTCCACCGAGCGGCAGAAAATCTGGACCTTGGCGTCCAGGTCATCGGCGTAATGGAGAACCAGGGCCTCGAGCGTCTGGGGAACGCGGGGGGAGCTCCACTCGGGCCGGCCCTGATGGCTGAGGATGAGGTGTCCCACCAGCGTCAACGTCTCCCCATCCACCGTCCCCAGCTCAAGGGCCTTGCTCCGGACGATCCCCCAGCCCTGGACGATGTGGCCGATGAGCTTGCCCGGCGTCGTGTACTCCTGATCGGGATAGGGGCGGATCTCTTCCACCTTTCCGATGTCGTGCAGGATGGCGCCGGCCAGCAGAATGTCGCGCCGGACGGGGTACTTGCCCGAGAGGTATTCGCACGTCCGGACGACGCTGAGGGTGTGTTCGAGAAGCCCCCCCAGGTAGGGATGATGGAGGTGCGCGGCCGCCGGACCCTGCCGGAACGCCTCCCGGTGGTCCTCCAGAACGGCCAGAACCAGGGAATCCAGCGGAGGCTCGATGCTTCCCGCCAGGGCGAGCATCTCCTCCCACATGGCGTCGATGTCGTATTCGGTGGACTCGACGAACCTGGACGGATCGAATTCGGACCCCTCCTCTTCGGGCGTCACGGTCCGAATCCGCTGAACGACCATCTGGGGCTTGTTGTCGTACTCCTCGACGCGCCCCTGCACCTTGACGAGATCGCCGCGCACAAAGTCGTCCCACCGCCCCTCGGGGTCTTCCCACATCTTGGCGGGGATCTCACCGGTTTTGTCGGCGAGGCGAAGGTCCAGATAGGACTTCCCGTTTCGGGTCTCCCGCACCTGCTTCGAAGACACCCGGAAATATTCCATGATTTGATCTTC
>CAYRGS010000071.1:0-19063 GCA_964423875.1 uncultured bacterium
CGGACCTGGGGGGGGGGGGGAGCGAACACCATCCGCCATCGGGATTCACCGATTCTCCGATTCCTGCTCACCGCCCTGGCGGCGGCGCTTCTCCCGTCCTGCGGCGGAGAGGTTCCGGAGCCCGAGAAGGCGGCCCGCGCTTTTGTGGAGGCCTATTACGTCCGCGCGGACCTGACGGCGGCGGGCCGTCTGGCGGCCGGATTGGCCGGGGAGAAGATCGCGCGCCAGGCCCGATTGCGGAAATCCCCCCGAGACATCGATTCCGTTCAGGGCGTCTCACCCGGACTTACCAACCGGCGAAACGTCGAGTTCGAAATCCTCGAGGTCAGGGACCGCGAGAACGGCCGCAAGGTTTTCCGTTTCGGCTTATCCATTTCCAATCCCCCGGTCACGTTGCGCGTACAAACCCTGGTCACCGTCGGCAAGGGGGCCAAGGGAGAGAAGGGCCGTTGGATCGTCCTCAACTTCCTGGACATCAACCCGCCTCCGACCCGCGGGTCCGGAAATCCATCCCGCTCCATCAGGGTTTCAATGGGGATCCCGGATCTCGCCTTGAGGAGGGAAGCCCCCGGTTGATGTTCCTTCATCCCCTCCCCCGAAGCGCTCGTCCCGAGCTCCTCGACGCGGAGAGTCCGCCGCTGGAGCAGCTCTCCGGCAACCTCCGGGACATCTCGCGCGTCAACCGGTTTCTCGGGGGAACCTCGACCCTTATCCGCGCGCTGGCGAGGGCGACCCGGGCTGATTTTCCGAATCCCGGAACCCCCTTCTCGGTCCTGGACGTCGGGACCGGGGCGGGAGACATTCCCCGCGCGGTCGCGAAATGGGCCGAAGCGAACGGCCGGACCGCCCGCATTTGGGCCATCGACCTTCGTTCCGACATTCTGCGATTCGCGACGGAGACCGGACCCCGGCCGATCACGCTGGGTTTCGCCCGGGCGGACGCCCGCGCGCTGCCCGTCCGCCCCGCCGGGGTGGATTACATCCTGGCTTCTCTGGTTCTTCACCACTTCGAACGGGACGCGGCGGTGGCGCTGCTGCGGGAATTCCGCCATTGCGCGCGTCGGGCCGTGATCATCAACGACCTCCACCGTGCGCGGGCCCCTTACGCGGCCGCCTTCCTCCTCACACGCATTACGACTCGGAACCGGATGACAAGATTCGACGCCCCGCTTTCGGTCCTGCGGGCCTTTGTCCCGAACGAACTGGACGCGATGGCCCGGGAAGCGGGTTTCGCGACCTGGCGCCTGAGCCGGTCGTTCCCCTGCCGGCTGAGTCTCGTCGCGAGACCGGCGGGCGATCCATGACCCGAGATTTTCCGCTTGCGGGAATGCCCCACGGACAAGACGTTGATTGGGAGGGGTGGGTACAGGAGTCAACCGACTCACGCCCCGAAGCAAGTAGCGCGGGGGCGCGGGTCGGTTGACCCTTAGCCCCCGCCAAATCGCGGGATTGGAGAACGAACACACAGGCGGGGGCTGAAGCTTAGGTTTGCGACCCTCCCCACGCTACACTGTAACCTCGTGGCAACGGCAGCTCATACGGAAGGCGCGAAAACCGATGAATGATGATCGCATCAAACAGTTCGAAGAAGTGCTGGCCATGGACCCGGACGACCCCGTCGTCCGATACGGTCTGGCCCAGGAGCTGATGGACGCGGACCGTCACTCCGAAGCCGTCCCTCATCTTCGGGAAGCGCTCCGCGTCAAGCCCGACTACTCGGTGTGCTATCACCTTCTGGGCCTTTGCCTGGAAACGTTGGGCGATACGGCGGACGCCCGGGAGGTCTACCAGGGAGGCATTGAAGCCGCGCGCGCCCAGGGCGACCTGCACGTCGTCCACCTCATGGAAGAGCGGATGAAAGGGATAGAAACCTGAACCGGCGCCTCCGCGCGACACTGCTTTCGTGAATGCGTGAACTCGCTATAGCGACATCCACCCCTCGCAACCTCTTACGGCGAATGGTTGGTGAGAAATGCGGGCTAAGGGTCAATCGAAACGCGCCGTTCATCAAACGATTTCATCGCGTCCGGTCCAGGAAAACATTTGGTTCTTTCTGAAGCGTCTCCCTATATATGGTTTTTCGTGAAAGGACAAACCGGCCCCCCGGGCCTGGCGTTCGGATCCCATCCGCGATCTGGAAAAAGGTCAACCCTGATGCTATACGTCACACGAAAAAGCTGGATAGAGCTCCGCGATCGGCTGGCCCACGTGGAAAAACAGGTTCGAGTCGACATGGCCGACGAGATCAAGCGCGCGGCGAGCTTTGGGGATTTCTCCGAAAATGCGGAATTGGACGCCGCGCGCGAAAAACAACAGATCCTGACATTGGAAGTCCAGCGGCTGAGAGAAAAACTGAGCCAGGTGGAGATCATCGACGACCTGAATATCGACGCGAGCCGCGTGAGCATCGGCACCGCCGTCACCCTTTACGATCACGGACAGCAAGAAGAGATCAAGTGGACCATCCTGGGCGAGGATGACTCCAACCCCTCGGGCGGCGTGATCTCATACAAATCCCCATTGGCCAAGGGTCTCATGGGAAAGGAAGAGGGCGATGAGGTGACGGTTCAGCTTCCGGGCGGACGCAAGGAGTTCGAGATCGTCTCCGTCGAGCCGGCCGAGATCGCTCCGCCCGATGCTTCCGCGGAGGACAATCGGCGCTGACCGCCTCCCCCTCCCCCCTTCCGCGATTCAGCGCATCCCGTTCCGCGGAACCCCGGACAAAAGAAACTCCCGCTCCATGAGCCAACCCCCCGACGCCCTGAACCCGGAAACTGTCGAAGAAGTCGTCGACCGCCTCATCCAAGAGTCCGGTGGCTCTCCGGACTCCGACCTCATCCGTGAAATCATGATGACGGCCCTGAAGATGGCCCGCGACGGAACCGACCGCGGGGACCTCAAAATCCTGAACGCGGCCCTCAAAGAGCTTCGCTACGCCTTCAAGGTCTTCTCGCCCTACCGGCTCACCCGGAAAGTCAGCGTCTTCGGATCGTCCAGAACGCCGGCCGATTCCCCCGAATACGAGCAGGCCCGGAGATTCGCCCGTCAGATGACCGAAGAGGGTTTCATGGTCATCACCGGGGCCGGACCAGGCATCATGGAAGCGGCCAACGAGGGCGCGGGGAAGGACATGGGATTCGGCATCAACATCCTTCTCCCGTTCGAGCAAAACGCCAACCGGGTGATGGAAGGAGACGGCAAGCTCGTCCACATGCGATACTTCTTCACCAGAAAGCTCCTCTTCGTGAAAGAGGCCGACGCCGTGGCCTTGTTTCCCGGCGGTGTGGGCACGCAGGACGAGGGGTTCGAGATCCTGACGCTGATACAAACCGGGAAAAGCGAACCCCTGCCCATCGTCTTCATCGACGCGCCGGGAGGAAGCTATTGGCGGGACTGGATGGAATACCTCCGGACGCATCTGGTCGACACCGGCAAGGTGAGCCGCGAAGACCTGTGCCTGTTCCAAGTCACGGACGACATCGAGGAGGCTGTCCGCGAAATATGCCGATTCTATTCGCGCTACCACTCCCTCCGTTTCGTCAGGGAGCGGCTCATCCTCCGCCTCAGCCGGCCTCTGCCGGAAGGACGGATCGAGGCGCTCAACGAGGAGTTCTCCGGCATCCTCCACAAGGGACAAATCGAGAAATCGCCCGCGCTTCCCGAGGAAGGCAACGAACCCCACAACTCCGGCCTGGACAGACTCGCGCTCCATTTCGACCGGACCCACTACGGAGGTCTGCGTCAGCTCATCGACCGGATCAACGACCCCTGAGAATCGACTCCATCCGCCGCCGATTCCGGGCCGCGGGCGCGGGGGGATTCACCCATGGAATCGCCCACACCCGCTGAAATGATTCTCCTCAGGCGGGTCACAAAGGTGTATGAAATCCCGCGCCGCGCGGGGGATCGCCAACCGGAGGCCGTAACGGCTCTGCGCGACGTCAGTCTCTCCGTCAACGCGGGAGAGTTCGTCGCCCTGATGGGACCCAGCGGATGCGGGAAGAGCACCCTGCTCAACCTAGTGGCGGGGATCGACCGGCCGACCGGCGGCGAGGTGCGCGTCGAGGGGAAATGCGTCTCCGCGCTGTCCGAGCGGGAGCTGACCCGGCTCCGGCGGAAAGACCTGGGCGTCGTCTATCAATTCTTCCACCTCCTCCCCACCCTGACCGCGATCGAAAACGTGACCCTGCCCCTTGTCCTGAACGGGCTCTCCGGGCGGGAGGCTTCCGGGCTCGCCCGTGAAATGCTGGACCGCGTCGGTCTGGCAAAACGCTCGGACCATCTTCCTGCCGAGCTTTCGGGAGGCGAGCTCCAGCGGACGGCCCTGGCCCGCGCCGTCGTCCACCGTCCGAAAATCCTGCTGGCCGATGAGCCGACCGGCAATCTGGACTCCGCCAAGGGAGAAGACCTGATGGCCCACGTTCGCGCCCTGGCGGGGGAGATCGGGCTCACCGTCCTTCTGGCGACTCACAGCCAGGAGGTCGCGGCACAGGCCGACCGCGTCATCCACCTGCGTGACGGCGTCCTGCGGGACTCCGAAGCCTCCGCCTTCCCCCCCCGCGCCGATTCCATCGCCGCCCGGGACAATCTGTCTTGACGCCGGACCTGTTTCTCCTGCGGAGATTGAGTTTCCGATCGGTGCGGGCTCATCCGGGCCGGACGGTCCTGACCCTGGCCGGCGTCGCCCTCGGGGTGGGGGTCTTCCTAGGCATCCGCTTGGCGAACCAGGGGACCCTCGCCGGGTTTCGGAACACCTTCAACGCCGTCGCAGGCCGCTCGGCGCTGGAAGTCACGGCGCAGGGCGAACCCTTCGACGAGGAGGTCTTCGCGAAAATCCGGGAGACGCCGGGCGTCCGGCTCGCCAGTCCGGTCCTCCTGTCCCTGGTGGCAGCCCTACCCGGAAAGGCCGCGCCCGAGGCCGGACCCGGGAGCGAGACACCCGGACCAGACAAGCCCCAAGGCGTTCCCCTGCTGGTCCTGGGGATCGACATCCTCTCGGAGGGAACGTTCCGGGATTACGAGTTCGCCGGGGAGGAAAAGACCCCTCCGGAGAATATCGATCGAATTCTGCGGCGGCTTCTGGCCCCGGACACGATCTTCGTCACGGATCGGTTCGCGGCCCGCTACGGCCTCCGGGCCCGGGACGCACTCGTTGTGATCGGGCCCGCCGGGCCTCGCCGTCTCACCATTCAAGGGCTTCTCCGGTCCGCCGGAGGCGGAAGGGCCTCGCCGGCCTCCGCCATGGACGGGAGCGTAGCCTTGATGGACATCGCCGCCGCCCAGGAGGCCTTCGGCCGGCTGGGCCGACTGGACCGCGTGGACGTTCTGCCAAATCCGGACATTGACCTGGAGAAGCTGGCGGAAAGAATCCGCGGGGTCCTACCGGGCGGCCTGTCCGTCGCCCGTCCGACCCGCCGGAGTCGGCAATCCGAGCGGCTCCTGGAGGCGTTTCAGCTCAACCTGACAATCCTGAGCTACATCGCGCTCCTAGTAGGCCTGTTCATCATCTACAACACCATGAGCGTCACCGTCGTCCGGAGAAGACACGAGTGGGGCGTCCTCCGGTCCCTGGGGGTGGACCGCCGCGGGATCTTCGGGTTCGTCCTGCTTGAAGCGGCGGTCCAAGGGGTGGCGGGCTCCGGCCTGGGGATTCTGCTGGGAACGGTCCTCGGGCGGGCTGCCTTGGGGGCCGTCAGCCGCACCGTCGGCAGCCTTTACGTCCCGGTGGGCGCCGCCCAAGTGAGCCTGGCGCCGGCGGAGGTCCTCCTCGCGCTGGGGGCGGGAACGGCGAGCGCCCTGCTGTCGGCCCTGCTTCCCGCGGCGGCGGCCGCCAGGATGAGCGTCCGCGAGTCCATCCACCGCGGAGACGCAACGGCGGCCAGACATGCCCGGACGGGATGGACGACCGCCGCAGGACTCTCACTGTTGGGGGCCGCCGCTTTGCTGACGTGGTTCGACCCCATCCACGGGGTTCCCCTCTTCGGATATGTCTCCGCCTTCGGGATCGTCGCCGGATTCGTGTTGTTGACCCCTTTGTCGCTGCGCCTGTTTTCCACCCTCTTCGGATTCTCTCGTCTTTCGTCGAGCGGTCCCGTCGGGATACTGATCAATTTGACCCGGTCAGCTGGAAAGAACGGCGTGGCCGTCGCCTCCCTCGCCCTTGCCGTCGCCATGCTGGTCAGCGTATCCATCATGGTCGCGAGCTTTCGCTCGACGATGGAGTCCTGGATCGGCCGCCGCCTGCGGGCCGACCTCTACGTCAATCCCGTTGTCCGCTTCATCGGAAACCGCTCGGCCGTCCTTCCCCAAGGCGTCGCCGAGGCGGCCGCCCGAACGCGGGGCGTCTTGGCCGTGGATGGATTTCGCACCCGCCGAATCACGTATCGGGACTGGCGCATCCTCCTCGGCGCGGACGACCTCCGGGTCCTGCGAGACCACGGCGGGTTGACCTTTCTCTTCGGGGACCGGCGTGACATCCTGGACCGGGCCCGGGCGAAGGGCGAGGCGCTGGTTTCCGAGGTGTTCTCGAACCGGTTCGGCCTCGGGCGCGGTGATCGGGTGACCCTGGACACCGCCCAAGGCCCCCGCCCCTTCCGAATCGCGGGCGTCTTTTACGATTACTCGACGGAAGGCGGCCTCGTGATCCTGGACAGGGGGCTCTACCGACGGCTTTGGGAGGATGATCGGCTCAGCGCGCTGGCGGTCTATGTCCAGCCGGGGGCCGATCCCGGCCGGGTGAAGGAGGACCTCTACGCGGCGCTCGGGGCCCGGCGCGGCGTGGCCGTCTTCGAAAACCGCCGCCTGCGCCGCCACATCCTGCGGATCTTCGATCAAACCTTCGCCATCACCTATGCCTTGGAGGGGATCGCCCTCGTGACGGCGGTGCTGGGCATCGTGACGGTCCTTTTGACGAACGTCGTGGAGAGGACCCGGGAGATCGGCCTCCTTCGCGTCATCGGCTTCGATCGGAAACAGGTCTCGGCCTGGGTGGTCGGCGAGGCGGCGGCCATCGGAATCCTGGCCAACACCCTCGGGTTGCTGGCCGGCGGGCCGTTGGCCCTGATCCTGATCTTCGTCATCAACAAGCAGTCCTTCGGCTGGACGATTCAGCTCCACTGGCCCCCGATCTGGCTCGCCGGTTATTTTGGATTGACGCTGGCGGCGGCGCTGCTGGGCGCCCTGTGGCCCGCCCGGGCGGCGGCGAACGTCGAGGTGAAGAAGGCCATCCACTTTGAATAGCTTACGGGCATCGAGAACGGCCGTCTGGGTCCTGGCAACGGCGCTGGCGGGGACGCCGGCCTCTTTCGGGCAATCCGCCGAGAAGACCGCCGCCGGGTTTCTGAGGGCCCGGCCGGGGCGCCCCTACCAGTTCCCCCGGGACCACGCCTCTCACCCCGGCTTCAAGACCGAGTGGTGGTACTACACCGGCCACCTGAAAGCGGAATCGGGAGAGCGGTTCGGCTTCCAGCTCACCTTCTTTCGCAGCGGCCTCAGGCCCTCCCCCTCCGCCCCGGCCGGGGCCTCAAAACCGAGATCGCGCTGGGCGGTGACGGACCTCTACTTCGCCCACTTCGCGCTGTCCGACCACGCGAAGAAGACCTTTCATTTCGATGAGCGGATGAGCCGCGGCGCGCTGGGCGAAGCCGGCGCGGGAAAGACCCGCTACAAGGTCTGGGTCGGGAGCTGGCGGGCGGAAGCCCTGGGGCCGGACGCGGGGGCGGCGCACCGGTTGGCGGCGGAGAGCGCCGGCTTCGGCATCGACCTGAAGGTCCAGCCGAGGAAACCGCCCGTCATCCACGGCCTGGACGGGACCAGCCGAAAGGGCGCCGCCGCCGGGCAGGCCTCTCACTACATCTCCCTGACCCGGATGGAGGTCTCGGGGACACTGTGGATCGGCCCAGGCGCGAAGCGGAGAAAGCTCGCGGTCGCCGGCTCGGCCTGGATGGACCACGAGTTCGGGTCAAGCCAATTGGGAAAGAACCAGGTGGGCTGGGACTGGTTCAGCTTCCAGCTGGAAAACGGAGCGGAGGTCATGCTTTACCGGATGCGCCAGAAGGACGGCTCGGTCGATCCGTTCTCGAGCGGAACCTGGGTCGGCCAAGACGGAAAGGCCCGTCACCTGCCTCGGGAGGCCTTCGAGGTGAAGGTCCTGAAAACCTGGAAGAGCAAAAAGTCCGGCGGGGAATACCCGATCCGCTGGCGGGTCCGCATCCCATCCCGAAGGGCCTCCTTTTTGGTCGAGCCCGTCTTCCGGGAGCAGGAGCTGGCCACGCGGAAGAGCACGAAGGTGACGTACTGGGAAGGGGCCGTGCGGGTCAGCGGCGAGGCGGAGGGCAAGCCCGTAAAGGGGGTGGGGTACGTCGAGATGACGGGCTACGCGGGGGCGTTTCGGAAGAAGATTTGAGTCTTTTCGGCCTGAGTCGGGGTCGGTGCAGATGCCGGCCGGCTCGCGCCCGGCCGCTTCTGCATGGCCGATGATGGACGCGCATGGAGATCCAGGGGCGGGGCGAGAGTCGGTTGACTCCTGTACCCGCCCCTCTTGATGCGGAAAACCTTCTACATCTCGCGAATCTTGTCTAGGACCTCCTCGACCGGCATCACGTCCGCGTACTTCGACCCCATGTCAAACAGGTTCGAGCGGTGCGGGGCCTCGGCCCGATCGCCCACGCATTCCTCCGGGACGATGGTCCGGAAACCGTACTGGAGGGAGTCCACGACCGTGGCGCGGACGCATCCGCTCGTCGTCGCCCCGGTGACGATGAGGGTGTCCACCCCCAGGGCGATCAACTCGCTGGCTAGGGCGGTCCCAAAAAAGGCTGACGGGTACTTCTTGATGATCAGGCGCTCGGACTGCCGCCGGCCGAGCCGCCCGTCCAATTCCACGTCCCGGTTGCCTTCCTTGAGGGTATCGAGGGACGGGAATTTTTCCACCCAGACCCCGGCGTCGCTCAGGTCGCCGCGGTAAGCCACCGATGTGAAGAAAACGGTCAGCCCTTTTTCCCGCGCCGCGTCGAGAAGGTGGCGGTTCTGCTTCACCACTTCGGTCAGGTCGGACCCCAGCGTGCAGGTCGGGTCCGTGAAACCGTAGCTCAGATCGACCACAACCACGGCGGCCTTCCGCCCGAATCCCACCTTGCCCGTGATTCCGGCCCTCTGATAAACGTCCCGGGCCTCTTCGAACCCGCCCTTGTCCGCCACGACCGCCTCCTAGATTTCGGGTGGATATGTCCCGCACCCCTGGAATCTTATGAAGACGGGCGGCTAAACTCAAGGGGCCTGGACGTTGGGATAAAGGAAAGGAGCCCTCAGCGTGTCCCAAACCCGCCGCAACATATTGCTCCTGGAACCCTTCTACGGCGGCTCCCACAAGGCCTTCGTGGACGGGCTGAAGCGGCATTCCCGCCACCGCGTCGAGGCCCTCACGCTCCCGGATCGCTTTTGGAAGTGGCGGATGCGGGGGGCCGCCATCCTGATGGCGGAGCGGATGAAATCCCTCCGGCGACCGCCCGACGTCATCTTGGCCTCCGACATGCTCAGCGTCGCCGACCTCAAGGCCCTGCTGGGCCCGGCCGCTCCTCCCATCCTTCTTTACATGCATGAGAACCAGCTTTCCTACCCCCTCCCCAAAGGCGGGCGCGAGGATCTCCAGTTCGCCTTCACCAACGTGACTTCCTGTCTGGCCGCGGAGAAGGTGCTGTTCAATTCGGAATTCCACCGGGTAACATTTCTGAAGGCCCTGCCCGCGCTGTTCCGGAAGATGCCCGATTGCAAACCCAAAGGGGTCCCCGAGCGGATTCGAGAGAAGAGCTTGGTCATCCCGCTGGGATGCGATCTCGCCGCGTTCGACTCCATCCGGAAGCCCGCAAGCCGGCCGGGCCCTCCGATCATCCTGTGGAATCACCGTTGGGAATTCGACAAAGCGCCTGAGGTCTACTTCGAAGCGCTGTTCCGGTTGCAGGCGGACCGCCTCCGGTTCAGGGTTGCCGTGTGCGGAGAAACCCATCAAGCAAAAGCCAAGATTTTTCTGGAAGCGAAGAGAAGGCTGCGTCGGCGGTTGGTTCACTTCGGCTTCGAGCCGTCCCGGGCGCGCTACGCGCGGCTGTTGTCCGATTCCGACATTGCGGTCTCGACGGCCATTCAGGAGAACTTCGGCCTTTCCGTCGTCGAGGCCATGTACGCCGGCTGTTATCCCCTCCTTCCCCGCCGCTTGAGCTACCCCGAGATCCTGCCGGCGGAATTTCACGCCGGACACCTCTACGACGGCCCCGAGGACCTCTACGCGCGGCTGAGGACGCTCTTGCGGGAAGGCACAACGTTCGACCCGGAGCGATTGCGACGGCACATGGCCGTCTATGACTGGGGGGCGATGGCCCGGCGGTATGACGACCTGTTCGATGGATGCGGAAGCCCCTTGAATCTATTTCAAGGCCCCGTTCAAACCCGCTCGTAAACCGCCCGGTGGATGGGATGGCCGGCCCCGGCCATTTTGACCTCGAAGTTGGTTGGGACATATCCCGCCCGCTCCATTCGCCCCGCCGGGTCGTCCAAAGGCCGAAACGCCGGGTTCTCCCCCACCATCGCCGCAATCTCCCCGAAATACTCCTCCACGTCGGAAGCGATGTAAAGCTGTCCCGACGGGATCAGGGTCCGCGCGAAGTCTTCCATAAGAATCGGCGTAAAAATCCGCCGCTTCTTATGGCGCTTCTTCCACCAGGGGTCCGGGAAATAAACGTGGTAGGCCCGGACGGAGGCCGGCGGAATCACGTCATGGATAAGCGGGAGCGCGTCGGTGATGACAATCCGGACGTTTCGGAGGCTGCGCTTTTGGATCCGGGGCCGCGCGATTCGGAAATGGCTCAGCTTTCGCTCGATGCCGAAGTAGTTCACCTCCGGAAACCGCTCGCCGGCGGTGATGAGGAACCGCCCCTTGCCGAATCCCACCTCGATCTCGACCGGGCGGTCGTTGCCGAACCATTCGGCCCAGCGCGGCCGCTTCGCGAGGTCTTGGAGGGGGACTTCGGGGTCAAAGGGTTCTTGGGTGTGGTTCGAGGGCGCCATGAGCATCCTTCGGCCCGCACAGGTCCGGACGGCCGATCCGAATCCGGCGGGACGCGACGGGGGGGGAACAAAAAAAGGGCCGGCCCCCCGAGCAATCCGCTCCGGGCGCCGGCCCTGGACCTCTTCCTCAAGGGAAGGTCAGTTGAGGATGTCCTTGAGCATGGCCATCCGGCCTTGGCCCCGCAGGCGCCTGAGGGCCTGCTTCTCCAACTGCCGGATCCGCTCGCGGGACAGGTTCATCTGCTCACCTATCTCCTGGAGCGTCATCGGCTCGCCCGCGAAGCCGTAGCGCATCCGGAGAATTTCCCCTTCGCGCTTGGGCAGGGTGGCGAGGGCCGTCAGGAGCTGATGCGAGATGGCCGACCGGTTCAACCGATCCTCGGCCTGGTTGTCGTTTCCGTCGGTGAGCAGGTCGACGTGATTGATGCTGTCCGCATCCCCGAGGGGCGCATCGAGAGACAGGGCCTCCCGGGCGGCCTTGAGCATCACGACCTCCTCGGGGAGCTCGTCCATCGCCTTGGCGATTGCCTCCAGGGAAGGCTCCTCTCCTGAGGCCTGCTCCATCTCGCGGATCATTTCCCGGACCTTCAACCGCTTCTGGGCCTGCTTGACCGAGAGGTGAACCGCCCCGCCTTGGGAGGCGATGGCGTGAACCATGGCCTGGCGAATCCACCACACGGCGTACGTGATGAAACGAACGCCCCGCTCCGGGTCGAACCGCTTGGCGGCCTCGATCAACCCAATGTTGCCTTCATGGATGAGGTCCGCCATGGTGACGCCGCAACCCTTGTAGCGGTTGGCCACGCTCACCACATAGCGGAGGTTGCTCCGGATGAAAAGCTCCCAGGATTTCTTATGGCCCCGCTTTGCGCGCTTGATGACCTTCTGCTCCATTGCCCGGTCCAGAACCGGGATCTCACGGATGGAAGCCAGGTAAGCGCTCAACGCATCGGGCGCAACCGTCTGGGCGCGCTGCTTTTCCGGAGCCTCTTCTTGCTTCTTGACCTTGTCCAACAAACCGCTCATTGCTCGTGCCCTCGATTCAGAAAGGGAAATGACTGCTGATTTTGGCAAAACAAAGAGCAGGGGCAATCTCCCTCGATTGCTCCCTGCTCCCAACTTACCTAACGTCGAAATGATTGCCAATCACCAATCCTGAAGTGCCGCTAACCTCCTCTTCCGATGACCGCTCTGACTTCCGACAGAGATCACCTGTTTCATAAGATAGTCCCTTCATGTCCATATGTCACTCATTAAATTAGGAATTCCGCCTAATTTTTCTGTGTCTGGACCCCGACAATTGTATAACAAACAGAATATCAAGCAGTTACATAAATATTGATCCCATCCCACTAATCCGCCGAATCCCGCGTTTTCATAGGGATCGATTGACAACCACTGGTTTTCCGGTCCTACAGCATGCTCGCAAGCCGCTCCCGCCACTCCGGAACGATGCGTCTAATGATCTCCAGAACTCTCAGTCGGGCGGTTTCCGCCCTTTCCTGCTTTTCCTCTGTCGTGGCGAATTCCTCCAGGATGACGCGCCCCAGCCGCGAGTGGAAAACCTCATCCTTTTGGATCTTGCGATACAAGGCCGCCGTCCGCGGCTCGAAAGGCTCAATCACGTCGATGAAGGCGACATTCGCCCAATAGGCCAGGATGGTTTCCTCCGTGTAGTTGTTCATCATGATGCGCTCGGTGATGTCCCACGGGGTGCAATCCATGAAGAAATCAAACAGGTCGCGATAGGCGTCCAAGGGCTCCCAATCCCACGGCTCCTCTTCCCCGATCTCCTTCAAGCGGGCCTGGACCCATCGAACGTGCCGGAACTCGTCATCCACCTGCCGGGCCAGAAGGTGCTGGGCCTTGAGGGGCGAGTTGGGAATCCACGCGGCCGAAACCTCCGCGACGCGCAGCTCGTTGTAAAGACCCTGCTTCAGACGGAGGCGAACCATCTTATGGACCTTCACCGGATCCTCCGAGCGGATGGACATGAACGATTTTTCAACCTCCAGTTCTTCATAAAAGACCCGGTTGCGTTTTTCCACTTCCTTCACAAACGTCTTGCTGTCCACGAAACATGTCCTCCGCACCAACACTGATCGGGAATTTTCTCAGGAACATACTACATCGAAAAACGGAAATTTCAAGGGCCGAGAATTCAAGGACCGACTGGAATCTCCTTATTGACAGGTCCCGCATCGCATGATGATATACGGAAATTCGAGATTTTACCCTTGCAGCGGCGCGGAGCAAACCGGAGGGAGGCCCGCGATGTCTTCTCACCCAGCACGGACGCCGGCCGGCGGCGGGCCTTTTTCCGTGATCGGCTCGAGCCCGCCCAAGGCGGACGCCTTGACCAAGGCCGCGGGGACGGCCCGCTACGCGGATGATTACGCCGGCCCCGGCCAACTCCACGTCAAGGCCCTCCGAAGCCCCCACGCCCACGCCCGTATCCTCCGGATCGACACTTCGAAAGCCCGAGCCATGCCCGGCGTCGCGGACGCCGTCACGGCGGCGGACGTGCCGGGGGAGAGCCTCATCGGCATCACCGTGACGGACCGGCCGGTCCTCGCGGCGGATAAAGTCCGGTTCAGCGGGGAGCCGATCGCCGCCGTGGCGGCTGAAACCCCCTTGCAGGCCGAGCGGGCCGCGGCCGCCGTCGAGGTCGAATACGAGGCCCTGCCCGAGGTCTTCGATCCTGAAGAGGCCCTGCGCGATGGAGCGCCCCTCCTGCACGAAGACCGCCCAGAGGGGAACCTGTTGACCGAGTGGAAGGTGAGGCGGGGGGACGTGAAAGCGGCCTTCCAATCCGCGGCGGTGGCCGCGGAGGAAACCTATGAAACCCAGCCCATCGAGCACGCTTACATGGAGCCCGAATCGGGCTTCGCCTACCTGGACGCGGAGGGCCGCGTGGCCCTTCACACCTGCACGCAATCCCCCTACACCTTCCGGTCGGAAATCGCCCGGGTTCTGGGGTGCGATCCGGAGCGGATTCGCGTCCTCCAAACGGAGACCGGAGGCGGATTCGGCGGGAAACTGGAAATCTCCCTCCAGGCCGTTCTGGCCCTGTTGGCCCTTCGGCTGGGCCGCCGGGTCAAGTGGACGTATTCCATGGAGGAATCCTACCTCTCCACCTCCAAGCGCCACCCGCTGAAGATGCGGTGCAGACTTGCGGCGGACGCGCGGGGAAAGCTCTTGGCGATGGACATGGACATCCTCGGGAATTGCGGCCCGTACGGCGGGAGCAGCCTCGCCGTCATTTCCCGGACCGCCGTCCACGCGACGGGACCTTACTTCATTCCCAACGTCCGGACGCGCTCCCGCTCCGTTTACACCAACAACCCCATTCAGGGTGGCCAGATGCGGGGGTTCGGCATTCCCCAGTGCGCCTTCGCCCTCGAGCAGCAAATGGACGTTCTGGCCGACCGCCTGGGGATCGACCCGCTGGACTTCCGCCGCCGCAATGTCCTGGACGTCGGGATGGAGACCCCGACGGGACAACGTTTGGAGAGCAGCGTCGGGATGGGGGCCTCGCTGGACGCGCTGCGCCCAGCCTATGACCGGATGACCGCCCGGGCTAGGGCCGAATCCGCCGACGGACGCCGGCTGGGCGTCGGGATGGGGGGGATGTGGTACGGCATCGGGAAAACGGGCATGCCCAACGCCTCCACGGTTCGGGTGGACATCGAATCGGACGGCGGGGTCCTGGTTTACTCCGATTGCGCCGACATCGGGCAAGGCTCGGACATGGTCATCCGAATGGTCTGCGCCGAGACGCTGGGGGCGCCGCTGGATTCGGTGCGTCTCCATGCGCCCGACACCGACTTGACGCCCAATTCGGGGAGCACGTGCGCCAGCCGCCAGACCTATGTCACCGGTGAAGCCGTCCACCGCGCGTCGAAAGACGCCTTCGAAAACCTCGTTCGGGCCGCCGCCGACCGGCTGGAGGTTCCTTCAGACCTCGTTTGCTGGGAGGGGGACCGGGTCTTTGTCTCCACCCACCCGGAGCGATCAATTCCCCTGGAAAACCTCAACGGCGGCGGCAAGACCGTCGTCACCGGAGAGGGGGTTTACAACCCCGACACGACGGCCCTCGACCGGGAGACCGGAACCGGCAACCCCTACGGCACGTATGCCTTCGGCGCGCAGGTGGCCTTGGTCGAGGTGGACCCCGAGGTGGGGAGGGTGGACGTCCTGGAGATGTGCGCAGCCCATGACGTCGGACGGACGATCCACAAGGTCAACACCGAAGGCCAGATTGACGGGGGCATCGCCATGGGCGTGGGACAGGCCCTGATGGAGAACTACGTCCACTTGAAGACGCCGTCGCTGACCGATTACCTCCTGCCGACCGCCGCGGATGTTCCCGAGGTGACCTCCGTTCTGGTCGAAGACCCCGAGCCGACGGGTCCGTTCGGGGCCAAAGGGGTCGGAGAGCCGGCCATGATCCCGACCCTGGCCGCCATCGCCAACGGCGTCTACCGGGCGACGGGGGTCCGCGTGGTCCGTCTGCCCATCAGCCCGCAAGTGATTGCGAAAGCCAAAGCTCAGCCCGACGTGTAATCCCGTTTCAACGGTCCGACCCCAAGACGAGTCTCCTTTCAGGACAACCGCGGGTCCGGGCGTGGATGAAGCCGCATTTCAACGGGGGAAAAAATGATCAACGGTCTCACCGTCGTGGATGTCCATCATCACTACATCCCGGGCGAGCTCCTTCATCACCTGGAAGACTTCCTGCCGGCCGACGTGACGACCACCCCGAAGGGGGACAGGGTCTCTTTTTGGCGGAACGGCATCGAGCTCCTGACACCCGACACCATCATCATGCCCAACATGGACAAGCAGATCGCCGACATGGACGCGGGCGGGGTGGACATCGCGGTCAACTCCATCAGCAGCATCCAGGAGTTCTGTACGATGAAGATGGCGAAGGTGGTGAACGACGGGATGGCCGAGGTCCAGCGCAGATACCCCGACCGCGTCTGGGGTCTGATCCACGTCCCCCCCTTCGAAGACGGGGCGCTGGATGAAGTCGAGCGGGGGGCCAAAGACCTGGGCCTCAAAGGCCTTTGCGTAACAACGCACACACAGGGGAAATACCTAGACGCGGAGGAGTACATGCCGCTGTTCCACAAGGCCCACGACCTGGGGCTGCCCATCGTCGTCCACGCCGCCACCATCCCGGCCGACTACAAGCAAACCCTGGAGGCTTACGACCTCGCGCGATCCATGGGGCGGGTGTTGGACCACACGCTGGCGACCATCCGCCTCATCTTCAGCGATCACCTGCGGGAGCTTCCCAACTTGAAGTTCTTCCAGGGCCACCTGGGCGGGGCCATGTTCATCCTGCGGGGCCGGTTCGATCCCTCCTACAAGACCCACTGGAATCCGGCCGAGGTCGAATACGACAAGTACATCGACCAGATGTACTTCGACACCGCGCCTCCTTTTTGGTACAAGGCGGAGGTCCGGTGCGCCATCGACACGCTGGGCGCCGACCACATCTGCTACGGGAGCGATTACCCCATCCAGCCGGACTGGATTGAACGCTCGCTGGACCTCCTCACCGGCCAGGAAAACCTCGATGACGACGCCCTGGCCGACATTCTGGGGCGAAACGCCCTGCGGGGTTTCGGCGTTATCGATTAACGTAAGGCGACGCCCGGTCTCCCCGCCTCACCCGCGCGGCCCGGCGTTCCATCGGGAGGGCGCGAAGATGCCCAAAGACCTGCGGACTTACATCGACCTCCTCGACGAGCACCGGGAGCTCGTGCATGTAGAGAAGGAGGTCGACCCGGACAACAACATCGGCGCCCTCTGCCACCTGGCCCAAGAGCGGGCGCTGTGGATGAAGAAAATCAAGGGGCATCCCGGCTGGACGGCCCTGGCCCAAGCGCCCGCCAACTGGCGGCACATGGCCATGGCGTTCGGGATCAAGCAGGAAGAGCTGGTTTTTCACGTCTCCAAATTATTGGCCGCCCCCCCGACCGAGCCCGTCTTCCTGAACGGGGAGCCGGTCCCCTGCCAGGAAAAGGTGATCACCGGAGACGATGTGGACGTCCGGGCGCTTCCCGCCCACCTCCAAAGCCGGGAAGACGGCGGGAAATGCATCTCCGCCTCGATCTGCATCGTCAAAGACCCGGACACCGGCCAATACAACCTCTCCTACCACCGCATGATGCTCATGGGAAAAAAGCAGACGGGGTTCCTGATGCTCCCCCGGCACATGTGGAAGGTCTACAAAAAATACGAAGAGCGGGACCAGCCCATGCCCATCGCCGCCGTGATCGGCCACCATCCGGGGTTCGCCTTGGCGGGAGGGATCTCGGGGTCAGAGGAGATCGACGAAGTCCGCCTGGCTGGGACCTTCCTCGGCGAACCCCTGCGGATGGCGAAGGCCAAGACCATCGACCTCGAGGTTCCGGCCGACGCGGAGATCATCATCGAGGGGGAAATCCCGCCCAAGATCCGCAAGGCCGAGGGGCCTTTCGGCGAGTTCCAGGGCTATTACCTGACCGGCGAGACGGACTCGCCCGTCTTCAACGTCAAGGCCATCACGATGCGCCGCGACGCCATCTACAAAATCGTGCAAAGCGCCTATAACACCGAAGCGGCGATCTTTCACCGCGTCCCCATGGCGGTCACCCTGTGGAACCGGCTCAAGCAGAACGAGGGGGGCATCACGATTCACAACATCAACGTCATCCCCACCAACTTCACGGTGATCATCCAGATGACGCCGGGCTTCGAGGGACAGGCCAAGAACACCCTGATGTCCGCCTTATCCGGGGGCTACCTGCACCACAAGATCGCCATCGCCGTGGACGAGGACGTGGACCCTTTCGACCTGAACGATGTCTTCTTCGCCATCTCCACCCGGGTCAACCCGGTGAGGGACGTCACCATCATTTCGGGCGTCCGCAACCACGTTATGGATCCCTCCATCACCATGGTGGACCCGGAGCGGGATTACATGAGCAAGGTGCAGAGCGTCGGATCGAAGATGATCATCGACGCGACCAAGCCGTCGTTGAGCCACCCGGCCCGCGAGCGCTTCGACCGCGTCGTCCCCACAGGCTGGGACGAGTTCGACCCGGAGGCGTTTTTCCCGGATGAGAAGCCCTGGTAAGCGAAGATCCGGGCGCCGCAGCGCAAGACTGACCCTCGGTCTCGTTCTCCTGCTCGCCCTCATGATCCGCGTGTGGCCCCTTTCGTTTCCATCGGACGTGAATCCGGACGAAGACAGCAGCGTCACGCGCGCGCTGCGCATGGGCCGCGACGGGCTGAACCCTCGGTGGTATCGGTATCCTCCGCTTTTCATGTACACATTGACCTACCCCCTAAAGTTGTACCATTTTTTGAGTTAGTCTCTGCTCCCCGATGTCCAAAAGTTCAGGGATTCCTGGAGTCAGGGGTTCGATGGCCTCCGGCGCCGGCGGCCGGTAGCCCAAGGCACTATGGTGCCTTACCCGGTTGTAGAGCTGTCGCCATCTCTGCACCAACACCTTGGCCTCTGTCAGGGTGTAGAAGATCTCCCCGTTGAGCAGTTCATCGCGCAGTTTGCCGATGAAGGACTCCACCTAGCCGTTCTCCCATGGACTGCCCCGCTCGATGTAAAGCGTTCTCACCCCAAGACGGGTGAGCCACCCTCTAACCGCATTCGCCGTGAACTCCGCCCCGTTGTCTGAGCGGATATAGAGCCCGGCAGGCCACGCCGAACGAACAACTCGGTGAGGCGGTCCAGGACGTCCTCAGAGTCTTCTCTCTACATCGAGGGCCAGACCACTCCCGAGTGAACTCATCCATCACAGCCAGCATCCGTAAAGGCCGCCCATCGTGCGTCCTCGCAGCCAGGAAGTCGTAGGACCACACATGATTCTGATAAGACGGACGCTTGCGAACACAAGAGCCGTCGTTCAGCCATAAACGCCTCGCTTGGACTGTCTCTCGGCACCTTCAGACCTTCCTGGCACCAGATCTGTTCCACCCGCTTGTGATTCAC
>CAYRGS010000072.1:0-7980 GCA_964423875.1 uncultured bacterium
ACATCGGGGAGCAGAGACTAACTCAAAAAATGGTACAACTTTAGGGGGTAGGTCAGCGGCGCCTTCGGCCCTATGAATGTCCGTGCATGTAATGGCAGGGTTTTGGCTCGGCCCTACAAGACGCTTCGCAGGTATTCCCGGAACGGCCCGGACAGCTCCGGACGGCTCAGGGCGACGCGGGTGATCGCTTTGAGGTAGCCGAGGGGCTTGCCCACGTCCAGCCGCTCGTCCCGGGAGATCTTCGCCATCACTCGGCCCCGCGCGGCGAGACGGTTGATGGCACGGGGCTGCACAATTTCCGGGTCCGGCGCGTCGTCCCAGCAGGCCCGGATGGCCGGAAAAATCTCCCGCGTGAAGAGGTACCGCCCCAGGACGCCGTACCGGCTCGGTGCGTTATCGCGGCCCGGCTTCTCGACGATTCTCCGGACGCGAACGGGGTCCTTCCGGAAATCCGCGTCGACCAGCGCCAGGTGGTCCAGCTCCGACTCCTCGCACCGAAAGAGCGAAAGGACCGCCTTTCCGGTCTTCTTGTGGGCCCGGATCAGGGTCCGGGTCAACGGCGCGCGGGAAAGGACCACGTCGTCCGGGTGGGCCGCGACGAAAGGCTCTTTCCCGACGAACGACTCGCAGCAAAGGAGGGCGTCCGCCGTCCCGAGCATTTCCTTTTGCCGGACAAACGTGATCGACGCCTTGGGCGGCTCCAGCTTCGCCAGCAAGTCCTTCCGCCGCTTCGCCTTGAGGGAGGTCTCCAGCTCGATCTCCCGGTCGAAGTAATCCTCCAGGGCCTTCTTGCGCCGGTTCGTGACGATCAGGATCTCCTGGACGCCGGACCGGACAAACTCCTCCACGATCAACTGAATCGCGGGCGTATCCACCAGCGGCAGCAGCTCTTTCGGGACCGTTTTCGTGACCGGAAGGAGCCGGGTTCCGTATCCCGCGGCCAGAATCACGCCCTTCATCAATACGCTCCGATTGGAGAAGGCTCACGCCCGGGCCGGGCGGTCCATCACCGGCGGCGTCCAGCTTCTGTTCCGTTCTGGACTCTACACCACGCACTCTGTTATTCCAAGATGAGCGGCCACGGGGGGGGGGAGGGCCCCGCCCGGAGAAGGTGGGAGGGAGAGCACCGCGGATGAGTGAAAAAGCGAAACGGCTCGCCGGCCAGTCGGCCATCGTGACGGGGGCCGGAAGGGGGATCGGCCGCGTCCTGGCCTTGACGCTGGCCGATGAGGGCGCCCGGGTGGCCGTGTCCGGCAGGAACGTGGAAAACCTGGAAGCCGTCGCGGATGAGATCCGCTCGGCGGGCGGCGAGGCCGCCGCCATCGCGTGCGACGTGACCCGTCGGGACCAGGCCGAACACCTCGCGGAAAAAATCCTGGAAACCTACGGCGCCAACGACCTCCTGGTCAACAACGCGGGAATCCCGAGCCCGGTCGGGCTGCTGGTGGACGTGGAGGAGACCGATTGGGAGGCCGTCATGGAGACCAACGTCAAAGGCGTGTTCCTCGTAACCCGTGCGGTCCTGCCGGCGATGATGGAAAAGAAGACGGGGCACGTCGTCACGGTCTCGTCCATGGCCGGGACGCGCCAAAGCCGGAACGCGGCGACCATCCCCTACAGCGTCTCCAAGTGGGCAGTCGAAGGTTTCACGCACACCATGGCGATGCAGATGAAGGATTACGGGATTCGCTTCAACAACATCGTCCCCGGTCCCACACTGAACGACTTCCAGAAAGGCCGCTCCACCGTCGAGCGCCTTGTGAGCTTTCCGGGAGGGATGCGGCGGAGCGAGTGGGTCGCCGATTCTTTCCGCTGCCTGGTCTGTGAATCGGGAAACCTCACCGGCGGCCACGTCTCCGCCCCGGAATGGGACGCCGAGAACGGCATCGCCCGGGAACCGATCTCCGAGGCGGAAATCCGCGCGTTTCTGGAAGGTTAAATTTAACCTCACAATCCCAGGGGGGACATTTTGAAAACTGTTCCCCCTGGACCCCCCTCGAAAACTTTCTGCAGCCAGGCTCCTCGCTCGCGTCGGGAAATGTATTGAAAGGCAACCAGTTCACCGGCCCATCCGAAGTTGAAATTCTCTTGGTGAGATATGGGGGTTGGAAAGCTTAACTGACCAGCCCGCGTCGCTTGAGCTCATCGACGGCTTCGTCCATCCGGTCGGCCGATTCCGCGTCCAGGGACCACTGAATCAACTCGCGCATCCCGTCCTCGAAGCTGACCTTCGGCTCGAAGCCCAGCGTCTCGCGCGCCCGCGTGATGTCGGCGTAACAGTGCCGCACGTCCCCTTTTCGGAAAGTCCGGGTGACCTCAGGGGCGATGCTCGCCTCGAGTAGCTCGCCCAGGGTCTCGGCGATGGCGGCGATGCCCCGGGGATCACCCGTGCCGATGTTGAAGCTGGAAGGGCCGTCCAGGTCCCGCTCCAAGGCCAGCAGGTTCGCCTGAACCACGTCGTGGACGGAAACGAAGTCGCGCGTCTGAAGGCCGTCCTCGTAAACGATGGGGGGATGTCCGTTCTTCAGACGGCTCAGGAAAATGGCGGCGACGCCCGTATAGGGATTGCTCAAGGACTGGCGCGGACCGTAGGCGTTGAAGTAGCGAAGCCCGACGGCCTGAATGTCGTAAGCCAAACCGAAATTCAGGACGAGGTCCTCCTGGACCCCCTTGGTGATGGCATAGACGGAGTTCGGGTGATAGGCCGCCGTCTCGTCCGTGGGGATCGGGGTCAAGGCGGACCCGCACACGGGACAGAAGAGCTCCCACTCCAGCCGGGCCATCTGCTCTGGGGTCCGCAGAGGCGGACGGACCACGCCGTGGGTCTCGCACCGGTAGCACCCTTCACCGTAGCTGCTCATGGACGCGGCCACGATGAGCTTTTGGACGCGGTGATCTTCGTTGGCCAGAATGTCCAGAAGGTTCGCCGTCCCGCCGATGTTCACGTCCACATAATGCTTGATCTCATATTGGGACTGTCCGACCCCCACGGCGGCCGCCTTATGAAAGACCGCCTCGATCCCCTGGAGGACTTGCGCTAGGGCGTCCCGGTCGCGGATGTCGCCGCGGATGAACTCCGCCTCGGCATTCAGGTAATCGGGCGGCCCCCCGGCCGTGTGGACCTGTTCGGTCAGGTTGTCGAAAATCCGGACCTTGTGACCGCGGCGAACCAGCCCCTCGACGATGAATGAGCCGATGAACCCCGCGCCGCCCGTGACCAGGATGTGCATGTCCCTATCCTCAACATGAACGCCGAATGAAGGCCTCGTGAAACCGGCCGAGAGTATAAAGAAACCGCCAAGCGGTCGGCAACCGGACCCCTTCCTCGCCACCCCCGGGCGATGGCCGTCTCCCGTAACGACGCCGGTGAAATCGTTCTATGGGGTGCGGTCGAAGGGCCGGTTCCATACGCCAAGGCTCGGAGCGGCCGGAGCCGCCAGAGCCAAGTGGGCCGTTCGCTCAAGGGAGAATCCGGTCGGCCTTACTGCTTCAGGAGCTTCCGCAGCTTGCGCTCCACCTCATCGGACTCGCCTGGATCGCCCGATCCGGAAGACATCTTTCGCTGAATCCATCGCGACAGGGCCGACAAGACGTCCCCGCTATTCTTCTCCCGAACCTCACGCAGCTCTTTCGTGAGGCGATTATCCAGGGCGCCGTGTCGTTTTGTGGGAAACACCGAGGCAAGCGTTTGGGTCGCGACATCGAAGAAGGGCGCAAGCATGGAGTCTTTAAGGAGCCTGCCTTGGGCGGTGGACTTGGACAAGATGGGAATCAAGAGCAGGAGGACGGAAACAAGGACCACGCCCTTGCCCAAACCGAAAACAGCGCCCAGGGATCGGTTGACGAAGGAAAGTTTGACTTTCTTGGCCGCCGCGTGGACCATCCGGCCCAAGGCCGCGACCAACAGACCGATCGTCACAAACACGGCGATAAAGCTGATGATCCCCGCCAACCGCTCGTCCGTGACGGCCCATTCGAGGTAGGAGGCGCCGTAACCGTAGGTCCGGCTCGCCGCCAGGTAGCCCGTAATGATGGCCAGAAAGGAAAAGACCTCCCGGACCGCGCCCCGGACAAAACTGCGGAGTACGGCGAGACCGAGAATCGCGAGAATGCAGTAGTCCAGCCAAGTCATGCTTGAGTCACCCGGACGAACCCCGCTCGATCATCAGATTCCGTAAGCGGTGATTCGATCGCCCCCCGAATTTTTGGACCGGTACATGGCCACGTCCGCCAGGCTGACCATCAGCCGCGCGTCGTATTCCGGTTTGAATTCCACCAACCCGATGCTCAGCATCGCTTCGCCCTCGTCCCGAAGGGCGTCCAAGATGCGCTGGACGATAGATTCGGCCTGCTTCAGACCCGCTTCCAGCAGGATGATGGTGAATTCATCACCGCCGTAGCGAAACCCCTTATCCACATTGTTCTGAATTTTTCGCTGATGAGGCCTCCGATGCGCCGGAGAATCCTGTCCCCGGCCGGATGGCCGTGGCGGTCGTTGAATGACTTGAAGCCGTCCGTGTCGAAGAGCACCAGGGAAAGCGGGTGATTTTGGCGCCGCGCCCGATCAAGCTCGGATTCGAGAACGGTGAAGAAGTGGCGGTGGTTGTCAAGGCCCGTCACGTTATCCGTGATGGAGCGCTCTTCGAGGATCCGGTTTTTCTCTTCGAGCTCCGCCGTGACCTCTTTGACCCTTTGTTCCAGCTCCCGATAGAAGCCGTCCTCCCTGCGTCTCACCTGTTGCTCGCGAATGGAGAGCGCGGCGGCCACATAAAACTGGTCCGCAGAAAACAGCTTCAGCAGAAAATAGTTCACCCGGCCTTCACGAAAGGCCTTAATGATCTGCTCCTGGGAGCCATCGCCGGTGAAGACGATGGACGCGACGTAGGGGTCCTTCGTGTTGGTCCGGCGAAGAAGCTCGATGCCGTCAATGCCCGGCATCCTGAGATCCGAAAGGACGATGTCGAACCGCTCTTGTTCGAAGACGCCGAGCACCTCTTCGCCGCTCGTGGCCACGACGGTTTCATAACCGTCCATCTCGAGCATTTCACGGATAAGGAGGGCCTCCTCCTCATCATCATCCACGATCAACGCCCTAGCCGCCTCTTCCATTTCGGGTTTGCGTTCCTGGTTTTCTTGCGTGAGTAAAACCGAACCTGAACGAGAGATAATATCTCTCCACTTACCACACGAGGTTCCGCCATTCAACCGAATTCTGGACTGTCCCGATCCTCGGAACCGAATAAGACCCACATCACAAGGGCGTCTTCTTTGTTATCCGGGTAATACCCCTTGCGGGTCGCGGCGGGGACGAACCCGAATTTCGAGTAGAGCCGGGTTGCGGCTTCATTGGAGGCCCGAACCTCCAGGGTTGCGCTGCAAGCGCCCTGAGACCTTGCCCGCTTGAGAAGAGACAGCAAAAGTTGTTCCCCGACGCCGCGACGCCGGTGCGCGTTCCGGATGGCGAAGTTGGTGATATGGGCCTCGTCTACAATCAACGAATAACAGGCGTAGCCCGCGACTGCTCCCGGTTTGCCTTCCGGCTCGGCGACCAGGAGGTGCGAAATTCCCGGGAAACCGAGCTCGCTCCGGAAGTTTGCGACGCTCCAGGGAACCGGAAAGGCTTCGACCTCGATGGCCAGAACGGCGTCGAGGTCCGCTTCCCGCATTTCACGTATCCGGACGGGCATTTTCGGCTTGTTGGATGACATCGCAGACAGTTTTCCGGGTTTCCGGGGTTCGTCGCCCCGGGGCTCGCAAAGGACTCCGGGACCCGCAAAGTTCCATTGCTCCGCGACCGACGCCCAGATACATCCTATATAGATCATGGTCCCGCAATTGCAGTGATCATTGACCCAATGGTATACTGAAATAGAGATGCCGGTTTTTCCGAAATGTCCGAGGATTCAGGATGTTTGAAGAGAGTTGGGTTGTTATTCGGGGCGCCGGGGACCTGGCAACGGGCGTGATTCACCGTCTTGTCCGCTCCGGATTTCCCGTCATCGCGACCGATATCCCTTCTCCCACCGTCATTCGCCGGACCGTGGCCTTTGCCGAGGCCGTTCCGGAAGGAGAATGCACCGTCGAGGGGATCATGGCCCGCCGGGTGGACGACCTGGAAGAAGCGATGCGCGTCGGCCGGGAGGGGATCGTCCCCGTCCTGGTGGACCCCGGGGCTCGGGTCGTGGAACGGTTGAATCCTTTCGCCGTCGTGGACGCGATCCTGGCCAAGCGGAACGTCGGCACCCGCCGGGGAATCGCGGATGTCGTGATCGGCCTGGGGCCGGGTTTCACCGCGGGCGAAGACGTGGACGCCGTCATCGAGACCAACCGGGGCCACGATCTCGCCCGGGTCATCCTGGAAGGCTCGGCCGAGCCCAACACCGGCGTGCCGGGCAACGTGGGGGGGAAAAGCTCGGAACGGGTCCTGCGGGCCCCTTGCGCGGGCGTCTTTCGATCCCTCCGGGAGATCGCCGATCCGGTCCGGTCCGGTGAGGCGGTGGCCGAGGTCGAAGGCCGACCGGTCGTGACGGAGATCGACGGGATCCTGCGGGGGCTGCTCCGGGACGGGCTGCCAGTGACCGAAGGATTCAAAGTGGCCGACGTGGACCCCCGGTGCCGCCGGGAGCACTGTTTCACCATCTCGGACAAGGCCCGGGCGATCGGGGGAGGCGTCCTGGAAGCCTTGCTCATGCGCCTCTCGATGCAAAACCGCGTCGCCGACTGATTTCCAGCCCTTCCGAATGACACGCCCAGCTCGCGTTCGCCCAAAGCGCGCCTTTCGCCTCGGCTCGATGGAGCTGCCCGTCCGGGAAGACGGCGCGAGCGCCTTCGTCCCCCCGCCTCAGTTCTACATCCCGGCCGGTGGCGCGCTGGAAAAGATCATGTGGGCGGTTTCCCAAAGCCTCCCCGTCCTTCTCATCGGCGAAACCGGCGTCGGCAAGACCCTCGCCATCCGCCACCTGGCCCATGAGACCAACAACGGTTTTCGCCGCGTCAACCTAAACGGGATGACGACCGTGGACGAGTTCGTCGGCAAGCTGATGATCAACGATTCCGGCACGTACTGGTCGAACGGGGTCTTGGTTCAAGCCATGGAGGCCGGCGACTGGCTCCTCATCGACGAGATCAACGCCTGTCTGCCGGAAATCGCCTTTTGCCTCCATTCGCTGCTGGACGACGACCGGATGATCGTCCTGACGGAATATGACGGGCGGATCAGCCGGCCCCATCCGGACTTCCGGCTCTTCGCCACCATGAACCCGTCCGAGGAGCGGAAATACGGCGGGACCAAACCCCTCAACGAGGCCTTCATCGACCGTTTTCCCATGACCCTGCGGATGACCTACCTCTCGGAGGATGCCGAGGTGGAAGCGGTCCGGGTCCAGAGCGGCAACCCCGACGAGGACGCGGTGCGGAAGATGGTCCGGTGCGCGGCGGATTTACGGGCCGCCATCTCCGAGGAAAAGCTCTTTGGGTCGTGCAGCACGCGCCGGGTGATCGACTGGGCCCGCATGGCCCGGCGGTTCGGCCCGCTCGAGGCCGCGCGGCACACGCTGTTGAGCAAGGCGCCCGCCTTCGACGCCCGGGTGATCCAGGACGTCGTCGAGAACTACTTCGGCCCGCCGGACGCACGGGATCAACCCGAGTAGGGAGCGAACCGGTGGCGGCCGTCCGGCATTCTCAACCCCCTTCAAAACCGAAATCGGATTTTTCCTCTGCCGACGCCGACGCGTTCCGCCGGCTCCGGTGGGAGCGTCGCGCGCAAATTGCCTCCCAAGACTTCAAGGTGAAGCTGGACTTCGGACCCGGGCACGGGACCGACGGCTCACAGGTCAGCATCCAAAAAGAGGCCGACGCCCTCGCCGAGCGGGGAGAGACCCTCCACGAATCGGCCCACCTCTTCGCGGGCAGCGCCCGCGGAAGCCGGCGGGTCGTCGACCTGTCGGCGGGCCGTTCCCCCGCCGAAGCCTTGGCGGTCCA
>CAYRGS010000072.1:7990-18732 GCA_964423875.1 uncultured bacterium
GGAAAACATCTTCCTCGAGCGCTACCCCGGCGCGGACGCCTTTCTGGAGATGCGCGCGGAAAACGATTCCCGAAGAGACGCCGCGTTGGGAGCGCTCCATCTCCTAGTCCGTCTGGCGTGGGGGATGTACCGCACCGGGAGGGGGAAGGGGGCCGGCGGCTTGGATGAAGACACCCGCCTAGCCCTCGGGGTCGTCGGCCCCTTGGTGGAGCGGGCGGCTGCCTGTGAAAACCCGGCGGAGGTCGCCGACACCGCACTGGAAATCTTCCGACGCTGTGCGCCTTTCTTCGAGTTGTCCGAAGAAGCGCTTTCCTCCCGGGGAGAGTCCCCCGCCACGTCCGGCGCCGAGGACGGCGCGGAGGTCCGATTCGAGGACTGGGGGGCGGAATGTTCCGAAGATGATGAAGTGGAGGGGGAGATGGTTCTCGGCATTGAGCCGGAGGAGCTGGCGAACCTGAGCTTCACGGGGAGTCCGCGGCTGGACGGGGATTCGCGGCCGAAGGAGATCCATCCCGACGCCCTGGCCCCGGACGAGCGGACAATCGTCCTGCCGCCCGGGGGGCGGCCTAACGAATACCAGGACATCCTCTCGGAGGCCGGCAGCCAGGTCCGCGTCATGGTTCAGAGGCTCCAGCAGGTGATTCGCGAGCGGCAGTACGTCCGGTACGCCGGGGCCTACCGGTCGGGGAAGCTGAACCTGGCGAAACTCTGGAAGCAGCGGACCGGAGATTACCGGCTGTTCCAACGGAAGGTCGAGCCGGATCACCTGGACGTGGCCTTCTCGCTCCTGGTGGATGAAAGCGGCAGCATGAACCGAAAGAAGAAATTCCTCGTGGCCCGCCGGGCGTCCGTCCTCTGCGCCGAGGCCCTGGACGGAATCTCGGTCCCCTTCGAAATCATCGGATACTCGACCGAGGCCTCCGAGGCCGTGATGGCCCACAACTGCGGCCACGTCCCGGTGTTTCAATATCGCCACATCCGACACAGCCGTCTCCAGCACAGGCTCTACAAGACGTTCGACGATTCATTCCGGGCCGTGAGGACGCGGCTCGTCCACATCGCGCCTCGGTTCAACAACTGGGACGAAGAGCACCTGGGGTTCGCCGCGCGCCGCATGGCGGGACGGCCGGAAAACGCCAAGGTCATCATCATCATCTCGGACGGCCAACCCAACGGAAGTGTGCACAACCTGATCGAGGAGGTGGGGGAGCTGGACCGGCGCGGTTACCGAATCATCGCCGTGGGGATCGAAGACGATTACGTCCGGGATATCTATCCGAACCACGTTGTGGTCGAGGACATGGCTCAGCTCGCGGCGGAGTTGATCGCCCTCCTAGAGCGGGAGCTTCTGGGCCGGCGGGGGTGGAGATGAGGCCGGCGGCGATGCATGCCCTGCGGCAGCCAAGATGACCGCCCTGCCCTCAGCGATCCGATTGCGGAGTGGGGCCTCAAACGTTACGGAGTGACACCCGATGATCCGGTCTGAATGCGAGCTAAAAGAAGGCGATACAACACTCATCCTCAGCGAGCGGGACGTTCAAAGCCTCTTCGAGGGGATGACCGAGGCGGAGATTGTCGCCGGGGCCACCGACTGGATTGAGCGTGCCTTCATCGAGCAGGCCAGCGGAGACCTCCGGCTTCACCGCCGGGTGCACGTGGATTACCCGGAAGGCCGGGGTTACGAGGACGGATCGGTCATTCGCATCCTCCCCTGCATCCTCCCCGGCCTGGGCGTCGCCGCGTTCCGGGCCTACCCGGACCACCACGGCGGCCGGGTGCTCGACCCCTCGAGGAAAGCGGAGGACATCGATTACCGGATGGGGTCGGAGCTTCTCGTCGTGTACGACTACGACAACGGGATGAAGCTCGTCGCCATCATGAGTCATTATCTCCTGATGAACGCCCGGACTGCCGCGCCCACGGCGCTTTCGGTCCGCCATCTGGCCCGGGAGGATTCGCGCGTCTTCGGCTTCTTCGGCGCCGGCCGGCACGCGAGCGCGCAGATCAAATCCGTCCTGAACGAGCGGCCCGGGATTGAAGAGGTCCGGCTGTGCGGCCGGACGCCCGCCCGGCGCGACGCCCTGGCCGAGCGGCTTGCCGGGGGGGGGAGGTCTCCCAGAAAATCGTCCCCGTGGATCGCCCGGAGGACGCGGTGAAGGGGTGCGACATCGTCGTCACGTGCACAAACGCCGGGAAGCCAGTCTTCGACGGGGAATGGATCGAGCCGGGAACTCACGTGACGCAGGTGGCGCGCGGCGAGATCGACGCGACGACCGTCCGGCGCTCCCGGGTTTTCACCGTCTGGAAGGACCAGATCCTTCACGATATTCCGCCAATGCAGCCGTTTGGAGACATGGTCGCGTCGGGCGAGCTGAAAGATGAGGACGTCTCCGAGCTCTCCGACATCATCGCGGGCAAGGACCCCGGCCGCAGGAGCGGGGACGAGATCACCCTCTGCCCCACGCAGGGCATGGGCCTGTGGGACGCGGCGGTGGGGAAATGGGCCTACGGGCTGGCGGTCGAAAAGGGGGTCGGGCAACCGTTCGTTTTCCGGAACGACCTGACATCCGGCCCCGGCTATTGAGGATGGCATAAATAATGTCCTACAGGGAGCGGCCCAACAAAAATTTCGGAGGATTCCCCGATACTTCCGGGGCGGGTACAGAGCCCCGCCCCTACGCACGATTCTGCAATGGACATGTAGGGGCCGGGCTCTGTACCGGGCCCTTTCACGCGATACGTAGTTAGGTCATTAATAATACAGGGATCACTAGCCCGCATTTCTCACCACCCGCTGAGTGGGTGGTGAGAAATGCGGGCTAGTGTCGTGTCTCAGAAATAACCTCACGAATTCTGAAGCTCCTCAGAGAAGGGTGCCACTGGCGGCTTGCCCGCCCGTGCCTCATTTTTCGGGAAAGCCAAAGGGCATCCCGCCACCGGAAACTTATTGAAACCATTTCTGAGACGCGCCCCCCAGGGTTCCGACTCTTCACCAGAACCTTTCCGGGCACGTCGAAAGGTTCTCGCAGCGGTCCTTTCGGACCACGTACATGTGTTCCACGCAGGCCGTGCCGAACCCGTACTTCACCAGCATCGGCTCGAAGCAGAAGACCATCTTCTCTTCCAGAACCGCATCGCTGCCCGGCGCGAATGAGGGCGGCACATGGGTCGACGTTCCGATCCCGTGACCCCGGAAATAGAGATAGTCCGCGACGCCTTTTTCTTGCGCCAACGCCTCCGCGACGTCCGCCAGGTCGCCGATCCTGGACCCCGCCTTGGCCTCGTCCATCACCGCGTGGACGACCTCGAGCTGGTCCTCCATCAGCCGCCGCTGCGCGTCGGTGGGCGGGCCGACCGTCCGGTTTCTCGACATGTCCGAGCAATAGCCCATGCACCGCGCGCCCAGGTCCGTATAGACCCAGTCTCCCTTTTGAAGTTTGCGGCTCGACGGCGGGACGTGCTTGAAGCCCGACCGGGGGCCGGAGCCGACGGCGATGGGCAGGGCCGTGTCCTCGGCCCCGGCGGCGAACATCGCCCGGTTGGCCTCGCCGGCCAGCTCGTATTCGCTCACGCCCTCCCGCACGGCCTCCATCAGGGCGAGCAGCCCGGCGTCCGCGACGCCGGCGGCGGCCCGCAGCACGTCCACCTCCGCGTCGGACTTGACGGCCATGGCCCCGGGCAGCAGGCCGCCCGCGTCTTCGACCCGGACCGAGGGGTGCGTCCCGGCCAACCAATTGGATAGAGCCGCCTTCCCCGCTCCCGACACGCCGAGGGCGGCGCGGTCCAGCGCCCGCTCTTTGAGAACGTCCCCGAGATGGTCGTAGATGGAGGTGGTCGGCGCGACGAGGGTTCGGGGATGGGGGGCGCAGCGGACGTCCGGGACCCAGCACTCTTGGATGCCCGAATGCATGGGCTCGCTGTGCATGACGGCGTTGGTCATGAAGGCCGGCGGACCGTCCGCCGGCAGGACGAAGAGGGACTCCCCGCCGTAGAAGTCCTCGTAGTTGGCGAGGTAGCGAATGGCGGCGCGGTCGTCCCGGGTTCCGTGGACGATCAGCCCGGCCCAATTCAGGCCGCGCAGCCTCTGCCGAAGACGGTCCATGCGGGCCTCGTACTCTTCCACAGGAAACGGCAGGTGCATCCACTTTCCCCGCATCTCCCGGTCATAGGGCACTCGGCCCCACCCGTAGGGCCATTTCACCTCGCGCATGATTCACCCCCGTTTGAAGCCTCCGCGGTTCTTCGGCCGACCCGGCCCGGAACGAAGACGGTCCATCCATTTCGGTCAAGGTCCTAATCCCGCCCCTTCAAAATAATGGATTCTTTGAAGAGCGAATGGTTTTGTTGTCTCTTTTCACGTTACAATACCCTCAATCAGACCAAAGGAAACGTGGACACACCCATGCTCATGGCTGCGCTGACCATCCTGAGCCTCGTGGGCATCATCCTTTATGGGGCCATCGTCGGCCTGGAAAACTCATCATCCGCTGGGACGTGGGGCAGGTGCTCTGAGGCGCCCGGAACCCTTCTCGCTCTCCCTCCTCGCGACCCGCTGTGCTTAGGGGGCGGGTACGGAGCCCCGCCCCTACATTTCAGAAGCTTTCTCGTCACAACCGGTGTAGGGGTGGGGCTCCGTACCCGCCCCTGGGTTTGGGCTATCCGGCGGATTCGTGGACGGAATGAAAGAGGGCTTTCTCTTCTCTTTGGGAGCCATACAGGTTAACCCGGACGTTGTGTCCGGCGCGGGGGCCGGATAAGATGTCCGGCTCATCGGATTCACGGAGATAGGTCAAGATGGCGCTTCCTCCCTTCACACTGCACGACCCGGAATCGGCCCTCGACGCCTGCCGGATGCTCGGCGATTACGGCGACGACGGCGCGGCCATCGCGGGTGGCACGGCTGTGCTGATCCTGATGAAAAGCGGGCTCTACCGGCCGGCCCACCTGGTGAACCTCAAGGCCCTCGACACGCTCTCCGAAATCCGGTTCGATCCCCAAGCGGGCCTTCACCTGGGCGCGCTGGCGACGCATCGCGCCGTGGAGTGCGATCCGGCCGTCCGGGAGCATTATCCCATCCTTTCGAGCACGTATGCCCGCGTGGCCAACGTCCGGGTGAGGAACAGCGCCACGGTCGGCGGCAACCTGGCCCACGGAGATTTCCGGATCGATCCCCCGGCCCCCCTAATCGCCCTCGGCGCGAAGATTCACCTGATGGGAACCGGCGGAGAACGAGAGCTTCTCCTTGAGGATTTCTTCACCGGCTTCTACGCGACGGCGAAAGCGGAGGGAGAGATCGTGACCGCCGTGAACGTGCCGCCCCCGCTGTCCGGCCTGGCTGGGACGTACCTGAAATACGTCGGAAACGCCGCGGCCGACTGGCCGACGCTGGGGACAGCGGTGATGCTCCGGACCACGAAGGGGGCGTGTGAAGACCTCCGGGTCGTCTTGACCTCCGTGGCGGAAACGCCCGTCAAGGTCGCCGGCCTGGAAGACCTGGCCTTCGGCCGGTCGTTGAGCGAGGACCGGATCGAGCAAATCGCCGAGGCCGCCGCATCGCAGACCGACCCCATCGAAGACCACCGGGGGTCGGCCTGGTACAAGCGCGAGATGGTGAAGGTCCACGTGAGACGGGGGATCGAGGCGCTGCTGGCCTCGGGATGAACCATCGCCGAGAAGCGGCGCGTCGCGGCTCCATCTCTCAGACGGTCCGCAAGGAACAACGCGAAATGGCCCTGGCAATCGTCGGACAATCCATCCCGCGAATCGACGGTCTCCCCAAGGTGACGGGCAACGCGCGATACATCGCGGACCTCTCCCTTCCGGGCATGCTCCACGCGGCCGTGATGCGGAGCCCGCACCCCCACGCCTTGTTGAAGAGGATCGACGCCGGCGAGGCCCGAAAAGTCCCCGGCGTGAAAGCCGTCCTCACCGGCCCGGATATCCTGAAAATGGAGGGGATCGACCCCTTCTACGGCCCGGCCTACAAGGACCAGCCCATCCTGGCCGTCGAGCGCGTCCGTCACGTGGGCGAGGCGGTCGCCGCGGTGGCGGCGGACACCCGCAAGGCGGCGGACGAGGCCCTTTCGCTGGTCCGGGTCGAATACGAGCCGCTTCCCGCCGTCCACACGGTGTTGGACGCCGTCCGGCCCGACGCCCCCCTCGTTCACGAGAACATCGTGCCGGCCAACACCTTCGCCGACCTGTCCAACCTGAAGGGCGGAAAGTCCAACATCAACTTTCATTTCAAGCTGCGCAAAGGCGACGCCGATAAAGCCCTGAAGGAAGCCGCCGTCGTCTTCGAGGACGATTTTATCTCCCCCCCGGCCTCCCACGCCCATCTGGAGCCTCACGGGGTCCTCGCCCGGTGGGACGCGAACGGCAAGCTCACGCTCTGGTCGGGAACGCAGAGCCCCTCGCTGGTCCGCATCGACCTGGCTGGGATCTACGGCGTTCCCCTCAACCGGGTCCGGGTCATCGTGCCCTACCTCGGCGGGGCCTACGGCGGAAAGCTCTACGACAAGCTCGAGCCCATCACGACTCTCCTGGCCAAGGTGACCATGAGACCTGTGCGGTGGATCCTGAACCGGGAAGAGGTCTTCGTGACCACCTCCAAGCACGGAGCGGTCTGCCGGATGCAGACGGGGGTTTCCGCGGAGGGCAGGATCTCCGTCCGGAAGGTCGCCGTGTATTACGACACCGGGGCCTACGCGGAGATCGGACCGCGCATCGCCTACAAGACCGGGTTCACGGCGGCGGGACCCTACCGGATCCCCAACGTCTGGATCGACTCCTACTGCGTTTACACCCACAAGACCCCCGCCGGTCCGTTCCGCGGCTTCGGCGTCCCCCAGGTGGCCTTCGCCTACGAGACCCACATGGAGAAGGTGGCCCGCCACCTGGGACGCGACCCCGTCGAGCTCAGACTGGAGTACGCCTACGAAGAGGGGGACTTCTTCGCCTCGGGAACAAAGCTCCACAGCCTGGGCCACAAGGATTCGCTCATCAAATGCGCCGAGGCCATCGGCTGGACGCCCGGCCCCCGAAAACCTCCCTCATCGCCCCCCGCCCGGGGAAAGCGGCGCGGCAAGGGGTGCGCCCTCGGCCTCAAGTCCGTCCTCACGCCCTCCACGTCCGGGGCGATCCTGGAAATGGGAAGCGACGGAAGCCTGAACGTCCTGACCTCCGCTGTGGAAATGGGGCAAGGCTCGGACACGATCTTCTGCCAGATCGCCGCCGAGGAGATGTGCGTGCCGATCGAGAAGGTGAGCATCGTCCAGCCGGACACGGACGTAACCCCTTACGACACCCTGACGGCCGGGAGCCGGTCCACGTTCCACGTCGGCCGGGCGATCCAACTGGCCGCCGCCGAGCTGAAGCGGCAATTCATCGAGATCGGCGCCGAGGCGCTGGAGGTGAGCGAAGAGCAGATCGAGTTTCACGACGGCGGAGTCCGGGTCATGGGCATGCCGAAACGCAAGCTCACGCAGGGGGACATCTTCACCCGGCGGTTCAAGGGCGCGAAGGGAACAACGCTCGTCGGACAGGGGGTCTGCCAGACCTCCGTCGCGCCCACCGACAAGGAAACCGGCCAGTCGGAGAACATGACGGCGTTCTGGTTCGGCGGGGCCTCCGGCGCGGAGGTCGAGGTGGACTGCGAGACGGGGACGGTTCAGGTGCTGAAGTTCGCCGGGGGCGCGGACGTGGGGAAGGCCATCCACCCCGCGCACTGCGACCAGCAGGTCGTCGGGGCCGCCATCACGACGCTGGGGTTGACGCTGTTCGAGTCGATGCGCTTCGAGCAGGGGCAGCTCACCAACGCCTCCTTCCTCGAATACATCCTCCCAGCGTTCGGCGACGTCCCCCGGGACCTCTCTTCCCACATCCTGGAAACCCCCCACCACGACGGCCCCTACGGCGCGAAGGGCGTCGGCGAGACGGGCACGATGTCGGCCATTCCGGCCGTGACCGCCGCCATCTTCGACGCGACGGGCGTCTGGATCCACGAGATCCCCATCACGCCGGAAAGCGTCCTGCGGGCGCTGCGCGGACACAACGGAGACGGCAAGCGTCCATGAGAACCATCGAGCTGACGGTCAACGGGACGCGCGAAACCCTCCAGGTCGAAGACCAGGCCCTGCTGCTGGACGTCCTGCGGGACAAGCTGTTTCTCACGGGGACAAAGGAGGGCTGCTCTGTGGGGGCCTGCGGGACGTGCACGGTTCTCATCGACGGCAAGCCCGTGAGCTCCTGCCTCACCCTAGCGGCGCAGCTCCGCCCGGACCAGGAGGTCGCAACCATCGAGGGCCTGCCCAAAGACGGCAAGCTGGACCCGGTGCAGGAGGCGTTCCTCGAAGAGGCGGCCTTCCAATGCGCCTTCTGTACGCCCGGGATGATCCTGGCGGTGAAGGCGCTGCTGTCGGAAATCCCGAACCCCTCGGAAGAAGAGACTCGCGAGTATCTCCTCGGCAACTACTGCCGCTGCGGCGCGCACAAGGAAATCCTCAAAGCCGTCCGATCAGCGGCGGGAAAAACCACATAACAGAAAAAACCTTTGGGGACATTTTGAAAACTGTCCCCCAACCCCCCCGAAAACTTTCGTTTTGCGCAAGATGGCGGCCCTGATGGGCCGCCATCTTGCGCAAAGGTCAAGTGTGTCGGCTAAGAAACTTGCGTCCCGCCTGTCTACTTAATCGATCCGGTGTTCTTTGGCCGCGCCAAGCAGGCGAATTGAAACCACCTTAACCTCCAAGCGCGGGAAAGGCCGGGCCTTCGGCCCGGCCGCAGAAAGTTTTGCGGGGGGGGCGGGGGGGCGCCTTACAAAAAGCGCCCCCCGCAAAGGTTCTAGCTCTTGAGATTCTTCTCCAGAAATCCGAGTGTTCGTTCCAATGAGAGCTTTGACGCGGCCTCGTGGTAGTGGCCTTCGCGGTGGGCACAGAAAAACCCGTGGCCCGCGCCTTCGTAGACAAACACCTCGCTCGTCTTTCCGGCGTCGTCGAGGGCCTTTCGAATCTGGTCCACCTGGTCCAGCGGAATGGCGTGATCCATCTCGCCGAAATGGCACATCACGGGGCACTGAATGTCGGCCGTCATCGAGACCGGGGCCGCCGGCGTGCTCTCGTTCAGGTCATCGCTGACGATTCCGCCACCGTAATAGACCACACAGGCGGCGAGGTCGGACATCTTCGTGGCCACCAGGTAGGACATCCGCCCGCCCATACAGTAGCCGAGGACCCCGACCTTGTCGGCGTTGACCTCACTCAGGCCCTTCAGGTGATCCACCCCCGCCCGCATGTCCGTCACAACGCCCGCGTCCGTCAGCCGGGATTTTTTATCGCGTGCGTCGTCGAACTGGGTGTAGGGCGTATGGGGCTCCGTCTCGCGGTGAAAAAGCTCGACGGAGATCACCGCGTAGCCCTGGTCGGCGTACCGGCGGCAGACATCCTGGATGTGGCCGTTGACGCCAAAAATCTCCTCGATGAGCAGCAGGCCGGGGTGCGGTCCGGGGCCTTCCGGAAGGACCAGGTACGCGGGGACCTGCGCGCCGCCTGAGGGGATGTGAATGTCTTGCGCGTTGGATGCCATCTTTTCGCCTCCGGATTCCGTGAGAATGGGAAATGCGGCCTCATTGGACCCATTGAAGTCATGGTACTCATTGTACTCATTGAATTTGGCCGTCAGGGTTCGCTACAGCCGCACATCACGCACGTACAGAATTTCCGGCTCAGGCGGAAGGGTCTTTCGGCTCACGAGCAGAACGCCTTTGTTCAGAATCTTAACACGGAACGACCGCTTCGCGAGGCTCGAGAATTCCTCCGGCCGCGCGACATCATAATGCATCGGAATCACCAGGCTCGGGCCGATTCGGCGGATCAGGCGAATGGTGTCCGGGTGTTGCAATGTCCACCTGCCGTCGATGGAAATGAAGAGGATGTCGATCCGTCCGAGCTTCGCCAGGGTCTCCTTCTCCAAGGGGTGATTCAGGTTGCCCAGGTGGGCGGCGCAGAGTCCCGCGGCCTCGATGACGAAGATGGAGTTGGTGTTCGTGTGGAATCCGCCCGCCTCGATGAAGTTCGTGGGAACGTTGAAGACGCGCGCGTCCTTCACCCTCACGTCCACCTTGGCGATCCCCCGCGAGGGGTTCCACCCGCGTAGGACCAGGGGGAAGTCGGCGGACTCGGTGCTGTGCGTGTCATGCGGGTTGCTCATCGTCACGGCGTCGGGCCGGACCGACGGAAGGTTCCGGGCGTTGTAATCGGTGAAGATCGAAGCCCCGCCCGGCGTTTCGATCAGGAAGCTCGAATGGCCGCTGAAGGTGATGCGCAAATGACCCGCGGGAACGGGCGATGACCGGGCGGACACCCGCCGAATCCAGAGGCTTGGGTCCAACCGGCCGCCTTCGGTGACGGCCGGGTCGATGGTGGCCGAGCTGTGCAGGTGGTGGGCGTTGCTCATCGTCGCCGCGTCGGGTGTCCAGGCGGGCGGAGCCTGATCGTTGTAATTCGTGACGATTGAGGCGCCCCCTGGCGTCTCGACCTGAAAGCTGGAATGGCCGAGGTAGGTGACGCGAAGATGACCCGGCGGAACCGGCGCGGGTCTGTGCGAGGAAACCCTCTGAATCCACGGAACGCGCTCGGCCACGTTCAGGACGCATGCCCCCAAAGCACCCTTGGGGGTGAGGGCGAACACAACCGCGGCGCCGACAGAGGCCAGACTCCTGAGGAAAGACCCCCGCGCCTCGATGG
>CAYRGS010000073.1:0-18575 GCA_964423875.1 uncultured bacterium
GAGCCGGTCCGCCGCCCCGAGACGCCGACGGCAGCTTCCTGGGCGTCGGCTTGCCCTCGGTTTCGTTTCCGCCCCCTCCCCCCCCCGCGGGGGAGGCCCCCGACGCAATCGACGGGGATGCGATGGCCCAATGGACGGGTTTCAACGCGAACGCCCTTTTCGACTTGTGCGCCCATCCCCGCGCGCCGCTCGACCTGATGACAGTCGCCGACGTCCTCTGGGGGGAGCTGGAGGTCCTTCAGGAAGAGGTGGGCGATGCGTTCGACTTCGGGGAGGCCGGAGAGGCGATCAAGGAGCTGGTCGTCGTCCTGGAGGACCACGAGGAAGAGCACGAGGAGATGCAGGCGGGGGACTTCAACCGGAAGATGCTGGACATCTGCCTCCTGCTCAACCCGGTCCTCTATACCGAGAACGGCCCCTTCGGCCGCGATTCCGGAGGGAACCGGGGCGTCCTGCCCGGCCCGCGGCGCGCGCTTGGGATGAACCGTCTGGATCCGGAGAGCGGCGAATGGAAGGTGCTCCGGGCGCGCCTCACCCGAGAGCGCAACCGGCTCTGCGCAACGATATCCCGGGCCATCCTCGTCGGCCGGGGGTGAAGCCCGGAGGCCCGCGGAAGGCAGTCATGGGGGGGGGGTGCAAATCCTCGGTCCACCGCGCCGGGAATTCAGCAGTGCGGGGTTCTTCTCTTTTGCGGAGAGGCGTTGGGTTGGGGGTTGAAGGCGCATGAGAGTTCGCGCGCCCCCGTTCTACCGCCAGAAGTCGGGGTGGTCTTCGGGTAAATACTCCGGTTTTTCCTTGAGGCGCTCTTCGAACTCCTTCGCCACAGCATTTTTCTTCTCGGCATCCGCCTGGATCAGGTCATCCATGCTGGGCGCTTCGGGCCTGTTCTTGTACTCCGCGAAGGGGTCCGCGATGTGCCGCTCGAGCGTCACGCGTTTCCCCGCCAAGCGGATCTTGACCTCCTTGCCGGGGGACAGGTCCAAGGCGCTCAGGACTTCCTCCGGGAGTCGGATAAAGCCCCCATCTTCCACCGGCTCAATATGCGTCTTCTCTTTATCGGCCATGATTTACATATTATAACCGGACCGAAATCGCGTCCAATGGAAACCAGGGGGCCTTGAGCCGAATCGGGTTTTCGAGGTGGAATCGTGAGCGGGAAGAATGGGGTAAGATTCGGTTTTTTCGACATCCGGCGTGGAGCGGGGTCTTGAAGCGGGACCGGTTCATCATTCGGGCCTTGGAAGCCCGATGCATCCTCGGGGTGTATGACTGGGAGCGCGATGCGCCGAGATCCGTGGTGATCGACCTGGAGTTCCCCCTCGACCCTCCGGCCCCGAGAGGCTCGGATGAGCCTTTTGTCGATTACGCCCGGGTGGCGGCGGAGGTGAAGGCGCACGTTGAGGCGAGCGACTGCCGATTGATGGAGGAGTTGGCCGAAGAGGTCGCGGGGCTTTGCCTGTCGCGTTTTCCACTGGAGCGGATCAAGGTCCGGCTCGGTAAACCGGGGGCCGTCCCCGATGCGGAGACCGTGATTCTCGAAATCGAGCGCGGCCGAGACGGGTGAGCGCTCGGGGGCCGGAGAACATCCCCTTTTTCCTTGACCCTGAATTCGAGAGGATTTAAATTGTGGCTAGCCGAGAATTGGGATAGAACTCAAGCCATCTGGAAAAGGCAGAGGGGATCCGAATCGGCCTAACGATCCTTCCGGGACCTCCTCGGAGGGCAGAAGGGGAACAACTATCAGACCGCGGGAGAAGAAGACAATGAGAAAACTCATCATCGGCTTCACGGCATGTTTGTTCTTGGTCTGGGGGCTGGCCTCACAGGCAAGCGCGGCAAAGACGGTTTTCCTATTGGACTGGATCGTCTACGGCAAGCATGCGGCGTTCTTCGCGGCCCAGGATTTCGGCTTTTACAAGAAGGTCGGCCTGGACGTGACCTACAAGCGAGGATTTGGATCGGGCAGAACCATCAAGGATATTGCCGCCAAGGTAGCCAACATCGGGTTCGCCGATGCTGGTTCGCTGGTCAACGCCCGGGCCAATAGTAACGTCAAGGTCAAGCAAGTGGCCATGATCCACGCCAAGACGATCATGATTGCGTCCTTCTTTAAGGACAAAGGCTACAAGACGCCCAAGGACTTGGTAGGTGCCAAGATTGGCTCCCCGGTTGGCAACTCCGTCCGCGTTCTCTTCCCGGCCTTCGCTGCGGCCAACGGGTTCGACGATAAGACCATCAAGTGGATCGATATGGGTTATGGTCAAGTTCTCCCCTCACTTTTGGCCGGAAGGCAGGATGTGGCCCTCTACTATGCCACCGAGATTCCTGGTCTCAAAAATCAAGCCAAGAAGATGGGAAGAGAGATTGCGTGGTTCTCTTACGGAGAATGGGGCGTGCAGGTTTATAACAACGGCATCATCGCCCGTGACGAAACCATCAAGTCTGACCCGAAGTTTGTTCGAAACATCGTACACGCCTGCATGAAAGCTTTTGCGTGGTCTTTGTTAAACCCGGACACGGCAGTAAACAACTTCACCAAGTACGCTCCGGGGATGAGCAAACCCTTGATCCACAGCCACTTAGCCATCAATACGGAGTATCTGTTTGACGAAGGAGTCCGTCGGCACGGTCTAGGATACATGGACCACGGCAAGATGGACAAAACCGTTTCAACGCTTACCACGCTTGGGAAGCTCAAGAAGCGCATCCCGACAGGAGACATGTACACGAACCGCTTCCTTCCCCAATGGCCAGCTATCAAGGCCGCGTTGGGGGACAAGGTGAGGTAAGCGATTCCAGGGTTGGCGCGAATCGTCCGCGCGGCGACGACCACGTAAAGACCCCGGAGATTCCCATTCGCCCCGGAGTCTTTGCGTGGTCCGCGGATCCTTATTCATCCCGATTGGAAGGCGTGGTCCTTGGCTTCGCCCTATTTGAGTTGTGATATGGCGAAAATTGATATAATATTAGCTTCAACCTGAAAGTAAAGAGAAAAGACAGAGAGTGAGCCTCGTTGGCCGAAAAGACCTTTCCGGGATCTCCCCGGAAGGCGAAATTGGGACAACCCTGAGGGATGGAAGGGGAAATTTCGATGAGGAAACACGGAATCGCCTTGGCGGCTTGCTTGTTCTTGCTCGGAGGACTGGCTTCACAGGCGGGAGCGCAAAAGACGACTTTCCTGCTGGACTGGATCATCTACGGAAAGCACGCGCCTTTCTTCGTGGCCAAGGACATGGGTTTTTACAAAAAGTACGGCATTGACGTGAATTACAAGCGGGGCTTCGGCTCGGGTAGAACCATCAAGGACATCGCCTCCGGAGTCGGAGACATTGGATTCGCCGACGCCGGCTCGCTGGTCAACGGCCGGGCCAACAGCAACCTCAAGGTCACGCAGGTCGCCATGGTTCACGCCAAGACGATCATGGTTGTGGCCTTCTTGAAAAAGAAGGGTTACAAGACGCCCAAAGATCTGGGGGGCGCCATCATCGGTGCACCGATCGGCAACGCCGTTCGCGTTGTCTGGCCGGCCTTTGCCGAAGCCAACAAAATCTCGAAAGTTAAGTGGGTTGACATGGGTTATGCGTCGGTCCTCCCCTCCCTCTTGACCGGAAAGACGGACGTCGCCTTGTGGTACGCCACCGAGCTGCCCACCGCCCTTCCAAAGGCCGCCAAGAGAGGACTGGAGATCGACTATTTCAATTATGGGGAATGGGGCGTCAACATTTACAATAACGGTGTCATCGTCCGCGATCCTGACATGGAGAAGCGCGCGAAGTTCATAAAGAACACCGTCAGGGCCCTCATGGAGGCCTTCGCCTGGTCAACGATCCACGCGGACGACGCTATTAAGAACTTCCTCAAGTATGCGCCGGCCATGAGCGAGCCCATCATCCGAGAGCACTTCGCGATCATGCTGGAGTACCTGTGGGACAACGGCACCCGGCGTCACGGTTTGGGGTACATGGACCACGCGAAGATGGACAAAACCGTTGAGACTCTCACGACGCTCTCGAAGTTGAAGAGGCGTATTCCGACGAATAACATGTACACCAACCGCTTCCTCCCGCAGTGGTCGTCCCTCAAGGCGAAACTCGGCGACAAAGTGCGCTAGCGCGGGCCGGCCGCAACGCGTCCAGGCGGCGCGTCGATGACTGGAATAAGGCCCCGGAGGCACCCTTGGCTCCGGGGCCTTATTATGTCCGCTGACCTTTTTTTGGGGGGAACCGGGGCGAGAGCGGATTCGGCGGATAGAACGAAGGTCCTCCACCGCTCGCCCCTGAAGCGGGGCCTCTCTGTGGGGCGGATTTACACGCGGGCGTGTGGGTCGAAGAGTTTGCGGTGCTCGTCCTGCGCGAAGCGGTCCGTCATCCCGGCGATGTAATCGCAGATCACGCGCTCGGGGATCCCCGCCCGGCACTTCTCGTAGATCCGGGGAGGAAGCTGCTCCTGCCGTCCCAGGTAGGCCCCGAAAAGGTCGGTGAGAAGACGGTCGGTCTTGTCCTCCATCCGGACGACCCGGTAGTTGCGGTACATCTGCCGGAAGAGAAAATCCTTGAGGCGCTTCTTTTTCTCCTCCATCTCCGGGCTGAAGCAGACCAGGGGCTCCCGGCAGGTCCGGACGTCCTCCAACGAGGCGATCCCGAGCTCCCGCAGGCGCATTTCGGTGTGGTCGATGACGTCGGTCACGAACCGGTTGATGATCCCCCGGATCGTCTGGTGCTTGAGGACGCGCATCGCCGAATCCGGATGCTCCCGCCGGACGGAATGAAAGGTCTCCCGCCACAGGTCCACCTCCTGCAAATCCTCCGTGTGCAGGAGATCGGAGGTCAGCCCGTCGTCGATGTCGTGGTTGTTGTAGGCGATCTCGTCCGAGAGGTCGGCGATCCGGGCCTCCAGGCTGGAGGAAAGGTCCGGCTCGAGCTCCGGATGAAGCCCCTGTGCCCCGGGGGTGTCGGACGGGGCGTTGTGCTTCAGGATCCCCTCCCGGGTCTCCCAGGTCAGGTTCAGCCCCGGAAAATCCGGATACCGGTCTTCCAGCAGCTCCACGACGCGGAGCCCCTGGATGTTGTGCTCGAAGCCGCCGTGATCGCCCATGAGCCGGTCCAGGACGGTCTCGCCCGAATGGCCGAAGGGCGGATGGCCCAGGTCGTGCGCCAGGGCGATGGCCTCGGCCAGGTCCTCGTTCAGGCGCAGCGCGCGGGCGATCACCCGCGCCAGGGAAACGGCCTCCAGGGTGTGCGTCAGGCGGGTGCGGTAGTGGTCCCCCTCGTGGTAGACGAATACCTGGGTCTTGTACTCCAGGCGTCTGAAGGCGCGGGAGTGGATAATCCGGTCCCGGTCGCGCTGGAAGGCCGTCCGGAACGGGTGCTCTTCCTCGGGGTGTTTTCGCCCCCGGGATTCACCCGAGCGGGTGGCGTACGGGGCCAGTGTCTTGGCCTCCAACCCCTCCATATCCTTGCGCGTCACCATTGGCCGTTCTCCGGAAAGACGGATGACCGGAAAAAATCCTCACATCCTCATCCCGAGCGGGAGCCGGGGGGCGCCGGAAGTTTGATCCGGCTTGGATATCCGCGGACCGGATGATTCTATCCCGCCGGGCCGCCTATCGCATCCCCCCCCCCCCCCCCCCCCGCCGGGCGGGGGAGAGATATGTCATCGCGTACGGGGCGAAGCGCCCCCAGCGCTCGGCGACCTTTCGGGCGGCGTCCCCTTGGGCCTTGGGTGAGCGGACGGAGGTGACCCCGCCCCCGTAGAATTCCGCGATGATCTTTCGGACCCCCAAGTCCTCCGCCGGGAAGGCGTCCAGCCGTCCGGCCCCGCGCAGGAGCGCCGTTTCCGCCGTCCAGCGCCCGATCCCCTTGAGGCGTGTCAGCCGCTCGACGGCCTCGGGCGTCGGCAGCTTCACGACGCCGTTCATCTCCCCGGAGGCGAAGGCCTCGGCCAGGCCGATGAGGGTCCGCGCCTTCGCGCCGCTGAACTTCATCTTTCGGAAGCGGGCCTCGGTTGCACGGACCATGGCCTCGGGCGACGGAAAGGCGTAGTGCGCCGCTCCGTCCACGACCAGCTTCTTCCCGTAGGCCCGCACCGCGCGCGCCCGGACGGTCCCGGCGAAGGCAAGGTTCACCTGCTGGGCTGTCACCGCCGTCACCAGGGCCTCGAAAAGCGTGGGCACGCGGGCCAGCCGGAGCCCCCGAAACTTCCGGACAACGGGCCGCAGGACCGGGTCCTTCGCCGCGACGCGCCCGAAGGCCTCCAGGTCATCGTCCACCGCAAGAATGTGAAAGAGGGTTTTCCGCAATCCGGCGAGGACCTTCCGGTCCCGGGCGGCCGGATGGATCTCCACGCCGAGGCGCGGGCGTTCCGGGTCCGAGCCCCCGGAGCGGACGCGCAGCCGGTAAAGCCTTCCGTCCCCTCCCTCCAGAACCCGCTCGAAGACCTTCCCATCATGCCGGTTGACGGCCTCGTCGGACGAAACGGTGAACCGGGCGACGGTGGCGTCCAGGTCGAGGGGAACGCCCGGCCGCCAGACGGTTCGTGTCACATCGCTCCGGTCGACGCCGCGATCCATCATTTGACGATCCGTCTGCGGATCATCCGGATCGCCGCCGGGATCAGGATCACCGCCGCGACGGCGAGCCAGGCCATCGCCCCCGGCGCCGCCCAGAAAAACCGTCCCTCGTTGAGTGCGCGTGCGCCCTCCACCGCGTGGGTCAGCGGAAGGAACCATGTGAACGCGCCGAAGGCCGCGCCGACGCCTTCGCGGGGAAAGAAGATCCCCGAGAGGAAGATCATCGGCGTGACCACGATCGTGAAGTGGTAGTTGAAAAAGAAATAGGAGGGGGAGAGGGACGTGGCCATCATCCCCAGGGCGGAGAAGACCAAGCCGGTCAGGAACATGAGCGGAAGGATCCAAAGGAACAGCGGCGAGCCGACGAGGCCGAAGACCGCCATGACGATCAGCATTGTGAAGGCGCTCATGACGGCGCGGCATCCGCCCCACAGGATGTCGCCCAGGACCACATCCGCCACCGAGCAGGGCGTGGCCAGGACGGCGTCGTACGTCTTCTGCTCCTGCATCCGGGTGAACGCGCCGTAGGTGCACTCCATGGAGGAGGACCACATGGCCGAGGACGCCACCAGACCGGGGGCGATGAATTGGAGGTACGAGGTGTCTCCGCCCAGCCGGACGTAGGCGCCCACGCCGATCCCCATCCCCAGGAGGTAGATGAGGTGCTCGCCGACGTTCGCCACCATGGCCGCCAGGTAGTAGCCCCGGAAGGAGTCCAGGTTCCGCCGCCAGACGCGGAACACGCCCATCGAGAGGTCAGGAATCAGGGAGGCCCCGATCACTCCCGTAACTCCCGGCCCGTCAGCTTCAGGAACAGGTCCTCCAGCGAGGCCGGCCGGTAGAGTAGCCGCCGGAAGCCCGCCGCTTTCAGCCGGCCCGTGATCTCGAGCGCGCGCGCGGTGTAAAGATACAGCGTGTCCCCGGACCGCTCGCGCGTGAAATCGTTGCCTGAGACGGCCGCCAGGACCCGGTCCTCCTCCGCCTCCTCCACCTGCAGCTCGACCACCTCGCGGCCGATCTCCCGCTCGACCAGATCCCCCGGGTTGCCCTCGATCAAAACCTTTCCCTGATCCATCACGAGGATCCGGTCGCAGAGTTGGGCGGCCTCTTCCATGTAGTGCGTCGTCAGGAGGAGGGTGACCCCCTCGTGTTTCAATCGCCGGAGGCGCTGCCAGATGAGGTGGCGGGCCTGCGGGTCGAGACCGGTCGTGGGCTCGTCCAGGATCAGGAGCTTCGGCTCGTGGATGAGGGCCCGGGCGATGAGGAGACGCCGCTTCATCCCGCCTGAGAGGACGTCCACCCTGGCGTGCGCCCGCCCCGCCAGCTCGAGGGTCTCGAGGAGACGGTCGGCCCGCTCCGCGGCCACGGCCCGGGGCAGGCCGAAGTACCGTGCGTAGGTCAGCAGATTCCGCCGGACCGGAAGGTCCGGGTCCAGGTTGGTCTCCTGGGGGACGACGCCGAGCCGCTGCTTGATTGCCCTCGCTGACGTTCGGACGTCCATCCCCAGGACGCGCAGCGTCCCCTCCGTCACCGGCGAGGCGCAATGGATCATCTTCATCGTCGAGGTTTTCCCGGCGCCGTTGGGGCCGAGGAAGCCGAAGCACTCCCCCGCCCGGGCCTCGAACCCGATCCGGTCGACGGCGGTCAAACCGCCGAACCGCTTCACGAGGTCTTTCGCCTCGACGACGGCGCTGGAGAAGGTGTTCATCATGGCAGGACGAAAAAAAGGCCCGCAGGACAGCGCGATGCGTCCTTCGGGCTACGGGAACGGGTCAGGCGGGCTTCCAGCCCGCCGGGCGATGGCGTCACAGGCCGGCGGGTCAAATCGCCGCCCCGGTGACCCTGCACGGAAGGTTGTAGACGACCGACCGAAGCGGCCCCTAGCCTCAGCCGCAGAACCCCCCGCAGCAACCCCCGCCCCCCCCCCTGGCCGGCTTGCGGGCGGCCGGGGAGATGGGGACGTAATCCGATTTCACGGCGAAACTGGAGAACGTTTTGGCGACCGAGGCCGAGTCGCAGGACGGGCAGGTGACCGCTCCCCTGTCTCCGTTCCCGTCCGGGGCGCCCATGATCAGCTTCTCGAACTCCGCCTCGCAATCGGCGCACGCATATTCGTAAATGGGCATATCGCTTCCTTAGCGTTCTTCCGCCTCTTCCGTCATGAAGTTGCGGTTCGCCGCCTTCCAGTCCGCCAGGAATTTCTTGAGTCCCTTGTCTGTCAGGGGATGGTGGAGTATCTGCTTGAGGACGGCGAAGGGTAATGTCACCACGTCGGCGCCGGCCAAGGCGGCCTGTAGGACGTGGATGGGGTTCCGGACGCTGGCGACGAGGACCTCGGTCTCGAAGCCGTAGTTGTCATAGATGGCGAGGATCTCCTCGACCAGCTCCATGCCGGAGTGGCTGATGTCGTCCAGCCGGCCGACGAAGGGGCTGATGTATGCCGCCCCCGCCTTGGCCGCCATGAGGGCCTGGGTGGCGGAGAAGCACAGCGTGACGTTGACCGGGATCCCTTCCTCGCTGAACCGGCGGGCGGCCTTGAGTCCCGGCAGTCCCAGGGGGACTTTGACCACGATGTTGCCGGCGATCTGGGACAGGTCGCGTCCCTCGACGAGCATCCCCTCGAAGTCCTCGCTCAGGACCTCGGCGCTTACCGGCCCCTCGCACACCGCGCAGACCTCCTCCAGGGCTTTCCGGTAGTCCTTGCCCTCTCGGGCGATGAGGCTGGGGTTCGTCGTCACGCCGTCTATCAGCCCTAGGTCCACACCCTCGCGGATTTCCTCGATGTCCGCCGTGTCCAGGAAGAATTTCATGCGCTCTCTCCAGGATTTCGATGGAATGGGTTTCGGTCGTCTCCGCCGCCCATGCCGGCGATTACACGCTGTTCAATATACACCAGCCGAGCGGGATCGCGGAAGGCGTCGCCCGGATTGGAAGCGGGCCGCCAGGCGCCGGCGCCGTGACGGGGCAAGGACCGGCGCTCACCCCCGCTTCGGCCGATAAACGTGCGTGCTCGTGCCGAAGAAGACGTCGGCGGATTCCATGAGGGTCTCCGAGAGCGTGGGGTGCGGATGAATGCTCAGGCCCACGTCCGCCACCACGGCGGCCATCTCCACCGCCAGGACGCCCTCGGCGATCAGCTCTCCCGCGCCGCTTCCGCAGATGCCGACGCCCAGGACCCGTTCCGTCTCGGGGTCGATGACAAGCTTCGTGACGCCGTCGCTCTGTCCCAGGGTCTGGGCCCTACCGGAAGCCGCCCAGGGGAAGCGAGCCACTTTGACGGGGATCTTCTCCGCCTTGGCCGCGGTCTCGGTGAGGCCGCACCAGGCGATCTCCGGGTCGGTGAAGACCACGGCGGGAATGGCGGCCGGTTCGAAGGCCGCCTTTGCGCCCGCGATCGCCTCCGCCGCCACCCGGCCTTCGTGCGTGGCCTTGTGCGCGAGCATGGGCTCGCCCGCGACGTCGCCGATGGCGAAGATGTTGTCTTCCGCCGTCCGACGCTGGGCGTCCGTTTTGATGAACCCCTTCTCGTCGATCTCGACCTTCGTGTTCTCCAGCCCCAACCCGCCGGAATTGGGCGTACGCCCCACGGCGACCAGGACTTTCTCGAACACCGCCTCGGCCGGCTCCGCGCCTTCGCCCTCGAGCCGGGCCTGAATGCCGCCCTTCACCGCTTTCATCCCGACGACCTTCGTGTTGAGCAGGACGGCGTGAAGGGTTTTCCCCAGCCGCTTGGCGAGGATGTTGACCAGGTCCCGGTCGGCCCCGGGCAGCAGGCCCGCGGTCATCTCGACGACCGTCACCCGGGAACCCAGGGCGGCGTACACGCTGCCCAGCTCAAGGCCGATGTAGCCCCCGCCGACGACCAGGAGGGACTCGGGGGGGTCTTTCAGCGCCAGCGCGGAGGTCGAATCCATGAGCCGGTCCGATTCCAACGAAAGGTCCGAAGGGATGAAGGGCCGGGAGCCGGCGGCGACGATGGCGCGCCCGAAGGGAATGTCCTCTTCGCCGCCCGTAGACCGCTCGACCCGCAGCGTCCCGGCGTCGAGGAATTTCCCCCGGCCCCGGACGAAGCGGACGCCCCGGGCCTTGGAGAGCTGCCTCACGCCCGCGGTCAGATTCGTCACGATGTCCTCTTTCCAGGCGCGCATCCTGTCCAGGTCGATCTTGGGGGGCGGAAACTCGACGCCCCACGCGGCGGCCTCGCGGGATTCGGCGATCACCTTGGCCACGTGGAGCAGGGCCTTGGACGGGATGCAGCCCCTGTACAGGCAAACGCCCCCCGGATTCTCGCCCTCATCGATGAGGGCGACCCGCTTGCCGAGGTCCGCGGCCCGGAACGCCGCCGCGTACCCGCCTGGTCCGCCTCCGAGGACGGCCACTTCTGTCGCGCCGGATTCTTCGCTCATGTAGGGATTACCCTTCCAGGAAGGCCAGGAAGGGGTTCTCCAGGGCCTCGGCCAGCCACCGCAGCAAGCGCGCGGCGTCGGCCCCGTCAATCAGGCGGTGGTCGTAGGACAAGGACAGGGGCAGCATCAGGCGCGGCTGGAATTCCCCGTCGATGTGGACAGGCTCGACGCCGCCGCGGGAGACCCCCAGGATGGCGACCTCGGGCGCGTTGATGATCGGCGTGAAGTACGTTCCCCCGATCCCGCCCAGGTTGGTGATGGTCATCGAGCCGCCCCGCATTTCGTCGATGGACAGCTTCCCTTCTCTGGCCTTCCCGGCGGCCTCGCTCAGCTCGACGGAAAGCCGGATGATGTTTTTCCGGTCCACGTCCCGGATGACCGGCACCAGCAGGCCCCGCTCGGTATCGACCGCGACGCCGATGTGGACGTACTCCTTATAGATCACCTCTTCGTTAGCGGCGTCCACGCTGGCGTTGAACTGGGGAAAGACCTTCAGGGCCGAGGCGAGCAGTTTCAGGATGATGGCCGTGACCGTCAGCTTTCCGCCCGCGGCTTCGGCCTTCTTCCCGTAGCGTTTGCGGAGCTTCTCGAGCACGGTGATGTCGGCCTTGTCGCACTGGGTCACGTGGGGGATCGTCGCCCATGCCCTGGACAGGTGCGCGCCCGTTGCGCGCCGGACGCCGGACATGGGCCTGCGCTCGACCTTTCCCCACTTTGTGAAATCCGGGAGCGGGACGGGGGGGACGGGGGCCGCCGCGCCTCTTCCCTGTAGGGCCGATTTGGCGTGTGCCTTAACGTTGGCGACGGAGATGCGGCCGTCGCGTCCGGTCCCTTTCACGGCCTGGAGATCGACGCCGATCTCACGCGCTAGACGCCGGACCGAGGGCGTCGCCGCGATGGAGACCCCCTCGCCATTGTCCGGGGACGCGGGCGTCTCGGCTTCCGCTTCCGGCGGCTCCGCTTGGGGCTTGACCGCCTCGGGAGGGGGGGGAGGCGCTTCTGCCGCGCCGTCGGTCTCCACCGTCAAGATGAGCTGTCCCACGGCGGCCTTTTCGCCTTCATGGACGTGGACCGCGCTGACGATCCCGCTCACGGGCGAAGGGACTTCGATGGCGGCCTTGTCCGTCTCGAGCTCGACAACGGTCTGTTCTTTTTCGATTTTATCCCCGGCGGACACCAGGACCTTCAGGACATCGCCCGATTCGATATTTTCGCCGAGGCTGGGCAGCTTGAATTCCGTCGCCATGATGGGTTCCGGCCGCTAGGCCATAGGGTTCCGTTTTTCGGGATCGATGTTCAGGTCCTTGACGGCCTGCCGGACGACGTCCGGTTTGATCTCCCCTTCCCGCATCAGCGCGGTCAGCGTCGCCAGGGTGATGTACCTCGCGTCGATCTCGAAGTGGTCCCGCAGGGCCGCCCGGCTCTCGCTCAATCCGAATCCGTCCGTCCCCAGGGAGATCAGCGGCTTCGGGAACCACCGGCTGATGGAATCGGGCAGTGTTTTCACATAGTCGGAGGTTGCCACGAAGACCCCCGGTTCGTTCTGAAGGGTCCGGGTGATGTAGGGGATCCGGGGCGTCTCGCCGGGATGGAGCAGGTTCCACCGCTCAGCGGCGAGCGCGTCGCGCCGCAGCTCTTTGTAGCTCGTCACGCTCCAGACGTCCGCGGCCACGTCGTACTTCTCTTCCAGGATTTGCCGGGCTTTGACCGCCTCGTTCACGATGGCGCCGGAGCCGAAGAGCTGGGCGCGGTGTCCGGCCTTTCGATTTTCCGAGGCGCTGAGCTTGTACATCCCCTTCAGGATGCCCTCTTTCACGCCCGCCGGCATGGCGGACATCGGGTAGCTCTCGTTCTCGACAGTCAGGTAGTAGAAAATCTCTTCCTGGTCCTGATACATCCGGCGGATGCCGTCTCGGATGATCACCGCCAGCTCGTAAGCGAAGGCCACGTCGTACGCGCACAGGTTCGGCACGGGATAGGCTAGCAGGTGGCTGTGGCCGTCCTGGTGCTGGAGGCCCTCGCCCGCCAGGGTGGTCCGGCCGGCCGTTCCGCCCACCAAAAACCCCCGAACCCCCATGTCCGCCGCCGACCAGATCAGGTCGCCGATCCGCTGGAAGCCGAACATGGAGTAGTAGATGTAAAAGGGAATGGTGTTGACGCCGTGGGTGGCGTAGGCCGTACCGGCGGCGATGAAGGACGACATCGCGCCCGCCTCGGTGATCCCCTCCTCCAGGATCTGTCCGTCCCGGGCCTCCTTGTAATAGATCAGGTTGTCGGCGTCGACGGGCTCGTAGTTCTGCCCCACGTGGGAGTAGATCCCGACCTGCCGGAACAGGGACTCCATGCCGAAGGTTCGGGCCTCGTCGGGGACGATGGGGACGATGAGCTTGCCGAGTTTCTCGTCCTTGAGCAGCTTGGAGAGGATCCGCACGAAGGCCATGGTGGTGGCCATCCCACGTCCGGCCGTGCCCTCGTAGAACTCGTCCAACATTTCCTCGGACGGCGGCTCGAGGGGCTCGGACCGGACGACGCGCGACGGCACGGGGCCGCCCAAGGCCGCGCGGTGCTCTTTCAGGTAAACGATCTCGGGGCTGTCTTCGGGGGGCCGGTAAAACGGCGCGTCCGCCAGGTCCTCGTCGGAGATCGGGATGCCGAAGCGCGCGCGGAACTCGCGCAGCTCGCCTTCGTTCATCTTCTTCTGCTGGTGGGTGATGTTCTTGCCCTCGCCGCTCTCGCCGAGGCCGTAGCCTTTGATGGTCCTCGCCAGGATGACCGTCGGGGCCCCCTTGTGCTCGACGGCGGCCTTGTAGGCGGCGTAAACCTTCTCGGGGTCGTGCCCGCCCCGACTCATCTTGCGGATCTCCTCGTCGCTGAGGTCTTTGACCATCTCCAGAATTCGGGGGTCCACGCCGAAGAGGTGCTCGCGGATGAACGCGCCGTCCTCGACGGTGTATTTCTGGGACCAGCCGTCCACGACCTCTTCCAGCCGCTTCCCCAGCAGGCCGTCTTCGTCCTTGGCAAAGAGGGGGTCCCAGTCCTGTCCCCACAGGACTTTGATGACGTTCCAGCCGGTCCCCCGGAAGGCCCGTTCCAGTTCCTGAATGATCTTGCCGTTGCCGCGCACCGGGCCGTCGAGGCGCTGGAGGTTGCAGTTGATGACGAAAATGAGGTTGTCCAGCCGCGCGCGCGCGGCCAGGGAGATGGCGCCCAGGGCCTCGGGCTCGTCCATCTCGCCGTCCCCCAGGAATGCCCACACCTTGGAGCCGGTGTCCTCTTTGAGACCCCGGTCTTCCAGGTAGCGGTTGAACCGCGCCTGGTAGATGGCCTGGATGGGGGCGAGCCCCATCGAGACGGTCGGGAATTCCCACAGATCGGGCATCAGCCGGGGGTGCGGGTAAGAAGGCAGCCCGCCCTCGGGATTCAGCTCGCGGCGGAAGTTCTCAAGCTGCTGCTGGCTCAGCCGGCCTTCCAGGAAGGCGCGGGCGTAGATGCCCGGCGAGGCGTGGCCTTGGAAGTAGATCTGGTCTCCGTTGTGGTTGTCGCCCTTGCCCCGGAAGAAGTGGTTGAAGCCGATCTCGTACAAGGTCGCGGCGGAGGCGTAGGTGGAGATGTGTCCGCCGATGCCGTCCTCGTGCCGGTTGGCCCGGACGACCATGGCCATGGCGTTCCAGCGGATGAAGCTCTTCATGCGCCGCTCGATCTCCCGGTTGCCGGGAAATGGGGGCTGGTCTTCGATGGGGATGGTATTGACGTAAGGGGTGTTGGCGGAAAAGGGCAGTCGGACGCCGCGCTGGTAGGCGTGAAGGTAGAGGGCGCTCAACAACTCTTTGACGTGTTCCGGACCGCCGCTTTGAAGGACGTAGTTCATGGACTCCAGCCATTCGTGAAGCTCGGCGGAATCAAATTTGGCTACGTCGCTCTCCTTGCTGACCCCGTTGAGCAACTTTCCATGACTCCTCTAGCGGCGTTCGGGCTGCATGTCCGGCCCGTCGCCGGGCCTCATCGGCGCGCGTCTCCCCGGAGCGTAATCTAAAGGGTGCGTCATTCAGCCGGTTGGGGGGACACAGACGGAAAACCTCTCCAGAGAAAACACAGGTTCCGTATATAGGATTTCCCCCGGAACCTGTCCAGGGGGGGGAGGGTGTCAGGGCGCGTCCTCCGATCCCATGGCCGTTACGCCCGGCCCTTCCCCGCACACTCTTTTCCGCAAAAATCATGCCCCTTGCGTCTCACGATGTCCGATTTCGGGACGTACGTCCCGCACGCGGCGCACCGGACGAGGTCCTCGTCCGAGATCCGCTTTTGCCGCTCGGCGATCCGGCCGATTCCCCGGAAGACGGCTCTGAGCGCGACCCACAAAAAGTACGTGGCCGCCAAGTAAAAAATAAACCGCAGCATAGTCCCAGCCTGACCGAAGATGAACGAATTTCTCCGACGGTATTTAGAACACGCTGGATGATCGCGCCAAGGGGAAAGGCTTATTCTACACCATCGAACCGGGAGAGACGGGGGGGGGGCTCCCGAATTCGGCCAAGCCCAGGTCAAAAAGCTGTAGGATCGGGGCGCAGCGTCGGTTGACCCCCGCCCCGCCCGAAAGATTGTGAGGGGATCTGAATGAAAATCACGTCGGTCAACGTCACCCCCTTCGCGGCCCCGATCCCGGGCGGAACGGTCCGCGCGTACGCCGAGGTCGAGCTGGACGGCCAGGTCCTGCTCCGGGGCATCCGGATCGTTGAGACGGAGAAGGGGGGGCAGTACCTATCCTACCCGACTGTCGCCTCGCGCGGAGGCCGTCACGAAACGGTCGTTTTCCAAGACAAGGACCTGAAAGAAGCCGTCCGCCGGGCAGTCTTGGATGCGTTGAAGGGCGAAGACAAATCAACCGAGAATCGTTGAATTCTTAGGGGCGGTTTTTCAAAAAAGCCCCCCTGGGATCTTCCTCTCAGAGTCCACCTTGCCTCTAAAGATTTATCACCTAACGTGGTGGTCGATACCTTTGTACGCCTCGATGAACCTCACGATCCGTTTCTGGTCGAACTTATCCAGGCGGTCGATCCGCGTCCAGGCAGTCAGGGCGATGAGGGGCTTCATCTTCGGGTAGGGCGCGGCAATGACCTGCGTGGGATAGCGGTCCACGAGCTCCTCGATCTTCCGGATGAGATCGGGGCAATCCCGGCAGCGGTAACTGACGATAACGCCTCCATCCTCCAGGTTATGGGTCTGGAGTCCTTTCAGGATGGGCTTCTTGCGCACCCCCCAGGGGGCGAGGCTGTCGTAGTGGTTGCCCGAGGTGGGGGGGTCGGTGTTGTACGGAAAGCGCTCCGCCCGTCCCATCGCGACGTGCCGGTTGCCTTGGCTGGGATAAGATTCTCCTGCAAGATCCCGGGAGAGCCAGGTGTAGACCCCGTAAGCGGCGGCGGCGGTGACCACAGCGACCGCCACGGTGGAAAGAAACTTCTTCCGCCCGCGGGCCCGCGCCTTCTGTCCGGGCTGTTTCCGCCTCGCCTCCCGTGTATCCTCTCGTTCCTGTTGCCGCTTCTCTTTGCGGGATTTGTCAGCCATCACACGCTCTCTGAGGTTGAAGGGATCGTTTTACGATTTGGCCCGGGCGAAACACCCGCCGTGCCGTCCACGCGCCGGGTCTTCTCCTTTAAAACATTCACCGGCCCAGTGTATTTCAGGGGTCAGGCCGCGGACATCTCCCGCAGCCACGCGTTGACTGCATCCGGGATCTCATCCAGGGAGCGGTACTTGACCAGTGTCACCCGCTCCGGGTGTTCAGATTGGAGTTGAATAAAGTTGGTCGGGTTCACGCCCGTTTTCACGCTCCCGGGCTGATAGAACCCCAGGATGGATTTTCCGTCGCGGATGAACCGCATCGAGTTCACGCCCGAGCCGAACCCGGCCTCGTCGTAGCAATAGATGGCGGCCCGGGCTTCGGCCCGGAACAGGCCGTCGCGTTCCAGGATGAACTCGGCGAGGACTTCACCCTCATCTCGCCCCGCCGCGTGTCGCTCAAGGTAGGGTTTCCAGTCCGGGTCGTAGTCCTCGACCGGATCGCAGATCATCCGGGCCAGCGCGGCCGGGTCCATTCGAGGGAACCGGTCGCGGTAGAAGCGGTAGCGAGTGTCGAAACCGAGGCCGGAGTCTTTCAGGGCCTGGATGACGACGACCTTGAAATCCCGGGTCGTCTCCGTGGCGTGCATGCCCTTGCCGCTGACGTAGCAGGGGATCAATCGAGCTTCTCCTGGGGCCCAGGCGTCAACTCACAGGTTGCCCGGCTTTCACGGGCGGCGTGATCGGGATTCGCGCGAATGCCGAACAAAACATTCGGGTTCTTCCTTGAAAATTCGGCATTTTTGTTGCGGTTTTTCATGTTTTGGTTTCCATCCCGAACCCGAATCCTCACCTGGAATCCTACTCGTCAATCTCACATATTGCGAATTTAAGACGAGAACCATTTAACAATGAAGCGGATATAACATTCAAGTTCCAGTAGCACACGAAGGGACTGAAGTCCAATGTCGAGAACGCAGGAGCGGGGGAAGGATGAAGATCGGCGGGTTTCCTGACCTCACCGGCGCTCCGGGTCAGAGCCGCGAAATCTCCGGAATGGATACAGCTTGCCCGCATCATGATATTCTTCTCCGGTTCTGTGGCCGGACTTGAAACCGGCGGGTCGGCGGGAGACAGGTCAGGGTCCGTTCCAAGCGACTTGAAAGGGGGCGATGAATTTTGTATGGTGATGGCTCAAAACTGAAAGTCGCTTTTTGAGGAGGACTGCATCCGGATGTCTCGCGCTTATCTGGAAGAGCTTGACCGCCAGCGGGCGACGCTCAACAACGGCGGGATGCAGTGCGTCGAGGCGTTCTTCCAGGAAGATCCGGGCGTCAACAACATGCTGCGTTGGATGGAGCAGCGAAATCTCCGCGAGCTTCAGATCGCCCAGGCCATGTCGGCCGCGTTCATGAAGATGGGGCCCGACATCCCCCGGGACATCTTCGTCGCCATCGGCAAGTTCATCCACGACGAGGTTCGCCATTTCCGCGACTTCACGCGGGTCATCGAGAAATTGCGCGTCGAATACGGCGAGACCGGCGGTCCGGTGGCGCAGCTTCCCGAAGAGAAAAACTGGCACGCGGTGACGCTCGAGAACCTCAAGAAGCATTTCCTTGCCGTATTTTCGGGCTCGTACGTGGGCGAGTCGGTGGCGCTGGCCGTGAACGATATCCTCGTCGAAGGGTGCAGGAAGCACGGATACAACAAGGTCGCGGACCTCTACACCGGAATCGGCCGCGACGAGGTGTTCCACGTCAACCTCAACCGCCTGGTCATCGAGAAGTACGCCACCACCAAGGAAACCCAGGACATCGTCATCGAGGTGGCGACGAAGAAGGCCGAGCGGCAAATCCCCGCCTGGGAAAGTCTCTACCGGGTGACTCCGGCCTGACCGGCCGGAGACCCTACCGGGCGCCTCCCAACATAACCCGAAAGGGCACTTGCGTGCCGGCCAGGCTGCGGTTGAAACCCCTTGCCCTGACCACAGCTTCTTTGGCGCACGGGGGACCGATTACCCCGAATTGTGTTCCTATTCTTGCCCT
>CAYRGS010000074.1:0-18409 GCA_964423875.1 uncultured bacterium
TTTCCGTCGTAGGGGCCGGTCTCCGTACCGGCCCGTCACACGCCCGCGCAGAGAACGGGGTGTTTCAGCCAGGCGAATTCCTTGCATCGGGCAATGGATTGAAAGGCAACCCGTTCACCGACCTATCCGAGGTTGAAAATTCTCTTTGGGAGATATACGGGTTATTGAGCCCTGTATTATTAATGGCCTAGGTGAGTATCGTGTGAACGGGCCGGTACGGAGCCCGGCCCCTACAGGTGAATCGCAGGATTTCATGTAGGGGCGGGGCTCCGTACCCGCCCCAGAAATCCCGGAGAATCCTTCAGACCTTTCATCGATTCACTATGTTTAGGACATTCTTTATGCCGTCTTCAATAGCCCCCGCTGGTTTTCGATCCGGCGTGGCGTTTGGCGGAGGCTGAAGCCTCCGCGCTACACGGATTTCGTGAATGCAAGATGGGATCAGGCCTCCGCCATCAGCGGGAAATGACGAATTCCCAGTCCCGGAAGGTCTCGAACCCGGTCTGGACCAACCGGTCATCCTTGACCCGGGGGTCGTCGAACGGGACGAAGTGGATCAGCTTGAGGAAAGGGAGCTGACGGAGGGCGTCCTCGAGGCCGCCCGGTCCGCCGGGCCGGATGCGCCGGAAGAACTCCTCCCCCCGCCGCCACTCAAAGGGGTCCGGGGTGACGGCGATCCAGTCTTCGCGCGCCGCCAGGCCGTCCCAACCGGCGAAGGCCCGACTCTGATATTCGGAAAGATGCTCTCCCGAGAGGATCAGGGTGAACAGAAAATGGTGCCCCCACCAGAATATCGATCGGTAGGCGAATATGAACTCCCTTGAGAACCGGCGCGGGAAATCCAGGAAGAGGTAAGGGAGATCGTAATGTTTCTCGCCTCCGCTCAACTTCCCCTCGGTGAAATCCACGCCTTGGGGGGCGAGATACCGCTCCGGCTTCATATGGTCCAGCAGATCATTTCGCAACTCCGTAAAGGCCGCCCGGATCTTCTCGCTGACCTCGAGCTTTCTCCGGAAAAATTCCTTGTCCGCGATGAGGGCGAGCTCATCTTCCGTGAACCGGGCGGGTTCGCTCACAGTGTTGTCCTTTTCGGTTGGAGCCATTGCGCGTCAGGATTCCGCGTTTGCTGACGGTTGGACGGGCGGAGCTCGCTGGAGCCGGGCAAAGGCGAGCCGACGGTCGTTCAACGGCCGAGGTGATACGTCTTTCCCTGTTCGAGCCAGCGGACCCTGGGCTCCCCCAGGGCGTGGACCTGTCTGAGAAGGGTCTCCAGGTGGGCCGGCTTGGCGTGATACAGAAAAACCGGAACTTCGCGCGGCATCTTCCGGAGCTCCGCTTGGAGCAGGGCGGGCGTCAGATGGCCGGACAAACGGGCGACTTCCCCCAGCTCATCAGGAAAAGAGGTTTCGGTGATGATGCACCGAAGCTCGCCCCCGTCCCCGGCAGCCTCCCAGATGGCCTCCGTCGGTCCGGTGTCGGCGGTGAACAGGAGGCCGCCTTCTGGCTCCCGGAGGATGAACCCGGCGGTCGGAACGGCATGGTTGACCGGATAGGGGGTGACATCGAACGTCGCGCCGCTCTGGGGGAGGCGGAAAGTTTCGCCCGGGGCGATCCGATGGAGCTCGAGCACCGGCGATCCCCCGGATGCGCCCGCGACCAGATTCGGCCAGAGTTTGTCGTTGAACAGGTGAGACTCCAGGGCCTCCGCCGTCTCATCCAGGCACCATACGCGGAGAGGTTCCGCGCGTTGCCCGAAGGTGTTGTCCAGCAGGGGGCAGAGGCCCGCCACGTGATCGATGTGGGCGTGAGAGAGCAGCACGTCCTCGATGGCGGATTGCGCGTCGAGGGAGAGTGCGGCGGCGGCCGAGCCGGCGTCCAGGAGGAGGGTCTCATTCAGCAGGAAGGAGGTCGGCAGGCATCGATCGGTCGTGCCGCCATAGGAACCCAGGACCGTCAGTCGGATAGGATTTCTCCATCAAAAAAAAGAGACCCCGCAAAAAGGAGGTCTCCTTCGTGAACAACCGCGGGCGTGGCCGACGTTGAATCCTTCGGTCGGGGTCCTCAGGGATGTGCGTGGGACACCTCTTGTCCGGAGGCGGCCTGGATGGCCTCCACAATCTTCACGTAACCCGTGCAGCGGCAGATGTTGCCCCCCAGGCCCTCGCGAATCTCCGCTTCGGTGGGCTTGGGATTCTCATCCAGAAAGGCCTTGGTCGTCATGATGAACCCCGGCGTGCAATAGCCGCACTGAAGGGCGCCGTAATTCACATACGCCTCCTGGATGGGGTGCAGGCCGCCTTCATCGCCGCGCAGCCCCTCGATGGTCGTCACCTCGGAGTCCTCTTGCACCTGAACGGCCAGCATGAGGCAGGACTTGATGTTGTGACCGTCCAGAAGGATGGTGCAGCACCCGCAGACCCCGGATTCGCACCCGCGCTTCGTTCCGGTCAGTCCCAGGTCGTCGCGGATGGCTTCCACCAGCAGGCGACGGGGCTCGACCGCGATTTCGTGCTCTTCACCGTTGACGCGAAGCGTAATCAGTTGTTTTTTCATGTCCCCGATCCTTCCCTATCCCCGGGCGCGCTCGAGTGCCCGCATCGCCGTTCGCCTGACAATAACCTTGATGATCTCCCGCCGGTAATCCGCGGAGCCCCGAAAATCATCCAGCGGCGTGATTTCTTCAGAAGCGGCCAGCCCCGCTTTTGCGAAAACCTCCTCCGTCGCCGGCTGGCCCTTCAAGGCTTCTTCCGCCGCCCGGACCCGGACTGGGACCGGGGTGGAGGCCCCCAACGAGATTCGGGCATCGGTGCACGTCCCGTCTTTGTCCAGGGTCAGGACCATCCCCACGCCCAGAAGCGGCCGGTCTTCGGCCGGGGTGGTGGTGAACCGGGTGTAGACGCCCACGGAATCCGCCGACAGGGCCGGGATCCGGATTTCCGTCAGCACTTCCCCCGGCTCCAGGGAGGTCTCGTAGAAGTCGACGAAGAGCTCTTCCAGCGGAATTTCGCGCTCCTGATCTCCGCGCACGGCCGCAACGGTCGCGTCCAGGGCCAGAAAACAGGCCGGCGGGTCGGAGGCCGGATCGTTGTGGACCAAGTTTCCGCCGATGGTCGCCATGTTTCGGATTTGCGGGTTGGCCACGCGGCGGGCCATTTCGGCGATCATGGGAAATTGCGCCGCGATTTCCGGGTGATGCTCGATGCTCCGGTGTTTCGTGCGTGCGCCGATCCGCAGGTCGCCGCCGTCGAATCGGATGTAATCCAGACCGTCGACCGCGCCCAGGCTCACCACGTGCGTCGGGCTGAAAATCCGCTGGCGCATAAGGAGAAGGAGCGAGGTTCCCGAGGCCATGATCTTTGCCCCCTCCGCGTTTTCCATGACCATTCGCCCGGCCTCAGCCACGCTTGTCGGCTCCAGCCACTCGAAGTTTCTCACTTCGAATTCTCCCTCTCGGTTAAAGAGCGCCGGTCTTACGGCAGTTCCACACCGGTTCCGTACAGCCCCCTTCGAACTTCGCCCGAGGATTGCCAGCCGTCGATGTAATCCGCCAGATTGATCTCGTCCACGCCCGGCACGGAGATCTCGTCCGGATAGTTGGATTTCCGGGTCGCGTCGATCCCCACCTTGGTGACCAGGTGGGAGCCTCCCGCCGGGTCGTAGGAGGCCGGGTCCAGCGGCGAACCCTTCGCGTACGGGATCATGAAGATGTCCCGGTCTCCCCGCACCCGGTTCCCGATGGCGTGCAGGACTTCGGTGTCGTTGGTGATGTCCACGTCATGGTCCACGACGATGGCGAACTTCAGGAACGGGTCGGCCACGAAGGCCGCCATGGCCGCCTGCTTGGCCTCGCCTTCGATCATCGTTTCAATGGCGATGTAGCAGATGAAGCGAAAGCGCCCCGCCCGGGGCATGTGAACCCCCTTCACGGTCGGACAGGCGATCTTCACCGTGTCCTCGATGAACGTCGATCGGATGAGCCCGGACAGGAGCAGGTTGTCGGGATGACCGACGAAGGCGTTCTGATACAGCGGGTCCTTCCGGTGGGTGATGGCCTTGACCTTGACCACCGGGTTCATCCGCATGGGACCGTACGTCCCTGGGTATTCGCCGAAGGGGGCCTCTTCCTCGCGGATGTGCGGAAGGATTTCGCACTCCAGGACAATTTCCGCGTCGGCCGGCACTTCCAGGGGGATGGTCTCGCATTTCACCATCTGGACGGCCCGCTCCAGGATGCCCCCGGCGATGTTGAGCTCGTCCGTCTGCAGCGGCGTGAAGCTCAGCGTCCCCAGAAAGAAGGCGGGATGGTGCCCGATGATGACCGCCATCGGGCAAGGGAGCCCCCGCTTCTCATACGTTTTCCAGATGTAGTTGCCGTGGGCCGTCTCTGAGAGCTGGATGCCGAAGCTGTTGCGGTCTTTCACCATCAAGCGGTATATGCCGATGTTGTTGACCCCCGTATCGGGGTCCCGCATCAGGTCCAACCCCGCTGTGATGTACTTGCCGGCGTCCTTTTCGTGATAGGTGCAGATGGGCAGCTCATTGACGTCCACCTCGTCGCCGATCTTGATGACCTCTTTGACGGGGCCGGTCTCGACCATCTCCGGGGCGATGGGGCTTGACTCGCGTTTGTGGTACTCGGTGAGGAAATCCTTGACCGAGCCCTCTTCCATCCCGAGCGAAAGGCGCAGCCGCGCGAAGTCGGCGTGCATATTGGCGATGAGCGGGATCTTGGAGCCCTTCACGTTCTCGAAGATGAGCAGGGGGAACTGGTTTTCCCTTTCCAGGCGGTCGATGATGCCCGTCACGCCGAAGCGGGGGTCCACCTCCTTTTTGATTCGGATCACCTGATCGGGGTGCTGTTCCTCCAGGTACTCGATGAATCCCCGAAGATCCGGGGTGTAAGTGGCGACTGGGTTCATGATGCTCCTCGTATGCCGAATCGGATGGCCAGCTGAAATTCCGGCAACCCCCTCAAGGATTTTCGGATTTCGCCCGTCTTTGGGAGTCCGCGATCTTGCCACCCCGCCGGGCGCAAGTCAAGAAACCGCTGCGCGGCGCGGGATCCGCACCCACGCTCCCTCCCGGGGGATTCAGGCTTTTCGGGAATGGCACCGGAAAAAGCCCCCGGGACGGCGGTTTTCCGACCACCGTCTCGGGGGCAGGGTGTTGTTCAGAATCAACCGCCGCCCATCGCCGGCATATCGCCCTCTTCCTGGACCGCCCACGGAATCATTATCTTTTGCAGCTTGACGATGAGGCCGAACAGCGACAGGCCGATGATCGAGAGAAGGAACAGGGAGGTAAACATGAGCGGCGTGTTCAACTCGTAATTGGAGACGATGATGAGGTATCCCAGCCCCTTGCTTCCGCCGACGAACTCCCCAACGATGGCCCCGATGACGGCCAGGGTGATGGAGATTTGCAAGCCGTTGAACAGGAAGGGGAGCGAGTTGGGGAACCTGATCTTCGACAGGATCTGCCACTTGGTCGCGCGGAAGGAGCGGGCCAGATCAAGCAAGTCGGCCTCAACCAGCCGCAGCCCCGTAATCATGCTCACCACGATGGGGAAGTAGCCGATCAGAAAGGCAATCAACACCTTGGAGGTCGCCCCGTAGCCTACCCAGATGAGCAGGAGGGGGGCGATGGCGATCTTGGGGATGATCTGAAGGATGACGAGGAGTGGATACAGGACATCCTCGAGGAACTTATACCAGACGATCAAGACCGCCGAGAGGATGCCGATCAGGATCCCGAGCAGGTACCCCAGAATGGTTTCCAGCAGGGTCGTGTTGACGTGGGTGCCGAGCAGATGGGCCTTCTCAAACATCTCCTTCGCCGTGTCCGAAGGGGACGGAACAAGGAACTGCGGGATATCGGCGACATTGACCCAAACCTCCCACAAAATGACCAGGATCACGATGCTCCACAGCGTCGTCAGGATGCGGTCCATTCCCGGACGGATGCGTTCATTCGCGGCCAGGCGGGCGATTAAGATGTATACTGGGTAAACCAGCCCCAGCCAGAACCCGAACAGGATGAAGAACAGCGCAACCGACCAGCCCATGTTCTTGGGGGCCAGTTTCACGAACTCCATGAAGTAGGTGGCTCCGATGATCATGGCCACCCCCCAGATCGCCGTAATCCCCTGGGCCAGGATCGCGTTGATCGTCGGTACGATCTTGGTCAGGACGAAGCTGAACACCCACATCAGAACCACCCACACTCCGATCCCGGCCATCGCCCACAGGATGGTCCCGGAGGTGCCTTCGGGAAAGTACTCCATCCATTGCGCCACCACCGACAAAGGCGCCAGCAGCACATATCCCCAGACCCCGGTCAACAACGGGCTGATCGGGCGCAAAGCCTGGCTGTTGTGGAAAAACGCCTGCCCCGCCCCGAGGATGAGCAGATACAGAATGACCATCAAGAGAATGGCGCCGAGGGGGGTCAGGACCGAGTAAAAGATACCCGTTTCCGTGATGACGCCCCCCGCCTTGAGGATCCAAAGCACCAAGACGACGACGAGGCTCAGGATTCCCGTTTTCCATAGGGCTCTGGACTTGACCATCAACCAATCCTCATTTCTCGGGGGTTATATGCTTCGGCTCAACCCGGAACCCGACCCTCCGGGAGGCCCAATGAATCGCCCTTCCCCACTTTCCCGATGCCGAAAACGACATTGACCTGGACCGTGTACAGAATCTTAACCGAGGCCTTCCGGCCGTGTCAATCGGATCTTCTCCCCAGCGTTTCCAAACGGCCTCATCGAAACGCCGGCCAGACCGAATCGGTGAACCGCTCGACCTGCTCCGCCTGGTTGCGGGAGGCGAATCGGAGGATGAACTTGCGGACGCCGGCCTCGATCATCCCGCCCAGGTGATCCTGAACCTCCCCGGGCGCGCCGAAGGGGTCCCGCTCCCACATGCCCTCGGACAGATCCCGCTGCTTGGTCGAATAGTACCGGTTCAGGATTTCCAGAGCCTCGGCCCGCGCGGAGGCCCGGTCCTTGCCCACGTTCAGTGTGATCTGATACGCGGGCGTCACCGCGTCCTCCGGACGGTCATACTCGTCGGCGTATTCCCGGACCCGGCCCCAAAGCGCGCGGAACTCTTCGGGGGTCGCCGTGCAGGTCATCCAGCCGTCGGCGAGGCGCGCCACCCGGCGGAGCATTCGCTCCACGATGGGGGCGTCGAGATCAAAGATCTGCGGGTTGTTGGAGATCCAGATTGGCGGACCCCCCGGCTGTGCGGGTTTGGGCTCCAGGTTCAGACCCGGCAGGGTGTGAAATTCATCGTCTCTTTGAACCGGCCCGTCCGACCACAACTTGCGCAAAGTCTTAATCTGCTCCTCCAACAGCCGGCCCCGCTTTTTGTAGGGGATGCGGGCGACATCGAACTCCGCCGTGAACCCCGGGCCGCCTGACTCGGCGCTCCCTCCGCCCACGCAGATGGCGAGGAGGGTCCGCCCCTTGGAGATTCGGTCGAGCGTCCCCCAGGACAGGGCTAGCCACACGGTGTGGCGGAGTGGAGAGATGAGCGCCGCCGTGCCCAGCCTGACGCGCCGCGTCCGGGCCGCGATGGCCGAAAGCGTGGTGATGGATTCCAGACGGGCTTTCGAGAAGAAGTTATCCCCCACCCAAACGGATTCGTAACCGAGCTCCTCGGCCTGGACCGCCAGATCCAGGAGTTGATCCAGGCCGTAATCTTCGGGGAAGATCACCGGGAGGCGCGTATTTACATTGACGCCGAATCGCACGGACGGGGACATACGCCTGACCTCCTTGAGCGGGTGTCCAGAAAGAGCGCGATGTTACCGGATGGGCGCGAGCCCCGTCAACAGGAAGACGGCGCGAAGATTCGGCTTAAGGAAACAGGCGAGTCTCCCGATAGGTTAATTGTCTTCAAGAGCGCAAAGGCGACCGCGGGGGGCGCTCTATTCAAAGAACATCGGCTTCCGGCCGCCGCCGCCGTCCATTGGGGATTGAAGATCGGCTTCCTTTGAAAGGAATGAAGCGGATGAATCCCACGCTGGTCGACGAGCAGGTGAAAGACGAGCCGACTCCGCAAACGGAATCCGGCGAGGGGCTGGCCCCGATCGACCTCGACCTCGTCCCGGCGAACATCAAGCTCACGTTTCCCATCTTCCGGCAGGTTGGGCAGGGACAAGATCGCAAGCTGATCCTGGTTATAAATCAAGGGACCGGGTTATCGAAAAGAATTCGTGAGCAGCTCCGCCGCGATAGCTCGGCCGTTTACACCAAGGAGAAGTACCTGAAGACCTACACGATGAGCGTGGAAAACAACTTTGAAGAGATTCTGACCGACGAATCCGTGGACCTGGAGAAACGGGCCTCCATCCTCAATGAAAAGGGGGAAGACGTCATGGAGGCGTTTTTCGAACGCCCAGAATCCACGGAAAACTACAAGAAGACGCAGGAGCTTGTGGGCAACATCGTCCGGTTGGCCCATTCCAACGAGCAGAGCGCCCTCAGCATGATGAATCTGGCCCGGCGGGATTACATACGTACTCCCACAGCCTGCACGTGTGCATCCTGGGTGTGGGCTTTTCGCAGAGCGTTCTGTCCGACAAGCGGATCCTGGAGGCGAAGCCCATTTTGAATGACCTCCACGATCTCGGGGAAGGGTTCATCTACCACGACCTGGGCAAGAGCCTGGTCGACGCGAGCATTCTGAAAAAGGCCGGTCCCCTCAGCCCCGTCGAATGGGAAATCATCAAAAAACACCCGATCGATGGCGCCCAGATGATTCAGGAAATGGGGATTCGGAAGCGGGCCGTCCTGCACATCACCTTGTACCATCACGAGCGGATGGACGGCACGGGTTACCCCTACGGCCTCACGGGAGACAAGCCCCCGTCATCTCCAGGATCGCCGCGATCACGGACGGCTTTGACGCCATCACCTCCAGGCGGCCCTACAAGAAGGCCATGAGCACGTTTCAGGCCCTGTCCATCATGAAAGAGGAAAACGTCGGGTTCTATGACCCGGAGCAATTTGAAAAGTTCGTCATGATGTTCCGTTCGCAGCCTGAAGACACTGTGCAATTGAAACAGTCTGAAGATCCAGCGTAAATCAAACGGTTGATCGCGAACCGCCTTTTGCCTGCCGGGTCCGCCGCGGCGGGTTCCATCCGAAAAACTCCAAAAGTCGCCCTTGTCCGCGAGCGCACTTTGTGCATAGTGGCGGGTGTCGGACCGTGTCGTCCGGCTGAATTCAGGAGCGCCGGGCTTCGGGCCCGGGTGGAAGGAGAGGGAACGAATGCGGCTGCGGGGGCGACGCGCGGTGGTAACGGGAGCGTCCTCGGGCATCGGAAGACAACTGGCCCTGGACCTTGCCCGGGAGGGGGCGAAGCCGGTTCTTTTGGCGCGGAGGGCGGATCTCCTGGAAAGGTTGAGAGAGGAGATTGCAGAGGCGGGCGGCGAGGCCGAGGTCTTCCCGTGCGACGTCTCCGACAACGAAAGCGTCCGGGAGACGGCGGGAGCGATCCTCGCAGCGGGTCCGGTGGACATCCTGATCAACAACGCCGGGTTCGGATTCGCCGGTCCGCTCCTTCGGTCCAGTCCCGAGGAGATCGAGCGCCTCACGCGGACCAATTATCTGGGGGCGGTCTACAGCATCTTCGCGTTCGCCCCCCGGATGAAGCGGAGGCGGTCCGGGTACATCGTGAACGTCGCCTCGGTGGCGGGTCTCATCCCGCCGCCCTTTCTGGGCGCGTACGCGGCGTCGAAGTTCGCCCTGGTCGCCATGAGCCGCGTGTTGAGGCATGAATTGGCGCCCTTCCGGGTGGGCGTCAGCACCATCTGTCCGGGAACCGTGAAAACCCCCTTTTTCGATACGCATCCCAGCCTCCGGAAAGCGGCCCGGTTCAGGAAAGGGCCGACCCTGACGGCCACTCAGGTGAGCCGGAAGGTCCTCGCCGCGATTCGCGCAAACCGGGGGTTGGTCGTCATGCCCTTCAGCCTGGCCTGCATGATGCTCCTGGCGCGGATGGTCCCGGGACTCCTCGAAGCGGGATTGGCCGTTTATGTGCGGGCGGCCGCGAACCTCTACAAAGGAGATTGATTCTCCACCCCGGGGGGCGCCGCTGTTTGAAAGGCTACCTCCCCCCCCTACCTCTCCACGGGCAGGTCCGGCCGGTTTTCCCACTCCGCCCAAGAGCCATCTTATCCCCTCACCTTTTCGTAGCCCAGGAGCCTCAGGCTTAAATACGTGTGGGCGGCGCGGACGAAAGTTTGACAGTAGGGGATGATCTCCTTCTCCCGGGTCACCCCCCGGGACGCGTAAAGGCGGGCGCGCTTCACCCGTCCGGAGAATTCTCCCGCGCCGCGCGCGTCCACGATCGCGACATCCTTCCGCCCGAGTTTCGAGCGGATCTCCTCGGCCGAGACGACGCGGGAAGGGTCGAGCCGGACTTCGAACCGTTTGGCCGGGTGGGAGGCAGCGCGCTGGCTCACCGCGCCCCCGGCGGCGAGCCAGGCCGGGCATCCTCCATTGAGGATGCGGGCCTGGCGGTGCCCCGCGTACTCCAGCGTCCAGAAAAGCCTGGCCGCAAGCAGTCCCCCGCTGTCATCGTACCCGACGACGGTGGTCTCGGCGTCGATCCCCAGGGCCCCGAACACCCGGGAGAGCCGCCGGGCGGAGGCGGCCATGCCAGGCGCGCCGTTGACGGTCACCCGGATCCGGTCGAGACGCAAGGCAACCGCCCCCGGAATGTGTCCCGCGTCATACCGGGCCTTTCCGCGAAGGTCCACAAGCTGCACGGCCGGGTTTCCGAGCCACTTTTGAACCCAAGCGGGGCCGACGAGCAAATGGCCGTTGGGATACCGCGCTCGGAATGACCCCCCCGCGAAAGGAGAAGCAAACCCAGGACGGCGGCCAGAATCAAGGTGGGCGGAACCCTGGGATTTTTCATGTCGGACCTCCCTTCAGGGCGGCGTTCGCCGGACTCGCGGGGGATCGGATTTCGCCCACTGGCTTCCCCGCCCCGGAGGGGGAAAGGCGGACGCGACGTTCAAATGATATGATACTTCATGCGGTGAAGCCCCCCTTCCGGCTTCCTGGTTTTCCGACAAGTGAGGAGAGTCGATTGATGATGAGCGCCCTGCGGTCCGTCCTTTTTCTTTCTGCTGCGGGCGTCCTTCTCTGGCCCGGATGGATGGTTTCCGCCGAAGCCGCGGGAGACCTGAGTCAGCGGAATCCCGCCACCATCGAAGTGCATCTCGGCAGCCGGGACGGCCACCTGACGTTCAAGCCCAATGCGCTGACCTTCGAGACCGGAAGCCTGTACAAGCTGGTTCTGATCAACCCTTCGCCCTCGAAGCATTACTTTACCGCCCTGCGGTTCGCGGCCGCCGTCTGGACGCGGAAGGTCCAGGACGCAAACATGGAGGTGAAGGGCGCCGTTTGGGAGATCGAGGTGCTTCCCGGAAAGCGGGCCGAGTGGTTCTTCGTCCCCGTTCAGACGGGTGTGTTCGATCTGCGGTGCGCGATCACGGGCCACACCGAAGCGGGGATGACCGGGCGCCTCACGATTCGCTGAGCCCGGCCGCTCCCCCTTCGTCCCGGTGTTCGGGGGCGGATCTTCCGGGGAAAGAAACATGCGGTTCGACGTCGTCGGCATCGGTCTGGTCTCGGTCGATTATCTTCGTTCCCTTCCCCATTTTCCTGAGCGAAACACCGAACGCCGCATGACCGCGTTCGCCCGGCCGGGCGGCGGCCGGGCGGCGACGGCGATGGTCGCGTGCGCCCGCTTGGGGCTGCGAGCCGCCTTTGTCGGCGCGGTGGGAGACGACCCGGCCGGGGACTTCTCCCTGGAGGCCCTGAGGGCGGAGGGGGTGAACGTGGACGGCGTCGTCGTCAAGCCGGGGAGACGCAGCCAGTGCGCCGTCGTGCTGATCGATTCATCTTCGGGGGAAAGGACGATCGTTTGGGACCGGGACGTCCGTCTGGAGGAGGGCGATCTCAGGAAAGAGATTGTCCTGAACGGCCGCTGCCTTCTGGTGGACGGCCACAATCTGCCCGCGGAGATCCGGGCGGCGCGGTGGGCTCGGGCGGCGGGGATTCCGGTCGTCTTCGACGCGGAGCGTGTGATGGAGGGGACGAAAGCGCTTCTCGGGTCGTGTTCAATCGTCATCGGCAGCCAGGATTTTCCCGCCCTGGTAACCGGAAAGTCCGATCAACGCGAGGCCCTCGAGGCGCTCCGCGAGGTGTGTCCGGCCGTTGTCGGGATGACGCTGGGCGCGGGCGGGGCCGTCGCCTACGACGGCGAGAATTTTTACGAGAGTCCGGCGTTCGACGTGCGGGCGGCGGACACAACGGGCGCGGGGGACGTCTTCCACGCGGGACTGTGCTACGGGGTGCTCCAGGACTGGCCCGTTCAGAAAACGCTGGACTTCTCCAACGCCTTGGCGGCCCTGAGCTGCCGGTCCGTCGGCGGCCGGACGGGGATCCCCCGGTTACAGGAAGTGGAAGAATTGTTAATGACGCATGGCCGGACCTGAGGGACGATCTACCGGGAGCGATGAGAACTCACGCTAAGGCACTGCTCTGTCTTAACCGAATGCGGCCTCGCCGAATTTTGGATGGACAGGTGTGAAGTCTGTGACTCGCCATTCGAACCCGATGACTTCACGGCGGAATCGTATGGTCGGACCGGAAGACCTGACCCCATCAGCCTTTCCGCGATGAACTATCCTTCTGACATTTTTTCTGGAGCGCTCCATGCAAACGCCCGTCGCTTTCGATTCCGACGGCCTGAGGCTCTCAGGCGTTGTCCACACCCCCGAAGGCTTGAAGCCCGGTAAAAAACGTCCCGCCATGCTGGCCCTGCACGGATTCGGCACCAGCCAGACGGGTGGCAGCTCTCAGACGACGTGGGAGATGTTCGCCCGGTGGGGGTATATCGCGCTACGTTTCGATTACAGGGGATGCGGGGAAAGCGAGGGCGAACGTGGCCGCGTGATTTGCTTGGAAGAGGTGGAAGATACCCGCAACGCGCTCACCTGGATGGCGACCCGTGACGATGTGGACCCGAATCGCATCGGCGTGATCGGACAAAGCTTCGGGGCGGCCGTGGCCGTTTATGCCGGCGGCATAGACGAGCGGTTCGCCGCCGTCATCTCATCGTGCGGCTGGGGCAACGGCGAGCGGAAGTTCCGCCTTCAGCATCCGACGGATGAGGCGTGGGAGAAATTCACATCGATGCTGGAAGCGGGAAAACGCCACAAGGAAGAAACAGGCGAGTCCCTTTGGGTGTCCCGTTGGGACATCGTTCCCATTCCCGAGCATCTGCGGAAGTACCTGACCTCGGACTCGATTTCCGAGTTCCCCGTGGAAACGGCCCGGAGCATGTTCGATTTCAACGCCGAAGACGTTGTGGGGAACATCGCGCCGAGGCCCTTGATGCTTCTCCATGCCGCCAATGATTCGGTCACGCCGACCGAGCAGTCATTGCGAATGTTCGATCGCGCCGGTCAACCCACGGATTTGATTCTGCTGTCCGATGTCGATCACTGGCCGCTCGCGGGCGAAAAGCCCCGCGCCGAAGGCATGATGAAAGACTGGTTAGATGTGTATCTGCCGGTGGAAGTCGTATAACCGGCGTCGGGCCTGTAAAGGGGGTCATACTCGATTAAGAGGCGTGTTTTAAGGGAAATCGAGTCTTGCCTCATCTTGTCCCAAGCCGGGCGGGACGCCCGGCCTGCCAGTCAGTTGGAAGAGAGGTTTCTGTGAGAAGGGCTTCTACCCCACCCAATCCCTGAACGCATTGAAGAACATCACGGCGGCCATGAAACAGAGAAGCTGGCCGATCCACCGTTTGAGGCGGTTCGGGTTCAAGCGGCCCGTCACCCGGGCGCCTTGGTTCGCCCCCCACATCGCTCCCGCACCCATCACCCCGAGAATCCAGAGATCGAACTCGGCGTGAAGCCAGTGTCCCAGAAAGCCGAAGACCCCTACCAGGAAGCCGATTGCCATGCTGGTTCCCGCTGCCATACGGGGGTCCAAGTCCATCCAGCGGACCATCGCGGGAAGTCTCAGCGCCCCCAGGACAAGGCCGACCATCCCGCCCACCACCCCAATCACCAAGCCCAGTCCGATCCCGCCATAGAGAACCCGTGCCTGCCTGACCGGCGTCTTGGGTGAAGGCGCGCGGTTTCTTCCGGAGGAGTCGCTCCGGGGAAATCCCATCGAGATTCCCGACTGGGCGAGGACGATTCCGATGAGGGTCAGCAGGATGGAAGGATGCAGGAGCCAACTGTAGAACCCGCCGAGAAAGGCCCCGACGACAGAAGCCGAGCCCATGCTCGCCAGGAGGACACCGCTCACCCGCCCTTCACGCCAGTGCCGGAGAGTTCCCGAAAGGGCGCCTAGGCCGCTGATGGCGATGTTGGTTCCGGCGGCTATCCCGGGTGTGGCCGTCACCGCCACGACCACCGGAAGGCGGAGCGACCCCATTACGAGACCGCACATTCCTCCGATGAATCCCACGGCGAATCCCACGGTCCCGAGCCCGGCCAGCTTCGGGATGAATTCCATCCGCTTTCCCCCTGGGTGGCCCCCAACTTCTCAAGAGGGATTCCTGACAAAAAGGGGTTGAAACTCTCGGGGGAAATGGGGTCGGAGTCGATTTTCCCCCGAAGACACACCGAGTCATCGAGTCTGGCCCCATTGATATCCCGAGTCCGTTGGAAGACAGAAATCAGTGAGACGGTGGGGAGGGCGTCTCGCCCGTTGTGCGCCGGCTGTGTATCCCTCGATGTTTCCGGATTTCGAGGGGGTTCCGTCAGGATTCCTTCCGCCGAACGATGACCTCCAACACCCGCTTGGCCGTGGCGTCGGTGACGCGGAATTCCATGCCGGCGCGCTCGAAGGTCTCGCCTTCCCGGGGGATGCGCTCCAGGGTCTCGGTGACGAAGCCGCCCAGGGTCTCCGCGCGGCCCTTCGGGAAACCGAGTCCCAGGGTCTCGTTGATGGCGTCCACTTCCATCCGGGCGTCGATCCGGTGCGAGCCGTCGGGCAGCCGCTCATAGAGGGTGGGCGCCTCCTGGTGCTCGTCGTAGATCTCTCCGACGATCTCCTCGATCAGATCCTCCACCGTGACAATGCCCACGCTGCCGCCGTATTCGTCCACGACCACGGCCAGGTGCTTGTCCGTGTCCCGAAGCTTGCGCAGAAGGTCGTCGGCCCGCATGGACTCCGGAACGTAGGGCACGTCGCGGACATATTCCTTGATCCCCGCTTTGTCCGACGGCGCGGTGAGGATTTCAAACGCGGTGACGATGCCGATGATGTTGTGGGTTTCGTCGCGATGGATGGGGAGGCGAGAGTAGGCCTTCTCCCCCATGGCCCGGGCCACTTCGCCGACCGTCGCCGTCTCGGGCAGGTCGGTCACCTCCACCAGCGGCACCATGACCTCCCGGACCGTCGTGTCGCCGAATCCGAAGATTCTGTGGATCATCCTCCGCTCCTCCAGCCGGACGTCCCCGCCCTCGGTCGAGTCCTGGAGCATGAGGGCCAGCTCCTCACGCGTGACGGAGACGGAATGCTCCTGCCCCTCCTCTTTGAGGAAGGCGCGCGTGATCCGCGTCACCACGCTGACGACCGGAGCGAGAATCTTGGAAGCGGCCCAGACTACGTAGGCGACCTTGGGGGCGAGCTGGTCCGCCTTCTCCCGGAAAAGGCTCTTGGGGACGATCTCTCCCACGATCAGCAGGATGGGGGTCATCACGGCGAGCGTCAGGAGTTCACCGTACCGGGGGCCGGCCAGGGTGAGGATCAGCCAGGTGGAGAGGGACACGTTGGTCACGAAGGAGATGTTGTGGCAGGTCAGCGTGGTGGCGACCAGCCGCTCGGGGGTGTCCAGGAGTTTCAGGGCCAAATCCGGGCCGCGCTCGCCCTCGTCGGCGCGGGTTTTCAGACGGCCGCGGTCGGCGGCCACCATGGCCAGCTCCGCGCCCGAGAAAAAGAACTCCACGGCCAGGCAGAAGAGAATGATGACCAGCGCCCACTCCGTACTCACGCGGGACTCTCCCAGCTTTCGGGGATGTCTATCCGGACTTTCAGGATCCGCCTGCCGCGCATCTCGGCCACGGTGAACAGGAGCCCGTTCCGGCCGACCTGCTCATTCGCCTCCGGCACCCGGCCGAAGAGGTCCATGACGAGTCCCCCGAGGGTGTCGGCCGGGCTGTCCGGGAGCGCAAAGCTCAGCTTCTCCTCGACATCGCGTATGGTCATCCGACCGGACACGAGGTAGCTCCCGGCTTTGAGGGTCTGGAACGCCTTCATCCCGTTGTCTCCGGGGGGGGCCGAGAACGCCTCAAACAATTCCTCCAGCACGTCTTCCAGCGTCACCAGCCCGTCCAGATCCCCGAATTCATCCACCACCAGCGCGATGTGCGTCTTCATCCGCTTGAAGTCGTGAAACAGGTCGCTCACCTTCTTGCTGGGGGGGATGAAGAAAGGCTCGCGCAGGGGCAGGGGCAATCCGGCTTTGGGAGTCATCGAGCCGCGAACGAGCGGCAGCAGGTCCTTCGTGTGGAGAATGCCGGCCACGTTGCCGGGGTGGCTTCGGTACACGGGGATCCGGGAGTGGGGGTTCTTCCGGATGGCCTCGAGGATCCGGGGGATCTCCATCTGGTAGGAGAGGAGGAAGATGTCCGGCCGGAGGACCATGATCTCCGAGACCAGGGTGTCGGAGAACTCGAAGACGTTGTGAATCAGTTTGCGCTCCTGCTCCTCCAGTTCCCCGACCTCGCGCCCCATGTCTACCCAGGTGCGGAACTCGTCCTCGGACAAGATGTTGTCGGCCGCCTGGCGGCCCCCTCCGAGGATGCGGATGATCCACTCGGACGCGTTCCGGAAAACCCAACGCAGCGGCGTAGCTGCGACGGCGAAGGCCGCAAGGGGGCGCCCCACCCACCGGGAGACCTGCTCCGAGCGACGCAAGGCGAAGGACTTGGGGGTGATCTCGCCGAAGATCATGAGAATGGGCGTCATGATCACAATGGCCAGCCATTTGTATCCGTCCCCGGCCAGGGTGATGACCAGCGAGGCGACGATCGCCGTGGCGGCCAGGTTGACGGTTTCATTTCCGATCAGGATGGTGATGATGAGGCGCCGGGGCCGCGCCAGGAGGTCTGAGATGACCTGGGCGACGGACAGTCCCTGGGTTTTCAGGTGGTCGATGCGGGACCGCCGCAAGCTGAACAGGGCGACCTCCGAAGCGGAAAAGAAGGCCGACAGGCACATCAGGATGATAAAAGCGATGATCCGGGGGAGTAAGTAGATTTCCATTTAGGCGCGGCGGGAGGAAAAGGGGAGAAGGACCGGGGCGACCGACGGGAATTCGCGGGTGGGAGGTTCGTCCGGGTCGGCGATCATGGCAGGTGGGTCCGGCGGGTCGATCCAGGCGTGCGACCTTCGGCCGGACCGGCCGGCTCCTTCCTTAGAGCGCAAGGCCCTTGAGGTATGTCCGAAAGGTTTCCGACAGGTCGGGCCGCTTCAGCGCGAGCTCGACCGTCGCTTCCAAAAATCCCAAGACGTTTCCGGCGTCGTAGCGCTTCCCCTCGAACACCAGACCGAAGACGGGCTCTTCCCGACACAAGACCCGAAGACCGTCGGTGAGCTGGATCTCGCCGCGGTGGTCCGGTTGCGTCTCACTCAGGATATCAAAGATCGCCGGGGTGAGCACGTACCGCCCGACGACCGCCAGCTCGGAGGGGGTGTCTTCCGGGGCCGGTTTTTCCACGAAGTCCCCGATGCGCCACACCCAATCGCGGACGGGCTCCCCGGCGATAACGCCGTAGGCGCTGATCCGCTCGGGTGGGATGGGTTCCACCGCCACCACCGATCCGCCCAGTTCGTTGAACAGCTCGATCGCCTGCGCCGTTACGGGTTTTGGCCCGTCGATGATGTCGTCGCCCAGGATCACCACGAACGGCTCATCCCCCACCAGATCCCGGGCGCACAGGATCGCGTGTCCCAGGCCCAGGGCCTCCCTCTGCCGGATGTAGACGCATTGGACCATGTTGGAGATGGTCTGGACCTCTTCGAGGAGCTTGGTCTGGCCCTTATCCGCCAGCGCCTTTTCCAGCTCTACCGAGACGTCGAAGTGATCCTCGATGGCGCGCTTGCCCCGGCCGGTCACGAAAATGACCTCTTCGATGCCGGAGGCCTTGGCCTCTTCCACGCCATACTGGATGAGCGGCTTGTCCAGCAGGGGGAGCATTTCTTTGGGAGACGCCTTTGTGGCGGGAAGAAACCGGGTCCCGAGCCCGGCGACGGGAAAAACGGCCTTCTTGACTCTCAATCAACTCTCCTGTCCGGCGGTAAAAGGCCCCGCCCCCGATCCGCCGGCTGTGTTGCCGCCCGACGCCGCCTTCCGGCCGGGCC
>CAYRGS010000075.1:0-17991 GCA_964423875.1 uncultured bacterium
TGTATTTGGAGTGGACGTGCCCGAAGAACCCCGTCGCTAGGACCAGTAGGAACAGCCCTACGGAGATGAACCGGGCCGAGAGCCGGACCGCCGGGCTTTGAAAAATCCACGCCAAGATCGGGATGTGTTCGACGCCGCGGGACCTGTAGGCCGTGGGCGATTCAGAATCCGGGCGGGCCGCCGGCTTGAAGCGGTTCACCAGGAGGAACGAAAGGACCAGGGCGGCGGCCGCCGCCGCGAGGACGACCCATCCTGGAATTTTCGAGGCAAAGCGGGCCTCATCCGCGCCGTGGGCGAGAGCCGGGGCGCATTCCAGGAGGATCAGCGCCAAGACGGGAACAAGGATGCGAAGCAACATACCGGGCCAAGGCTGTGACCTGGGGAAAGGCATCATCCGGCCGCCCGGATGAGGTTGACTGACGATCAGTCACTTCAGGGGAGCAGGGGCTTCCGCGCCGGAATGGTTCACTTGAGGAAGAACTTCCTCTTATCCATGTGATTCAAGGGGTTCGTGAAGGGCCCGCGCCCGGATCCCTTCGAATGGAAACGGAGCGGGGAGGCCCCTTTTGAAACAGCGGCGCGTCGCCGCCGAATCGAGGGGGCCGCGCGAGGGAGAGATCATCCGGACAATTTGCGCTGGAAGATGGACGCCCAGGCGGTGGAAAGGTATTCGGCCACGTCCGTCGCCGTTTCCATCACCAGGTCCTGTTGCCCGGATTCGATGACATAGCGCTTTATCATTTCCCGGTCGAGGGCGACGTGAAATTCCTCATCACTGCCAATCTTCGTATAGAGGTCGGCCAGCTCGTTGTACCCGTACTTCCTCAAGCCCGTGACGAGCGGATCGGTGATGGACAGGGCCGATCCCTCCGAGACGTAAAAGCCGGCGAAGGGCGTGAGCTGTTCCTTCTCGACGTTCCGCCACAACGTTTCCCACCACCCGGATTCGGCCTCCGGGGCGACCAGGCGGGCGGTCTCCTCCTTGGGGGCGCCTTCCTTCATTCGCTCGATCTGCCGGCTGAGGTCCCGGTAATGCCGGGTTTCATCCCAGATGAACTTGCCCAGACTGACGAGAATCTTCTTGTCAATCCCCCTGATCTTGACCACCGCCTGGGAGATCATCTGGGCCGCCCCGATTTCCCGTTCGTTCCGCACTTCAAGCCACGCCAGCATGCTTCGCAGACTCGGCCGCTCCTTGAAGTATTCCTCCACGCTGGCGACGGCGACCTTCGAAACCCCCGCCTTCAACTCATCGACCTTCTCGATAAACGCGCCCGCCATCATCGTTCTCCCTCTCTCCCTCATGACATTTTGGACCGGGCCCGGACGAAACCCTGGCGCCTCGGCCGCCGGCGCTCTTCCTCAGTCCGCGTCCGTGTTGCAGATGTCCATCGCGACCTGGGCGTAGACCTTCGAGGCGTTGAGCAGGTCGTCGATGTGGATGGCGTCCGACTCCTGCCCCTGAGAGAAGGACTTGGTGTACGAGGGTCCGTACGTCGCCGAAGGGATCCCCACCTCGTTGAAGATGTTCATGTCCCGCCACATGCTGGTGATGGGTGTGAAGATGGTTTCCGTAGGCTTTCCGAAGACCGCCTGGTGGGCGTTTTCGATGGAATCCGTGAGCGGTTCGTGCCCCTCGGCGATATACCCTCTCCGGGTCATATACGGGGTGATCTCGACGTCGACCCCCGTCTCGGCGATGACCTTCTCGATCTCGGGCTGAACGTAAAGGGGATTCTTTCCCGGGGGGATCCGGACGTCCAAGTAGATGCTGCACCGGCCCACGGCGTTGCCGATCTTCCAGGGAAGTCCGCCCCGGATGGCGCCCACGCTGACGTTGGGCTTGATGACGCCGCCGCCGAAATCGACCTGGTCACGCTCGATATATATGTCGGCCCGGTCCTCGAGGGCGTTGATGGCCTGGGCGATCTGGACGACGGCGCTGGGGCTGTGGGCGCGCGCGGTGGGCCGCGGGATGAAGGGGGTGTAGAACCCGGCGCCGCGCGCGGTGATCTGGAAATAGGCGCACCCGCACTGGGCCCAGGTCTTGCTGAAGTTGGTGCACTCGGCCACCAGGGCGAAATCGGCGTTGATGCCGTGGTCCACCAGGTGGCGCGCCCCAAAGCCCTTGCCCAGATAGCGGCTCCCTTGGAACTCGTCGATCGGGGCCGTTCCGATCTCCCCGACCACCGCGGTGATGTAGAGGTCGCCCTTGAGCTTGACACCGCTGTCCTTGATCGCCCGGGCGGCGAACAACGTGGCCGTCAGGGGGCCTTTGTCGTTGAACACCCCCTGGCCGTAGATCAGGTCGCCTTCCATCCAGGCCCGGACGTATTCGGGCAGGAGCTCGCCGGCGCTCCAGACGTCCTCAGGCGCTCCGTACTTGGTGTCGATGTGGGCGTTGAAGAGCAGGTTCTTCCCCCCCCCGGTCCCTTTCAGGACGGCCACGACGTTGTGGCGTCCGGGCGCCGCTTCCATCTTGCGGGGCGAGAAGCCCTGTTCGGCCAGCCACTGGAACAGGGCCTCGCCCATCTCCCCCTCGAGGCCCGTGGGGCTGCCGACGTTTCCGAAGCCCAGGGCGACTTCCGCGAGTTCTTTGCGATCAATGGATGCAAGGATGGTGTCAATATTCATGTTGTGTGGTCCCCTGTTGGGTTGTCAGGGCTTTCATCTCAGCACGGCTTCTTGCGAAGTATCTTTTTCGGGCTGGATCGGCGAGCCGCTGGGTCAGGTTGAACACTGTCAAACCTCTTAAACGCGCCATGATAAGGCGATATGGCTCCCTCGGCAAATTATAAGCCGGATGTCGGCTCCAGGCCGGATGACGGTAGGCCTCCGGCCCGGTGGGTCGCGGGTGGATCATCCCTCCCGCTCAATCCCCCGGCGCTGTTTTAATTCGCGCCGGCCTGCTGAATCAGGGCGTGGAGCCTCGAGGGTGGGAGGTGGGATTCGTTCAGCCGGACGCCCAACGGCTTCAGCGCGTCCTCAATCGCCGAAACAACCGCAGAGATGGATCCGATGGTCCCGCCCTCGCCCGCTCCCTTGACGCCGAGAGGATTCGTGGGGCAGGGGCTTTCCAGATGGATGGTGTCGATCGGCGGAATGTCCGTCGAGAGCGGAAGGAGGTAATCCAGGAGCGTCGAGGCCAGGGGCGTGCCGTTCTCGTCGAAGGCGAGGTCCTCGATGAGCGCGTCGCCGATCCCGTGGGCCACGCCGCCGTGCACCTGGCCGTCCACCAGCAAGGGATTGACGACCGTGCCGCAATCATGGCCGGCGGTGTAATGGAGGACTTTCACGAATCCGGTGTCCGGGTCCACCTCGACGAGAGCCACGTGGACCCCGCAGGCGAAGGCGGGAACGTCCGGCCTGAAATACTCCTCGGCGGCCAGGCCCGGGTTCGATCCCGCGGGGAGGGGAGGGCCCCCCGCACCGGTCATCGAGTATCGGGCCATTTCTCCCAACGGGATGGCGCGCTCGGGGGCGCTTTTGACGAACACCTTCCCGTCCGCGATGTCCAGGTCTTCCTCCCCGGCTTCAAGCTTCGCGGCGGCGAGGGCGAACAGCTTTTCCCGCAGCACCCGGGCCGCCAGGACGATGGCGTTCGCCGCGTTCACCGTGCTCCGGCTGCCGAAGGTTCCGACGCCGTACGTGATGTGGTTCGTGTCCCCCGTGAGCACCTTCACGTCCTGCGGAGTCACCCCCATCGCGTCGGCGGCGACCTGGGCGAAGGTCGATACGTGGCCCTGTCCCTGGGGACATGAGCCTGTAGCCACGACGACCGTGCCGTTCGGCTCGATCCGCATCTTCGCCCCCTCGAACGGACCGCTCCCGGTCATTTCGATGTTGCAGGCGATGCCGACGCCGAGGAGTTTTCCGTTCCCCTTCCCGCGCTCCCGCTTTTGCAGCGACGTGTATCCGACCTTTTCCAGGGTCCGCTTCAGCAACTCCGGGTAATCGCCGCTTTCATAGGTCATCGGTCCGCCCCAGGTGGGCAGGCCGACGACGTAGGGCATGTCGCCGGGCTGGACGAAGTTCCGGAACCTCACCTCCGCATTGTCGAGTCCCAGAACGCCGGCGATCCGGTCCATCGTCCGCTCGATGATGAACGTTCCCTGGGGCCGGCTCGCCCCTCGGACCGGCCCGCAGGGGACGCGGTGGGTGTAGACCAAATCCAGCGAGGCCGCGTAATGGGCGAACTTGTAAAGCCCGATGGCGTGGGTGATCACATTCATCGAATTGATGGGCCCGGCGACCGGATAAGCCCCGGTGTCCATGATCGTATGCACCCGCAAAGCCAGAATCCTGCCTTCGCCGTCGAACCCGACGGTGACCTTGTGGATGCCTTCACGCTCTTGAATCGCGCCTTGGATGAACTCCAGACGATCTCCCGTCCACTTCACCGGCCGCTCCAGTTTCACCGCGAGCCAGGGAATGACCAGGTCTTCCGGGTAGAGCCTTCCTTTGGGCCCGAATCCGCCGCCGACGTCGTGGGCGAGCACCTCCACCGTCGCCTCGGGACGCCCGAGGATCGCCGCCACCAGCTGGCGCGCACCATGGGGGGCCTGGGTCGAGCTGTATATCCGGAGACGGTCGAGTTGGGCGTCATACTGGGCGAGGATCGCCCGGCACTCCATCGCGCCCGCCCCGCCGCGCTGGGTCTTCAACTCGAATTCTTCCACGTGGGGGGCCTTCGACAGCGCGTCGTCGGGCTCGCCGATTGCGGATTCCAGGCGAGCGCACAGGTTGTCCCCCAGTTCGTCCTGGACCAGCGGCGCGCCGGGCTCCAGGGCCTGGAGCGGATGGTGCGAAGCCGGAAGAACTTCGTATTCCACCCGCGCGGCTTCCGCGGCGTCTTCCGCTTCGGCCCGGCTCTTCGCGACGAAGACCGCGACAGGCTCGCCGTAAAAGCGTGTTTTCTCCCGGGCGAGCGGCGCCCAATTGCGCCCCCGGATGGACGGGTGAGGGGCCTGAAGGGGGTAGGGCTCGCCGGCAGTCCCCATGTCCTCGCCCGTGAACGCGGCGACGGCCCCCGCTTCGGCGCACCCCGAGAGATCGATTTCCAAAATGCGGGCATGCGCATAGGGCGACCGCAGGAAGGCCGCGTGAAGGGCCTCGGGGCAGTGGATGTCGTCGGTGAACCGCCCCCCGCCCGTCAGAAGCCGCCGGTCTTCAAACCTCGGCATGCCGGTCCCGATGTATTTGGGGTTTTTTATGAAATCCGTGGTCACGGATCGCTTCTCATTTCGGGTGGAGGAACTCGGCCGCCTTCTCCACGGCGTCTACGATGTGGTGATAGCCCGTGCACCGGCAGATGTTGCCCGACAACAACTCGCGGATCTCATCCCGTGTCCAGGTCCGCGGCTCCGACAGCGCCGCCTTCAGCGTCATCAAAATCCCCGGTGTGCAAAACCCGCACTGGAGCGCGTGGTGGATGTGAAACGCCTCCTGAATCGGATGGAGCGGTCCCTCCGGAGGTGCAAGACCCTCCACCGTCTCCACCGAGCACCCCTCCGCCTGCGCCGCCAACAGCAGGCATGAGCGCACCGGCTCGCCGTCCAGCAGGATTGTGCACGACCCGCACACCCCCTGTTCGCAACCCACGTGCGTCCCCGTCAGTCGCAGGTCCTCGCGCAGGAAGTCCGCCAGGCTCTTGCGCGCTTCGGTCTCCCCCTCCGCCGGCTGGCCGTTCACCTCCAGCTGCACGTTCAACCGCCGCTTCGGCGCCAACTTCCCCATCTACTTCCCTCCGGCAATTTCGGCCAGCGCCCGCCGCGTGAACACGCCGCACAAATGCCGCCGGTAATCCGATGAGCCATGAAAATCCGAAAGCGGCTCGACCTCGCCCTTCACCGCCTCGGCCGCCCGTTCCAACACATCAGGCGAAAGGGGCGAATCCCGGAGAATTGCTTCCGCTTCCGTCGCCCGTGCGGGGACGCCCCCGACGCCCGTCAGCGCAATCCGCGCCTCCCGGCACTTCCCGTCCTCCATCCGCGCGGCCGCGGCCACCCCGACCAGGGCGAAATCCCCGACCCGGCGGGAAAACTCCAGAAACGCCGTCCGCCAGCCTTCGCCCAGAATGGGAAAACTCACCTCGGTCAGCAGCTCGTCCTCCCCGAGGTCGGTGGACAGATAGGACGTGAAAAACTCCTGGGCGCTCAGCGTGCGGCTCGAAGAGGGGCTCCGGATCTCAATCCGCGCTTCGAGCGCCGCCACGACGGCCGGAAGCTCCGACGCCGGGTGGTTGTGAGCCAGCGATCCCCCCAGCGTTCCCCGGTTCCGGATCGCCGCGTGGCCGATCAGGGGAACCGCCTGGGACAGCAGCGGGACCGACTCCCCAACCTCGGAGGAGCGTTCCACGTCCGAATGCCGGGTCATGGCGCCCACCTTGAGGAAGCCGTTCTCCCGCCGGATGCCTTGCAGGGCGTCGACCCGATTGAGGTCGATCAGCACCCCCGCTTGGTGAAGCCGCATCCCGAGCATGGGCATCAGGCTCTGCCCGCCCGCCAGAAGCTTCGCCTCCTCCCCATACCGCTTCAACAGCTCCAACACTTCCGACACCGATGAGGGCGCGACGTAATCAAATGGGGCCGGCTTCATCTTGGATCCATCCTCCGGCTGATTGTGAATCCCAACGGGGTCCCGCGCGAATTCGGGCAAGAGGCTTTCGACGAACGGAGAAGCCCCCGACGCCTGGTGTCACTTCCTGTGTTGTGACCGAAATGGTTTGGATCGACCACGTGCGTTATTTTCCCACACCCCGGGCCGCGCGTCTACGGGAGGGGAAGATGTCTGGCGAGTCATGCATCTTTTTCCAAACGGCCCGCGGCCGCCCGGTCCACCAGCCAGTGGAGTCTTCCCTTTGCAGGAAGGATGACCTGGGCGGGGAAGCGGTCGGGATTGAACGCTCCGGACAGGACGGCGCGCAGCGCGTCCGCCTTCTCCGCTCCGCCGACGACAAAGAGGATGCAGGCCGCGTTGTTCAGGACGGGTGGCGTCAGGGTGATCCGGTAGGCGTTGAATTTCCCGACCCAAGAGGCCGCCACGAGACGGTCCGCCTCGGCGATCACGCCGGTCCCCGGAAAGATCGACGCGGTGTGTCCATCCGCCCCCATCCCCAGCAAGACCAAATCGAACCGGGGCGGCTCTCCCGCCTTCAGGCCGAAAAAATCCCGGAGGGACGTTTCATAGTCTCGGGCCGCTGTTTCGGCATCGGGATTTTCAGCCCGGATTCGATGGATGTTTTCCGCCGGGACGGGTGCCCGGGACAGGAGGGCCTCATGGATCATGCGGAAATTGCTCTCGAAATGGTTGGCGGGAACGTGCCGCTCATCTCCCCAGAAAAATTGGGTCTCCCCCCAAGGGACCCGGGACCGATACGGCGCCCCCTCGCTTGCCAGGAGTGTATAGAGGGCCCTGGGGGTGGACCCGCCCGAGAGGGCGACCGTAAACCGCCCCTTCGCCCGGACCGCATCCTTCGCCAGACGGACGAATTCCTCCGCCGCCCGACGGGTCATGGCCTCGGGGTCGTCCAGGATCTCAATCTCTCGTCCGGGGGATGACATGGATGACTACTTCACCTGCTCCTCGGCCACTAATCTCTCGTAAAGTTCAACGTCCTCCGCACTGCCGATGACCAAAGGCGCTCGCTGATGAATGGACTCGACGGGCAGGTCGAGGATTTGTGCGACGCCCGTTCCGGCCCGTCCGCCGGCCTGCTCGATGAGGAACGCAAGCGGGGCGCATTCATACAACAGCCGCAGCTTACCCTCCGGATATCTCCGATCGGCCGGATAGAAATTAAGGCCCTCTTCAATCAGACACCGGTGGAGGCCACGAGGTTCGTGTTGACGAAGGCCTCGATGACGACCTCGTTGCTGAACACGTCGAGCTTCTTTTGCGGGTCCCCCGTGGGATTCTTTGCTCCCGCCAGGCACAGCTTCCCGACCAGCGCCGCCCGGTTGAGCTCGCGCGAGAGGATCTTCGCCGCGAAGGCAAGCTGCGAGAGCAGCATCGAGAGCGGACCGGCGGATTCCGGATGCCGCTGCTCTTCCGCCAACAGGTGCCGGCTGAGCGTCATTCCCATCGAAGACAACGTACTTCTTCCCCCCCCCTCCCCCCTCACCGATCGCGGCCCCGGCCCCTTGCGGCCCCCTCTCCGCTAATCGAGGAGCACGCCTTGCAGCCCGGCATATCGGGCGACCCCCAGCAGGGCCGTTTTGTCGTTCAAAATGGCATGGACGGGTATCGAGCGGACCAGCGCCTTCATCTTTCCCTTGGCGGTGAAGGATTTCACAAACGCCGGCTCCTTCAGCTTGGGAAGGATCTTCGGCGCGATGCCTCCGCCGATGAATACGCCTCCGGTCGCGAAGACCTTGAGCGCCAGGTTCCCGGCTTCCGCTCCAAGGATCGACACGAACAGGTCCAGCGCCCGAACGCACAGCTCCGAACCGCCTTCCAGCGCAACCGTGGAGATGACGGCAGGGGGGTCCTCGGCCTGGATCCGATCGGCCAGCCACGCGGGCTCCTCCGCTCGACCCGTCTCGCGGAGGAACTGATAAATTCGGTAGAGACCGGAGCCGGAAAGGATGCTCTCGTTACTGACGTGCTCCAAGTGGGTGAGGAGGAATTGGAGGAGTGCGATTTCGATCTCATCGCGGGGCGCGAAATCGGTATGTCCGCCCTCGGAAGGAAACGGCCGGTGGTGGTCGCCGATCCAGAGCAATCCGGCCTCGCCGAGGCCGGTGCCGGGGGAAATCAGGGCACGGTTGCCCCCTTCGAGCGCCTCGCCTGGGTTGAGCAGGGCGAAATCTTCCTCCTCGAGCGCGGCGATCCCGTACGCGTTGGCGACGAGGTCGTTGACCAGATGGACCTTCTCCAACCCCAACTCGTCCGCGAGGCGTTCTTCATCGAATTTCCACGCCAGGTTCGGAGGATCGGCCCGGCCGTCCTTGACCGGTCCGGGGACGCCGAAGCAGGCCCGCTCAACGGGTGTGGCGTGTCTTTCCATGAACCCGGCGACGACTTCCTGGAAGCTCCCGTAGAGACGCGTGGGAACCACCTCTAATGCCAGGGGCTTGGGTTTTCCGCGTTCCACATCGTAGATCGCCAGCCTCGCGTTCGTGCCGCCGATGTCGCCCGCCAGGATCATGCGTCGGACGTCCTCCACGCGCGCCCGTCCCGGGCCATCAGATCGTTGGCCCCCTTCGGCCCCCAGTCGCCCGCGGGGTAGTTGGGAAAATCGCGCGGCGGCAGGGCCTTCCATACGTCGAGGATCGGCTCCACCACGGCCCAGCCGGCCTCCACCATGTCCGCGCGCTGGAACAGCGTCGCGTCCCCGAGCATGCCGTCGTAAAGCAACCGCTCGTACCCGGTGCTGGAGGTGATCCCGAAGTGGTCTTCGTAATGAAAGGTCATGTCGACCGTGTCGACGTTGACGATCGGTCCGGGGATTTTGGCCCCGAAGCTCAAAGAGATGCCTTCGTCGGGCTGGAGGTGCAGGGCGAGCTGGTTCGGCGTCAGGGTCTCGACCGGAGTATTCCGGAACAGGATGAACGGGGCGCGCTTGAATTGGATGGCGATTTCCGTGTGCCGAACGGGAAGGCTCTTCCCCGTACGGATGTAAAAGGGCACTCCGGCCCAGCGCCAGTTGTCGATATATAATTTCAACGCCACATAGGTTTCCGTACCGGAGTCGTCCGGCACCCGCTCCTCGCCGCGATACGCGGAGACGCGCGCTCCGTCCACCGTTCCTTCTCCGTATTGCCCCCGGACGGTTCGGGTGAGCACCTCTTCGGAGGACAGGGGCTGGATGGCCCGCAGGATCTTGGCCTGCTCATCCCGGACGGCGTCCGCCTCGAAGGAGATGGGGGGCTCCATGGCCGTCAGACTGATCAGTTGAAAGATGTGGTTCGGCACCATGTCCCGAAGCGCGCCGGACTCGTCGTAGTAGCCGCCGCGTTGCTCGACCCCCAAACGCTCGGCCACGGTGATCTGGACGTGATCGATATAGCGGCGGTTCCAGATGGGCTCGAAAATACCGTTGGCAAACCGAAAGACCATGATGTTCTGGACGGTCTCTTTGCCCAGATAATGGTCGATGCGATAGATCTGGCCCTCGTCCAGGACCTGCCGGATGTCCTGATTGAGGGCGCTCGCCGATTGGAGGTCCCGCCCGAACGGTTTCTCAAAGATGACGCGCCGCCAGGCGCCCTCCTCCTCGCGGACCAACCCGGCGTCGCCCAGGCATCGGGTCACCGGAGAGAAGAAATCGGGCGCGGTCGCCAAGTAGTAGAGGATGTTGCCCCGGGTGTTGTGCTTCACCTCCAGCTCGGACAGGAGGTTTCGTAGCCGCCCGTAAGCGTCCGCGTCCCCCAGGTTGCCGCAAAAGTAGTGGACCCGCTCGACGCACCGGCGCCAGAGCTCAGGATCGACCGGACCGGTGGCGTACTCCCCAATTTCCCGGCTGAGTTTCTCCCGGAAGTCTTCCGTACTCATCTCGCGCCGGGCGAAGCCGATGACGGCGAAGTCTTCGGAGAGCAGGTTCTGGCTCGCCAGGTTGTAGAGGGCCGGGATGAGCTTTCGCTTGGTCAGGTCCCCGGACGCGCCGAAGATCACCATGACACAGGGGTCCGCCATTTGTCCCGGCGGCTCTCCCCCGGCGCCCGTCTCCCGTCCGTGCGGCATTTTCTTTATCCTCCCTTTGGACGTTCGACATGGCCGCCGAACTTGTGGCGCATGGCCGAGAGCAGTTTTTCGGCGAACGTGTGCTCCTGGCGGGATCGGAACCGGGTGTAGAGGGACGCGGAGAGGACATCGGCCGGGACCGCTTCCTCGACGGCGGCCATGACCGTCCAGCGGCCTTCGCCGGAGTCCTGTACGAAACCGGTGTAACCGGAAAGCCCCGGGTCTTCCACGAGGGCCATGGCCGTCAGGTCGAGTAGCCAGGATCCGACCACGCTGCCCCGGCGCCAGACCTCGGCGATGTTGGCAAGATTCAGGGTGAAGCGGTGTCCTTCGGGCAGTTGCTCCGAGTCGGCGTTTCTGAGAATGTCGAAGCCCTCGGCGTAGGCCTGCATCAGACCGTACTCGATCCCGTTGTGGACCATTTTGACAAAGTGGCCCGCGCCGGCGGGGCCGCAGTGGAGGTAGCCCTCCTCGGCGGAGTTTTCCATGGCCTCCCGGCCGGGCGTCCGCTCGATCTCCCCGCGTCCCGGCGCAAGAGTCTTGAAGATCGGGTCCAGGCGCTTCACGGCCTCTGGGTTGCCGCCGATCATGAGACAGTAGCCCCGCTCGACCCCCCAGACACCCCCGCTCGTGCCCACGTCCACGTAATGGATGCCTTTCGCCTTGAGCGCCTCCGCCCGCCGCACGTCGTCCTTGTAGTAGGAATTGCCGCCGTCGATGATGATGTCCCCGGGCTCCATGCGGTCGGCCAGGGATTGAACGGTTTCTTCGGTCGGCCCCCCGGCGGGGACCATGACCCAGGCCGCCCGCGGCTTGGCCAGCCGGCTCACGAAGTCGTCCAGAGAGACCGCGCCCGCCACACCGTCGGCCGCCAGGGCCTTCACATTGTCGGGATTGAGGTCGAAGACGACGCTCTCATGCCCCCCCCGCTGTAGGCGGCGCACCATGTTGGCCCCCATCCGTCCCAGACCCACCATGCCCAGCTGCATCGTCGCCGCTCCTTTCTGGAAGAGACCGTATCCGGGACCGCAAAGGGTCCGCGCGACCCGCCGCTTTGTCTTACCCTGTCGTTTGGAGGATGGCGGTTTGCAAAATCTCCAGCCCGGCCGCTACGTCTTCGCCCAGGTGGACCCGAAGGGCGCGCCGGTTCCGCTCGGCCAGGACCTGGAAGTCGCCCTGGGCCTGCGCGGCCTTCACGGCGCCGAAAGTAAACCGCTGCCCGGGGACCGGCAGGTCCCGCGCGTCGTCGCACGTGATTTGCAGGAAGACCCCGGTGTTCGGACCGCCCTTGTACGCCTGCCCGGTCGAATGGAGGAAGCGCGGGCCGAACCCCAGACAAGTGGCCGCGCGGCGATGGTCGCGAACCGCTCGGCGCATCCTCTGGAGCGGTTCTTCGTGGGTGTCCTTCATCTCGATATACGCCAGGAGCGCGAAGTAATCTCCCGCCTCGATCCGGTCGAGGTGCGCCCCGAGATAGCCGGCGAGGGATGGATGGGAGGTCACCGCTGTCCATAGCGAGATGGCGTTCTGCTCATCCGCGAACAACTGGACGCCTTTTTCTTTGAAGATGGGGGTCTCCGGAGGGAGGGCGCTCGTCTTCTCGTATTCCGCCATCAGCTCCCGGGTCGCCGCTTTGCCGGCCTCCACGTCCGGCTGATCGAAGGGGTTGATTCCGAGAATGGATCCCGCAACGGCCGTGGCGATCTCCCAGCGGAAAAACTCCTGCCCCAGGTCATGGGGCTCGGCGACGGAGAACCGGAGGACGGGATGTCCGGCCTCCTCGAGGGCCGAGACCGCCGCGTCCTGGGAGGCGTCCGGGGCGGATTCCAGCCGTTCGTAGACGAAAACCCGGTCGTCGCCGTAAACATCCGGTGGTCCCAGGGGCTCCCGGTCCACGGGGATGAGACCCCGGCCATCCTTCCCGGTGGACTCGGCGATCAGTTGCTCGAGCCAGGCCCCGAGAGCCCGGATGCCCGGCGAGGCGATGAGCGTCACCTTGTCCCGCCCTCCCTGGGCCAGGACGCCCAGGGCAGCTCCCAGGACCACGCCGGGATTATCGTCCGCGGGCAGACAGGAGGAGGAAGAGACGGCCATCTCGTCCGCGCTGTCCAGGAGCTTCAGTGCGTCCAGGCCCATCGCGGCCGCCGGGACCATCCCGAAGTTCGACAGGGCCGAGTACCGGCCGCCGATGCTCGGGTCGCCGTGGAAAATGTGGCGGAAGCCATCCTCCTCCGCGATCCGCTCGAGGTTTGAGCCGGGATCGGTGACGGCGATGAAGCGGTCCCCCGCCCGATCCACGCCGATGGCCTCCCGGACCCGCTCGAAGAAGTATTGCTTGAAAATGTTGGGCTCCAGCGTGCTCCCCGACTTGCTGGACACGATGAACAGGGTGTCGGCCGGGTCGATCCGGTCCTCGAGCGTCTTGACCTGGGCGGGGTCGGTGGAATCGAGGACGTGCAGCTCAGGGAACCCCTCGATCCGGCCGAACGTCTTCCTGAAGACTTCCGGACATAGGCTCGAGCCGCCCATCCCCAACAGCACCACGTGGGAAAACCCGTCGGCCTTCATCTCATCGGCTAGGTCCCGCAGGTGTTGGCCGTGGGCGAGCTGGTCTTCTGTGACGCCGAGCCACCCGAGCCAGTTTCCTTCGTCCGAGTCTGTCCACAGGGTCGCGTCCCACGTCCAGAGCCTCAGGACCTTCCCGGTGAGTTTCCAGTCCTCGAGCGTTGCCCGGACCCGGGAGGCGTCCGCCTCCGACAGGGTGTGGTGTTGGCGGTTGATCTGTGCGTCCACGACCATCCGGCACCGCTTGTTCACCGCAGCCAACAATTTGTCGAAGGCCTCGGCGAAGAGCCGCACGCCGTCCTCGAGAAGCTTATCGGTGACGTCTTTCATCGAGATACCCGCTGCTTCGAGGCGGTCCATCGCATCCTGCGCGGCGTCGACGTCCTCTTCTAGGCTCGCGCGGGGGCGGCCGTGATCCCGGAACGCGTCCAGGGTGGCTGGCGGAATGGTGTTCACCGTATCGGGGCCGATGAGCTCCTCGACGTAGATCACGTCCCGGTAACTCGGGTTCTTGGCGCTTGTGCTGGCCCACAGGAGGCGCTGCGTCCGCGCCCCCCGGTCCGCCAGGGCCCGCCAGCGGTCTCCGCTGAAGATAGACTTGTATTGCCGGTAGGCGAGCTTGGCGTTGGCGATGGCGACTTTGCCGGGCAGGCTTTTGAGTAGCTCCCGTCCGGCCGGATCGGCGGCGGATTTGAGCCTGGCCTTCACGATGGCTTCAACCGCGGCGTCGATCCGGCTGACGAAGAAGCTGGCGACGCTCGCCACGCGGCTCGGGTCTTCGCCCTTCGCGCTCAGGGATTCGAGTCCCCGGAGATAGGCCTCCGCGACCCGTTCGTAGGCCTCCCGGGCGAAGAGGAGGGTGATGTTGACGTTGATCCCCTCGCCGATGAGCGTCTCGATGGCGGGGAGGCCGGCCGGGGTGGCCGGGACCTTGATCATGAGATTCTCGCGCCCGACGGCTGACCAGAGCCGCCTCGCCTCCTCGATGGTGGCCTCGGTCTCGTTGGCCTTGAACGGGGAGACCTCCAGGCTGACGAATCCGTCGCGGCGGTTTGTCCGATTAAAGAGCGGCCTCAAGACGTCGGCGGCGTCCTGGATGTCCCGGACCGCCAGCCGCTCGAAGACCGACGCGGGGTCGAAGTCCTGTTCCTGCAAGGCGACCAGGTCTTCGGTGTAGTCCGTGCTGCCGGTGATGGCCTTCTCGAAGATAGCCGGATTCGACGTGACGCCCGCCAGGCCGTCTTCCTCGACGAGACGCTTCAGCTCGCCCGTCGCGATGAGATTCCGTCGGATGTAGTCCAGCCAGACGGACTGGCCGTATTCGCTCAGCGCTTTCAAAGGGTTCATGGCGCTTCTTCCTCCGGGCCCAAGCCGGCCCCTCCGTAGCGCTTCTCAATTGCGTTGACCTTCCCGAGTCTCCGGCGGTGACGTTTCTCTCCGGTGAACTTCGCGCCCAGAAAAGAGCGGACCAGGTCCCGGGCCAGCTCGGGTCCGATCACGCGCGCCCCCATCACCAGGATGTTCATCTCATCGTGCTCGACGCCCTGGCGCGCGGAATAGGCGTCATGGCACAGGCCGGCCCGAATCCCGGGGAGCTTGTTGGCCGTGATGGACGCGCCCACGCCGCTGCCGCAGACGAGGATTCCGCGATCCGCCCGGTCCTCGCGGACCCTGACGCCCACGGCTTCGGCGAAGTCGGGATAATCCACCGGTTCGGCGCTTCCGGTCCCCAGGTCCTCGACTTCATGCCCGAGTCCACTCACATAGTCGACCAAGGCCCGCTTCAACTCGAACCCCGCGTGATCGGCTCCCATCGCGACGCGCATGTCTTACCCCGTTTTTACCAGCAGGTCTTTGGCCGCGGCGGCGACGCGGCCGGGCGAGAATCCGAATCTTTTCTGCAATTCCTTCAGCGGCGCCGAGGCCCCGAAGGTCTTCATCCCGATGCTCCGCCCGCGGAGGCCGACGTAGCGGTCCCAGCCGAGCGTGGCCGACTGCTCCACGGAGAGCCGGGCGGTCACCTCGGCGGGGAGGACGCTTTCCCGGTACGCCGCGTCCTGCCGGTCGAACAGCTCCCAGGACGGCATGCTCACGACGCGGGCCCGGACGCCTTCGGACTTTAATTCCTCGAAGGCTTCGAGGCAAAGGGACACCTCGCTGCCGCTTGCGAGAAGGAGGACCTCCGGCCGTTCGTCCTCGGCGTCCGCCAACACATATCCGCCCCTCGCCACGCCGGCGGCCGGGGCGTATTTTGACCGGTCCAGCGTCGGAAGCGCCTGCCGGGAGAGGACCAGCGCCACCGGCTCATGCCGGAACCCGGCGATGACCCGCCACGCCTCGGCGACTTCGTTGGCGTCGCCCGGCCGCAGGGTGATAAGCCCGGGGATGGCCCGGAGGGAAGTCAGGTGTTCGACGGGCTGGTGTGTCGGGCCGTCCTCGCCGACGCCGATGGAGTCGTGGGTGAAGATGTAGATGACCGGGATCTCCATCAAGGCGCTCAGCCGGATCGCGGGCCGGGAGTAATCGCTGAAGATCAGGAACCCGGAGCCGTAGGGGCGGACCTTGCTGAGGGAGAGCCCGTTCAGGATGGACGCCATCGCGTGTTCGCGGACGCCGAAGTGGAGGTTTCGGCCGGTGCGGTCATCCGCGGAGAAATCCCCCGCCCCCTCGAATGTCAGGCGGGTCTTGGTGGATGGGGCTAGGTCCGCCGAGCCGCCGATAAGCCACGGCACGTCTTCCGCCAGGGCGTTGAGGACCTTTCCGGAGGATTCCCGGCTGGCGAGGCCCTTGGCGTCCGGCGGAAACTCGGGCAGGTTCCGGTCCCACCCGTCGGGCAGTTGGCGGTGCTGCATCTTGTAGAGATGGTCGGCCAAATCGGGGTGCCGCGCGCGGTATTCATCGAACCGGGCCATCCACGCGGCACGGAGCGCGCCGCCGCGTCTTCCGATCCTTGCTTCAAAGTGCTCACGGACGCCTTCGGGGACGAGGAACTTGGCGTCCTGCGGCCAGCCGTAGTTCTTTTTGGTCAGGCGGATCTCCTCATCGCCCAGGGGCTCGCCGTGGGCGGCGTGGGTATCCTGCTTGTGCGGCGAGCCGTAGGCAATGTGGCTGTCCACGATGACGAGGGTCGGCCGGTCGCCGGTGCGCCGAAAGGTCTCGAACGCCCGGTCGAGCATCTCTTGATCATTGGCATCTCCGACGCGCGTGACGTTCCAGCCGTAGCCGATGAACCGGGTCGCGACGTCCTCGGAGAAGGCCCACGCCGTGTGTCCCTCGATGGTGATCTTGTTGTTGTCGTAGATCCAGCACAGGTTGGAGAGTTTCAGGTGGCCCGCCAGGGACGCGGCTTCGCCCGAGACCCCCTCCATCATGCAACCGTCGCCGCAGAGGGCGTAGACATCGTAGTCGAACATCTCGAACCCCGGTCGGTTGAAGTGCGCGGCCATCCACCTTCCGGCGATGGCCATGCCCACGCCGGTCGCCACGCCCTGGCCGAGGGGCCCGGTCGTCGTCTCCACGCCGGAAGTCCAGCGGTATTCGGGGTGGCCGGGACACTTGCTGTCGAGTTGCCGGAACCGCTTGATGTCGTCGAGGGTGACCGACGGCTCCCCGAGGGTTTCGTACATGGGGTTGACGGCCTTGACGCCGCACAGGTGAAGGAGGGAATAGAGGAGCATCGAGGCGTGGCCGATGGAGAGGACGAAGCGGTCCCGGTTGGGCCAGATGGGGTCGTTGGGGTCGAAGCGAAAAGTGCGCTGCCAGAGGCAATAGACTACGGGTGCCAGGGCCATGGCTGTGCCGGGGTGGCCGGAGCCCGCTTCCTGAACGGCGTCCATCGAGAGCGTACGGATGGTGTTGACAGCGAGATCGTCCAACCGCTTCTCTTCAGCCACGGATTCTCTCCCCCCCTCCATAAGCGGCGCTGCGGCGTCCCGGGGACACTCCTGTTAGATGTGTGCTGTTCGCCGATGGGTTCAACCGAAATGAACCGATACGCGAATTATTCTCTCATGGATTAGAGGCTCAGCCCACCTGGACCCCTCGGTGATACCCGGTTTTCACGGGGGGCAGGTCTGCGCGGGAATGACAATAGGGGGGGTGTTGCAAGGTGGCGGCGGGTTGTCAAGGGGAGATGCGGGCGGCTTGGGCCCTGAAAAAACAAAAGGGCCTCCGGGAGAAAGTCTCCCGGAGGCCCCGGCGTGCGTCAGCGTGCGGTCTCCGCCCCGCTTAATCCTTGAGGATAGGAATGGCGCCGGGAACGGTCCACGTCTCCCACTGCTTGTCGATCTTCGCCTGGAAGAAGTCGTAGTCCTCGTCGGTGAAGTGGGCGAAGCGGCCCTGCTTCTCCATGTACTCTCGGACCGGCTTGCGCTTCTTGTAGCCGTTGATGAGGTCCCGGGTGGGCTTCTGGTAGGTGATTTTGCCGTCCTCGTACGTGAACAGCGGCCAGATCCCCGTTTCGCAGGCCAGCTCGCCCAGCTCGTGGGAGAAGTAGGGGTCGTAGTCCCACCCCTTGGGGCAGGGGTCGAGGGTGTGGAGGAAGGCCGGCCCCGGGATGCTGAGGCCCCTGCGGACCTTGTCGATGAGGTCCGTGGGATAGGAGGCGTCCGCTGTCGCCACGTAGCGGCACTCCGGATGTCCGACGGCCATCATCCCGGCCATGTTCTTCTTCCAGCGGGTCTGGAGGATCCGGTGCTTCTTTCCCGGCGGGGTGAACGTGGTGTTCACCCCCCAGGGGGAGGC
>CAYRGS010000076.1:0-4679 GCA_964423875.1 uncultured bacterium
GGCCACGGGGCCGTCGAGCTCGATAAGAAGAACGGCGGCCGCCGATTCCGGGAACCCGCTCTGGAGCGTCTTCTCGACCAGTTGGATGGTTTGCCGGTCGATCATCTCCAGGGCGGCCGGAATGAGACCGTCGGCAATGATATCCGAAACGGCGGCGCAGGCGCACTCCATCGAGTTGAAAACCGCGATCATCGTCTTCACCCCCTCCGGCAGCGGCAGCAGACGCACCGTGATCTTCGTCATGACCCCCAGCATCCCCTCGGACCCGATCCCGAAGCCCCGAAGATCCAGCCCGGGGGTGTCCTCCACCGTCCCGCCCAGCTCCACCACCTCGCCGTCGGGGAGGACCATCTCAAACCCCACAATGTGGTTGGTGGTGACGCCGTATTTCAGACAATGAGGCCCGCCGGAGTTTTCGGCCGCGTTCCCTCCGATGGTGCACGCCGCCTGGCTGGAGGGGTCCGGCGCATAGTAATAGCCGTCCCCTTTCACTGCCTGGGAGAGATCCAGGTTGACGACGCCCGGCTGGACGACCGCCCGCCGGTTGGGAAGGTCCACTTCCAGGATCCGGTTCATCCGGCTGAACCCGATGAGGATGCCGTTCTCATGAGGCAACGCGCCGCCGCTCAACCCCGTTCCCGCCCCGCGTGGGACGATGCAGGCGTTGTGCCGGGCCGCGGCCCGAACGGTGTTTTGCACCTCTTCGGTGCTCCCCGGCAACACGACCGCCAGGGGCAGGTTGGCATAGATGCTCAGGGCGTCGGATTCGTACGTGAGGAGCTCCTCCGGCTCCGCGAAAACGTTCTCCGGGCCGACGGCTTCTCGCAACTCTGTCACCAAGCGCCCTGTATCCATCGTTCTCACCCTGGTCCTGCCGTCCACTGGTTTGAGAAACGCCGCGCCGCTTTCGGGACTCCCATTATATTCGGAATCCGGGCTGGGGACGAGGGGCGTTGAATCCGCCGGGCCTCGTCCGTCGGTTTTCCCGGACGGATGGACGAACGGGCTGTGCGAGCGGCGTTTTCAATTGGAGGACCCGATGGGTTGACGCATCGATTCCTCAACTCGGGCCCATCCATCGACGTGATGGTAAAGCCGAAGGTCGATGACCCATAGCGGGTCCGCTCCATTCGCGAAATCGGTGCAGGGCGCCTCCGCCCGATTGCGGACCCATCGAAGCAGAGAAGGCGGGCAAGGGGTCAACCGACCCAAGGGACCATTCGGGTCTTGATATGTAAAACCATTTACGAGACGCCACGATTAAGCGAAATGATTACGAAATAATATTATTTTCTAGCCTCCGTAACGATGTTACGTGAACCATTAATGACAGTCTTTTGTCGCCAGTTCTCTTTGTTTCTGAGGAACGCTTCCTTGACCACGCGAAAAATCTGTGTTACGATGCTGGAACGTACATTTATTTTAGCACCTATCCGGCCGTAAGAAGGGCCCCGGACGGAGCGGGTTTTCAGTTCAACCCTCCGGTGAGCGGGCATCTTCGATCATTTGGGCGGCCTCCCCCAGCGATTCGTCCCTTGGATCCATCATCTGTTAGGAAAAACCATGGCAGCAAAGATCAAGAGCAAAAAGCGCTCCTTCCGAAAAGGGATGAGGATTGTTTATCCTCTTCATGGTGAAGGAAAAATCGTCGGTCTGGTGGAAAAAGATCTACCGACCGGGTCTAATCCGACCGGATCTAAGCGGTTTTACGAGATTCAACTGGACGGTCAGCCCGATGCCAGTGTTTTTGTCCCCCGTGACGCGGCGAGGCAGTTCGGTCTGCGACCTCCCATGCGACAGGGCGATGTATCCAAGATTCTGACGATCCTCAAGAAGAAGGCCAGCGAAGAGAAGGTCGAGCTCAATTGGCGGACCTGGAAAAATCGATACGAGGAACAAAAGCGGATGCTTCGCGAAGGCAACGTCACCGGTCTCGCGGAGGTGGTTCGCAATCTCCATGAGTTCTCCAAAGGCCGAACATTCAGCAGCAAGGAGCTGAAACAACTCTATCAGTATACGTACGATCAACTCACCCGGGAGATCTCCGAGGCGACCAAGAGCAGCCTGGAAGACGCCGAGAAACTCGTGAACAAGGCCCTCGGGCCGACCCCTTCCCGGAAAGACCAGAAGAAAGCCGCATCGTGAAATCCGAGAAGACGGAATTAAAGAACGGCAAGGACGATTCCTGCTCCGTGATTCATTGCAATAACCCGCCGGTGACCGACGGGTATTGCGACACGCACCTCGAGCGCTTGGAGTTGATCAAGGAATCCCACGGACACGTAAAGCAGATACAGTTGCGCGCGCGCGAGGATGAAAAAGGCCCAGCCATCGAGGGCAATCAGGAAAGCGCCCCCTCGTTCGGCCAAACCGAAGAATATATCGAGTAGGTTTCTCAACCTCCCAACCCTTGACCCAACGAAATCCCCGTCCGTGGAGTTTTCCTCTGGAAACCCGGTGTCCGCATGCGAATCGGGTCTTTCAAAAGGGAATGCCCAGAGCGCCCGTTTCGGCGACCTCGTTGATAGGGCGTACTTTCGTTTGTACACGCCTTTCTCAAGCAACCCGCCCTCGGCGCAAAGCGTGTCCCCGCCCTCATGAGGCACACAACTTGCTTATATACTTACCCGGGGTCCAAGTGGGCGGCGTCAAATCCCCGGAAGCCACGTGAAACTCTGGGTTGCCAGTTCGCGCGGAAAACCTTAGATTGTTAGTCGACTCGCGGCCGACAGGCCCTCACAATCGGATTGCCCGGGAAGCGGTGAATGAAGACTGACAAAACCCAAACGCGGCGCGTGACCTCGGCGGCCAGGACACTTGGAATTCTGGGTCTCGGTTTGGCGTTGATCGGTTGCTCGAACATCGCGCTGCAACGCATGACGCCGAGCAACGTATCGGCCACCGTCCGTCCGGACATCCGGAAATACAACCTGCGCAACATCGCGGTCATGCCCTTTCGGAACAACACCGATTCTCCGGAAGCCGGGCACAAGGTGGCTGCGTTCTTTTACCACGAGATGGCGACCCGAAAGCGGTACTCGGTAACTCCGCCCGTCCGGCTGGATCTGACCGAGGAGATCGAGCTCGAATTCCGCGTGGACCCGAGCCGCCGCGCGGGAACCGTCAACCGCGAAGAAAACCTCCGGCTGCTCGGCCGCGCGGTTTCAAACTATCTCAAACAAGTCGCGCCCTACACGACGACCGAAAGCTTGGTCTTTTCCGGAGAGACTCCCGCGAAATCTCCGGATGAGGATCCGGGAGCGGTGACGGGGGAGATCCGATCGTCCGCTGTGAAACCCGGCGAAGAATCACAGGCCTTGGATGCCGTCGTGACCGGTGTGATCACCCGCTACCGGAACCGGGACGGAACCCCTCTCACGGCGGACCATCCGTCATCGGTGTCGTTCGACGTCTTTCTGATCAGCGTCCACGACGGCAAGATACTGTGGAGCGCCACGTTCGAGGAGACCCAGGAGTTCCTGAGCGAAAACCTCCTCCTGCTCCCACGGTTCCTTGAAGGCGGCGGACTCTGGCAGTCTAACGACAAGCTGGCCCGCATCGGGATGGCGCGTGTGCTGGACACCTTCCCTGGCATCGCCAAGCGGATCCGAGCCGGCGTCCCCGGGCCTCCCGAGGCCTCCGCCGCACCAGAAGATCTCCTCCGGGGGGATGTCTCCCCCAAGGTTTTCAGATTCATCCTTCCTCCAAATCCTTCATCCTGATCCTGCCTTTCGGCAGGGCGGCGAGGATCTCCGCTTTCCCTTCCCAGGGACACTGCCTCTGGACGGGACATTCGCCGCACCGGGGGTTGCGGGCCGTGCAGACCCGCCGGCCGTGAAACGTCAAGAGATGGTTGAATCCGGGTACCAAGTCCTTGGGAACCACCTCCCGAAGCTGAAATTCCGTCCGGTCCGGGTCGCGCGCGTCCGCGAGATGAAACCGGTGAGAGAGGCGGAACACGTGGGTGTCCACGGCGATGGCCGGGACGCCGAAGCCGTCGTTGAGGAGGATATTCGCTATCTTCCGGCCCACCCCGGGCAGTGCGACCAGAGCGTCGAAATCGTCGGGCGTCTCCCCGCCGTACGCCTCGCACAGGATCCGGCACGAGGCGATGATGTTCCGGGCCTTGTTCCGGTAAAAACCACAGGAGTGGACCCACCGCTCGACCTCCCGCTGCCCTGCCCGGGCGAGGCGGGCCGGGGTCGGAAACTTCCTGAACAACCCCGGTGTGGTCCGGTTCACCTGTTCGTCGGTGCACTGGGCGGAGAGGATGGAAGCCACCAGAAGCTGAAACGGCCCGTCGTAGTCGAGCCCGCAGCGCGCGTCCGGATAGGCCGCGGCCAGCCGCTTCAGGATGGCCCGCGCGCGACGCTTCTTGGCGGTTTTTTCGGGATCGCCCATTTGTCGCTTCAAACCTTTCTCCGAAATCAAAGAGGCCGGGGAGATGTCTCTTCGCCGGCATTGCATTGTATCGAAACAGCGAGGGTCATGCCGGTCCCATCATCAGCGGGCGAATGGCCCGACCCGCCGGATTCCCCGTGCGGGCGATCGCCGCTCTCTTGCCAAGCGCCCCAATCGGCCCGGGCCATGGCGCCTCTTTTGTGATAAAAAGCCATTTCAAATCGCGACCCGGGCCGGTGGTGAAAATAACTACGTCAGGCTGGAGAATCTCGAACTGT
>CAYRGS010000076.1:4689-17892 GCA_964423875.1 uncultured bacterium
GACCCGGGCCGGTGGTGAAAGCCCCGCCGGCCGATCCGAGGACAAGCTCGGGAGACTCCCTTATGAAGATCACGGCTGTCGAGGCGTTTCCCGTCACCGTCCCCATGCGCATCCCGTACATCACGGCCCTGACGCGCAAGGACACCTCCTCTTTCACCATCGTGGTGGTCCGCACCGACGAGGGGATCGACGGCCTCGGTCAGGCAACGGTGAGCGCGCCGCGCTACCAGCCCTTCGAGCAGACCATCGACCACATCCTCCTCACCCTCCGCGACCTGATCACTCCCGCCGTCATCGGCCTGGACCCCTTCGAGACGGGCGTCCTCCACGACCGGATGGACCGGGTCTGCCTGGGACACCGCTACGCCCAGGCCGCCATCGACACGGCCTGCTACGACATCATGGGCAAGGCCGCGGGGCGCAGTGTCTCCTCCCTCCTAGGCGGGGCGATGCGCGAGACCCTTCCCCTGGTCGCCCCGCACCTAGGCTACCTCGATCCGGAAGAGCTGGTCGACCTGTCGCTCCAGTACCGGGAGGAGGGCTACAGGGCCCTGAACTTCCGCGCGGGGATGGACCTGAAGAAGGACATCGAGATCCTCACGGCGGTCCGCAAGGCCGTCGGCGACACGATGACCCTCGACCTGGACTTCAGCCAGTCCCTCTCCCTCGCCCACCACCGCCCGGACACCGCCATCCCCTACATCAAGCGGCTCGAGGAGTTCGATCTCCTGGCGGTCGAGCAGCCCCTCGGCCGGGACGAGCTGGAGGGCATGGCGAGGATCGCCCGGGCCATCGACACGCCCCTGGTGGCGGACGAAAGCGTGGTCACGCCCGCCGACGCCCTGCGCGTCATCCGGATGGGGGCGGCCGACGTGATCAAGCTCAAAATCATGAAGGTGGGCGGCTTTTATCCCGCCCTTCAGATCGCGGCCATCTGCCAGACGGCCGGCGTGCCCATGACGGTCGGCCACGGCTTCGCCGGCGCCATCCAGAACGCCGCCGAGGCGCACCTGGCCATCTCCCTGACACACCTGAAGCTGCCGGCGGAGATGAACGGCTTCTACCGCCTCGCGGAAGACGTGGCCGAAGGCCTGACCATCGAGGACGGCGACCTCCGGATGCCGGATGGCCCGGGACTGGGCGTCACGCTTCAGAAGGAAGCGCTAAAGGCTTGATTCCCATGGGGTTGGGAGCCCTCCAAGGGGCTCCCCCCCGGAAAACTTTCTGCGGCCCGGCGCTGCGGACACTTCAGGAGAAGAGGGAAACCATGCACTTGTCGATCTTCCAGGCCGGCCATGAGTGACCGTCCGGCGGTTCCCTACGTCGACCTACCGAAACAGGCGCATCGGATCAAACAGGAGTTGATGACCTCCATCGAGCGCGTGCTCGACCACGGAGGCTACGCCCTGGGGCCGGAGTTGCGTGATTTCGAAGAGCGGATTGCGGCGTACTGCGGGACGCGCTTCGCGGTGGGCGTAGGAAGTGGAACGGCGGCGCTCATCCTGGCGCTGCGATCACTGAATATTGGACCGGGGGATGAGGTCATCACCGCCCCAAACTCCTTTATCGCTTCGGCTGGCGCGGTGGCCATGGTGGGGGGACGGCCGGAGTTCGTCGACGTAGACGAGGAAACGATGAACCTGGACCCGGAGCGGCTGGAGGGGGCCGTTACGTCCCGGACGAAGGCAATCATGCCCGTTCACCTGACCGGCCAATCGGCCGACATGGACCCGATCCTCGAAGCAGCCGGGCGTCACGGGATTCCGGTGATCGAGGACGCCGCCCAGTCCGTCGGCGCGACCTATCACGGCCGCCGCGTAGGAGGCCTGGGGCGGCTGGGCTGTTTCAGCCTCCATGCGCTCAAAAACCTGCATGCCTATGGGGACGCCGGGGTGATCACCACAAATGACGAGGCCCTCAGCCAGTGGCTCCTCAAGGCGCGCAATCACGGCATGCGGGACCGGGACACGTGCGAGTTCTGGAGCGACAATGACCGGATGGACACCCTCCACGCCGCCGTGTGCGGCGTCAAGTTGACCTACCTGGACGACTGGACGCGAGAGAGACGGGAGATCGCCAAGGAGTTTTGCGAAGCGCTGAGGGACCTTGTCGGCGTGCCCGACGAGGCGCCCGGATGCCTGCACGTTTATCAGACCTTTATGATCCGGGCGGACCGCCGGGACGATCTGGTCCGGCATTTGCACTCCAGAGGCGTGGACGCCAAGGTCCATTATCCCGTTCCCCTCTACCAGCAAGCGCCGGCGAGGGCCCTGGGCCACCGGCCGGAGGATTTTCCGGTCGCCCATTCCCTTTCCCGGCGGGTCGTCAGCCTGCCGTTGTACCCGGAGCTGACCCGGGACCAGCGAGACGCCGTCATCCAGGGCGTGCGCTCGTTCTACGAGGCGTGACCCCCATGCGGCACGAGGTTCCATTCAGTTACCTGGAGCGGCAGTTCGGGGAGGTGGAGACCGAGGCCATCCTCGGGGACCTGCGCGACCTGGTGAAAACGGCCGCCTTCACCCTCGGCCCCCCCGTTCAGGAGTTCGAGCGGCGGCTGGGGGAAATGGTCGGCGTCCAGCACATCGTCGCGACCAACACGGGGACCGACGCCCTGATTCTCGCCTTGAAGGCCCTCGGCGTCGGCCCGGGCGATGAGGTGATTACCCAGCCGAACACGTTCTACGCCACCGTGGGCGCCATTGTCGCCGTGGGAGCGGCGCCGGTCTTTGTGGACGTGAACGACGAGCTCCAAATCGACGAGCGCCAGATCGAGAAGGCGGTCACGGACCGGACGAAGGCCTTGCTGCCCGTGCACTGGGCTGGGCTGGCCCCGAACCTGCCGGAGATCATGGAGATCGCCGGGCGTCGCGGCCTCTCCGTCATCGAGGACTCGTGTCTCGCCCTCGGCGGAAAGGTGGACGGACGACCCGCGGGCTCGGCCGGCCACATGGCGGCGTTCAGCCTGCACCCGCTCAAGCCAGTTCACGTGTGGGGGGATGGCGGCGCGCTGGTCACCGACGATGACGAGGCCGCCCGGTGGCTCCGCCTCTACCGCAACCACGGGATGATCAACCGGGACGAGATCGAGATCTGGGGGGTCAACCAGCGCCTTCAGAGCGTGCAGGCGGTCGTGGCCAACCGGCTGCTGGACCGGGTGGACTCATGGAACGACCGGCGCAACGAGATCGCGGAGCGGATCGATCGGGGGCTCAAGGAGACGCCCGAAATTTCCATCCCGCCGCGCCCGGAGAACAAGCGAAGCACCTTCCAGCTTTATATCGTCCGGGCGCAAAGGCGGGATGCGCTGCTGACGCACCTTGTGGAGCGCGGCGTCGAGGCCAAGGTCCATTACCCGATTCCGCTCCATCTCCAGAAGCCCGGACGCGCGTTGGGTTATCATGAGGGCGACTTTCCGGAGGCGGAGGCGCAGGCCGGCGAGATCGTCTCCCTGCCGGCGCACCCGTTCCTTACGAACGAGGAGGTCGATTACGTGGTGAGCTGCGTATGCGATTTCTATCAGGGATGAGCGTATGGATTCCGCGTCCCGGGAATTGAACCGGCGGCTTTACGCCCAAATGCTCCTCATCCGCCGCGTGGAGGAGCGGATTGCCGCGATCTATCCCGAGCGGGAGGTCCGGTCCCCGACGCACTTCTGCATCGGCCACGAGGCGGTGGCCGTCGGGGTGTGCGAGGCCCTCGGGCGCGAAGATCCGGTGTTCCCGTATTACCGCTCGCACGGGTGGTACCTGGCGAAGGGCGGCGATTTGAACGCGATGGTGGCCGAGCTGTTCGGCAAATCCACGGGATGCAGCGGGGGTTGGGGCGGGTCCATGCACCTGATCGACCTCGAGGCCGGCGTGATGGGCACCTCGGCGATCGTCGGCGGCTCGATCTCGCATGCGGCCGGCGCGGCCCTGGCGATTCGCATGCGTGGGGGGGATTCGGTGGCCGTCGTGAGTCTCGGCGACGGGGCCGTCGAGGAAGGGGTGTTTCACGAGACCCTCAACATCTCGGCCCTGCGCAAGCTGCCCATCTTCTTTGTCTGCGAGAACAACCTCTATTCCGTGGACACCCCGATCGCTGAGCGCCAAGTCCAGCCCGAGCTCTACCGCTACACGGAGGCCTACGGAATCCCCGGCGTCCGCGTCGACGGCAACGACGTCCGGGCGGTCCATGAGGCCGCTGCGGACGCAGCGGCCCGCGCCCGAAGGGGGGACGGTCCGGCGTTCCTGGAATGTTTGACCTACCGGTTCCTCGAGCACTGCGGGCCGAGCGAGGACCTTTACCTGGACTACCGGAGCGCCGAAGAAGTCGATCGCTGGCGGGCGCATGAGCCGCTGGAAAGGGCGAAGGGCTTGGTGAGCAAAGCCGAAGCGGCCGAAATGGATCGGGAGATCGCGTCGAGAATCGACGAGGCGCTCGAATTCGCCCGGTCGTCCCCGTTTCCCGAGCGTCTCCTTCCGGAGGGGGCCGCCCGATGAAGTTTAGAGAGGCCGTCCATAGCGCCACCCTGCTGGCGATGGAGGCGGACCCCGCGGTCTTCCTCATCGGCGTCGGGATCACCTCGCCCCGGAGCGTCTGGGCGACGCTGGAGGGCGCGATCGAGAAGTTCGGACCGGACCGGGTGGTCGAGGGGCCGCTTGCCGAGGAGGCACTCACGGGCATGTGCCTCGGCGCCGCGGCCCAGGGCATGCGGCCGATCCTGGTTCACCACCGGATGGACTTCGTCATGCTGTCGATCAACCAGATCGTCAACCACGCGGCCCATTGGCGGAGCATGTTCGGCGGGCGGATGCGGATGCCGTTGGTCATCCGGGCAGTGGTCGGGCGGGGCTGGGGCAACGGGCCACAGCACACGGCGAGCCACCACGCGATGTTCGCCCGCATACCCGGGCTGAAGACCGTCGTCCCGGCCGACCCGGAGGCCGCCAAGGGCCTCTTCCTCGCGGCCGTCCAGGAAGACGGCCCCGTCATCTACATCGAGCACCGGTGGCTTCATGAGGACGAGGCGAGCGTTCCGGAGGGACCCTGCCTCACGCCCATCGGCAAGGCCCGGGTCTTGCGGGAAGGGAGCGATGTGACCCTGGCGGCCGTGGGACCGATGGTGACGGAAGCGGTGAAAGCGGCCGACGCCCTGAAGGAATCCGGCCTGTCGGCGGAAGTCATCGACATCCGCACGCTCCGCCCCCTGGACACCGACACCCTCCTGGGGTCGGCGGCCAAAACCGGCCGGCTCGTCGTGGCCGACGCCGATTGGGGCCCGTGCGGGATCTCCGGGGAGGTGATCGCCCTGGCCGCCGAGCGGATTTTCGACTCCCTCAAGGCCAGTCCCCGCCGGGTGACCTGGCCGGACTCCTCGGTTCCCAGCAGCATGGCCCTCGAGGAGAAGTTTTATCCCGGCGCGCAGGAGATCCAGAAAACGGCGCTCGAGGTCTGCGAGCAGGACCGCGGCGCGAAGCTCGTCCGGAGCACCGTCAAGCCCTTCGAAGGTCCGTTCTGAGGCCGTCCCGTGTCCCAGGGAGACAAACCGGCCTTCAAGGCATGCCTCGCCCCCTCCGCCACTAGAGCCTTCCTCCCTCACCACCACCTGTGCTCGCAGCGGCTCAGGACTTCGCGGCCCGTCTCCGTGATCCGGACTGTGTCCTCCAGTGTGGCGCAGCCGAAGCGTTCATCCAGGAGGATGCTCTCGTAATTGACCGTCTCGCCGGGCCGGAGGACGTAATCCTTCTCGACCGGCCGGGGAAGGTCGCGGAACTTCGTCGTCCCGAGACCGTGGCCTTTTAAGTCATAGCGTCCGGCGTATCCCATCCCGTCCGCGACCCGCAGCGCCGCCGAGTCCACCTCGCCGAGGGTCTTTCCCGGCGCGGTCGCCTCGATGGCCGCCAGGAGCCCCAAGCGGGCGCATTCGAGGAAGTTCAGCTCGCCCCCTTGCGCCGTCTCCTCCACCTTGATGACCCGGGCCAGGTCCGTCCCGTAGCCTTCCCACTCCGGCTCGATATCCAAGAAGAGCAGGTCGCCCTTTTCGAGCTTCCGGTCCGTCGGGGCGACGTTCTTGAGCAGGGTCCGCTTGCCCGAGACGAGGCAGACCGGAAACGGGCCGTACAGGTTCTGCGACCCCGCCCGGAACATGGCCGCCACCACTTCCGCCGCCACCTCGTTCTCCGTCACGCCCGGGCGGGCGGTATCGCGGGCGGCCATGAGGCCCTCAACGCCCATCCCGACGACCCTGCGGATGACCGCCAGCTCGGCCGGGCTCTTGACGGCCTTCTCGGCCAGGTAATCGTGCGTCGCCTCGACGATCCGCTCCGGTGGGATGATCTCCCGGACCCTCGACGAAAGCGCGAAGGGGAAAGCGTCTTCGCCCACGAAACCGACGCGGCCTCCGGCGGGCAGGACCGAGACGGCGTCCCTGAGATGGCCCGGGAGCTCGTCCGGGTCGGCGGCGACGGGCCGGGCGGGCCGGTAGTCCCGCACCCAAGTCATCCATGCGCCGCTCTGGATGGGCTCCATGCGGAAGAGCGAATCCGTCCCCAACACAGGTTCGCCCTCGCGGGGAAGGAGGAGAAAGCTGTAACCGACGTAGCTGTCGAAGTTTGAGATCCAACGGACGTTGCCGCTCTGCTTGGGCGCGGCGAAGAGGAGGAGGGCCGCGAGGTCCCGGCGGCCCATGAGCCGCCGAAGCCGACTCAGCCGGTTCTCGTACTCGGCCTCCTCGAACGGCAGGGCCATCCACTCCCGCCGCGCGTCCCAATCGGCGGGCAGGATTCCAGGCATCTTCAAACGCGGGCCTCCTTGACGGACATTTCTAGGGGGGCTTTCCTTCGCCCAGCAGATAAAATATGTGGTGTCACTGGCAGCGCGACACGGTTGTGTCTGTCCGCGGGTGCCTCCACTGAATAGCCAAATGGAAAAAGGTGCCACTGGCAGACCTGCTACCAGTGGCACCCCATTTCAGGAAGTCGTAGCGGAGAAAACGGGCCGCCAACTCTCACAATGACGCATTGAGGTCAGCCCCCACCACCGATTTCGCCATACCGGAAGCAATCCACCGTGTGGTCGTTGACCATCCCGACGGCCTGCATGAAGGCGTAACAGATGGTCGAGCCGACGAAATTGAACCCCCGGCGCTTCAGGTCTTTGCTCATAGCGTCGGATTCGGGCGTCCGGGCGGGGACTTCATTGGCCGAGCGCCAAGCGTTCACCTTGGGCCGCCCCCCGACGAACTCCCAGATGTAGGCGTCGAAGCTCCCGAGCTCCTCCCGGACGCCCAGGAAGGCCCCGGCGTTCCGGATGGCGGAATCAATCTTGAGGCGGTTGCGGACGATGCCGGGGTCGGCGAGGAGCTGATTCACCTTCCGGCTGCCGTACCCGGCGACGATCGCGGCGTCGAAACCGTCGAAGGCCGCGCGGTAGTTTTCGCGCTTTTTCAGGATGGTGTCCCAGCTCAACCCGGCCTGGGCGCCTTCGAGGATGAGAAACTCGAACAGCGTCCGGTCGTCATGGACCGGCGCACCCCACTCCTCGTCGTGGTAGCGGGTCGAAAGCCCGCCCTTCGCCCACTGGCACCGTTGCACCTGTCGAGCCTCTGATCTTCGGACTGGCGGAGAAGAGAGGGGACGCCATCGGCAGGCGGCTCGCCCGCGCCGGTTTATTACGGGGAGCGATAAATACTTGACACCTTTGTCACCCTGAGCAACGGGCGAACAGCGTCCGGCAAGGAAGGCCTGAAGTCGCCTCGCAGCGAAGGGTCTGGCCGCGGCCCTTCCCGTAGCGTGATCCGACAATCGGTACAACAACAATGCGCGATTCTTCGCTCCGCTCAGAATGACATGTCAACTATAAAGTGACCGCCTTAGTAATTATCCCGCCAGAGATTCCGGAAGCCGCCTCTTCTCTTCCGATATCTGCTTGGGATAACACTCGCCCCGCGCCTGCCGCGCCATGACTTCTTCTAGTGTCGAATCGGGCAGGGGATCGGCCGCGGGCGAGTGTATCACGCTCGCGTCGTCGAAGAGGTTTTCCGGCGGCCCTTCCAGGAAGAATTCCACGAACGCGTCGACCTCGGGCTCGAAGACGGGGCACGTCCGGCTACGCCAGCCGATCCGAAACTTCGCAACGGCCTCCTTCGCCTCCCGGTCCGCGTCCTTCTCGAGCACCTTGGCAGTCGCCTTCACGGCCCGGGTCTCGGTCTGAATCCCCACGTTGGGATTCGCGATGAGGTTATGGACCCAGTCCCGGTTCGTTTTCGGAAACGGGGAGGTGCCGAGCAACCGGCCGTCCCAGTAGTACACCCGAATCTGCACGTGGTGAGGCGTTTGTGTCTTTCGGCCCGTCGTCGTGATGAAGGGCTGAATCTCGGTCCCGTTCGCAGGCGTTTCCATCGTCGTTCTCCTTGACTCCGTCGGAACCACCGGCACAGAAGAAACCCCCAAAAGATTTTGAAGGGAGCCCGAATACGGGCAAGCGAAACGGCCCCGGGGAACCGCCAAATCGGGGCGTGATTGTTGACGGATTCCATATCCGTAGAATATTCTAGCGCTATCCCCATTTCACAATCAACTGTGGTCGGGTCGGGGGTGTAGGGGCGAACAAGCACCCGTGTCCCGAGATCCGGAGAGGGCGCCGGATTCCATGAGAACATAGGACCTGTGGGGGTGCTCCGGGAGCGGCCCGGAGGAGAAAGCGGCGCTGTTCTGTCAAAGCCCATCCATGTTGTCTAAGGGAGACCCCCGCTTTGAAGTTCGACGTTCCCGCCCATAAATTCCCGGAAGACTACCTGCACGAGATCCACCGCATGGTCAAACGGGGGAAGTCCCCCGAGGTGGCGGAGACCCTGACGCCTTGGCGGACCGACGACCACCTCGCCCTCATGGAGCGGAAGGGCGTCGAGATGAAAAGCAAAGGGGTCAATTCTTTAATTGACTAATTTTTCTTTTGAAGATTCAAGGCGCGGATGAAGGTAATTGGGTCTCTTTTCTATCAACAAAAGACTGGACCCCTTTACTTTCGTTTTTCGGCCCGCAACAACCTGTCCGCCTGTGTCTAGATGGTCCGCGACTTCCCGGACTTGTCTGAACCGGAAAGGCGCGCCATCCTGACGGAAACGCCCGCGCGGCTGTTCGGGATCGACGTTGACTAGCGGACGTGTCCATCGGCTCGGGGCACCGACACGGGATTGACTCCCGTTTCGGTCTCCAAGCGAGAATCTGGGAAGAAACAGGAGGTTGGAGCGTGAGCTTTCGTCCGCCCGGCCGGGGCGCGGACCTTCTAACGGGGGCGATTGACCTCCACGTCCACACCGCCCCCTGCCTGTTTCAGCGTCCCTACGACGACGCCGAGACAGCGGCCCTAGCGAAAGAAGCCGGGATGCGGGGCGTCGTCGTGAAGGACCACCACTCGCCCACCGCCATTCGGGCCTACTACGCCCGGAAGATCGTCCCCGGCGTCGAGGTCTTCGGGGGCCTGGCCCTCAATTCCTACCAGGGAGGGCTGAACCCCTACATCGTCGAGTCCGAGCTCAAGTACGGCGCCAAGGTCGTCTGGATGCCCACGGTGACGGCGGAGAACCACATCCGCGTCATGGGGGGACCGACGTTCGCCGGGTACGACTCGACCTTCAAGATCCCGGTCGAGGGCATCACCGTTTTGGACGGGGAGGGAAACCTCAAGCCGGCGCTCGATCCCATCCTGGAATTGATCCGCGACGAGAACGCCATTCTGGGGACGGGACATCTGGATATGGACGAAACCGAGGCCCTGGTGACCCGCGCCCTCGAGATCGGCGTCCGGAAGATCGTCCTTCAGCACGTCAACTTCGCCATTCCCAACGTGAGTCCGGACGTGCAAAAGCGCTTCATCGAGCGCGGGGTCATCGCCGAATACTCCTACCTTCCCCTCACCCCCCTTTGGTGGACCCATCCCCCCAAGGTCCTAGCCGGGCGGCTTCACGAAGTCGGGCCCGAGCACTGCGTCCTCGTCACCGACATCGCCACCATGTACAACCCACCGCCCCCGGAGGGCTTCCGCATCTTCATCGAGTCGCTCCTGACCGAGGGGGTGTCGGAAGACGCCGTCCGGACCATGGCCCATCAAAACCCGGCGCGGCTCCTGGATCTGGATTGACGGACCCTTGGCCGAGCAGGCGCCCGAAGCCAAGCCGATGAGTTCATGCCATCAAAAGAATGCATTCCCCTTATCGAAATAACGACAGTTGACATAATTTGTGCGATCCAATATCATCGCTTCGATCCAACAGGAACACGGTGCGGCGGCATTTTCTTGACCCGGCTTCGTGCTTGCGAAGGTTGAGGCGCTGGAGAGCGGGGAGGGGGCCGCCGCGAGGGGGGGCTCGGTCGTTCTGGGGATGAATTTTCAGACCCCCTCTGGACGATATGGTGAAGGGTTCAACGAAAGGAGGGAGAAGACCATGCATCGAGTTCCAAGAATGGGGTTTTCATGGATGGTGGCGCTTTCGGCGGCGTTCCTGCTCTTCCTCGGCCCGCGGGCCGGCTTCGGCGCGGAGAAGCTGACGGTGAAGTACAGCTGGCTCTTCACGCCGTCGATCGCCCCTGTCATGTATGGGCTGGAGAAGGGGTACTATGCGGCGGAGGGGATCGACCTGAACTTGATAGACGGCCGCGGATCGAGGGGCAACATGAAGCTCTTCGCGGCCAAGAAGCTCCTCGTCGGCTTTGCGGACTCGGGCACGGCGGCCAAGTTCATCAGCCAGGGCGCGGCGGCGAAGGTCATCTACGGCTACCAACAGTCGAGTCCCCTGAGCGTAATGGTGCATTCAGATCTTGGGATTAAGGACCTGAGAGGCCTGCAAGGCCGGAAGGTGGGAAGGGCCGCGTCGGACTCGGGCACGGCGCTTTTCCCGGCCCTGGCCAAACGCAACGGCGTGGACCCGTCCAAGATTAACTTTGTCAACGTCTCGTACGCGGCGCGAAACACCGCCTTTCTCAACCGCGATGTGGACGGCATCATCGCCTACTGGCCGGACAACGTGCCGTTCCTTCGCGCGAAGGGGGCGAAGGTGAGCTACATGTCGTATGCGGACAATGGGCTGAACGTCCTGGGAACCGGGCTGCTCGCGCATGATGAGTTCATCGCGAAAAATCCTGAGACCCTTCGGCGGCTGTTGCGCGGTATGAGCAAGAGCGTGGCGGCCAGCCTGAAGGACCCGGAGGCGGCCGTCGCGGCCATCCGCAAGCGCTCGCCCCTGACCGTGAAGGATCCGGTCATGGCTCTGAAAGTGGTGAAAAACGTCCTTTCGCTGGTTCACACTTCGAATACGACCGGCAAACCTCTGGGCTGGATGGCCAAGAAAGACTGGGCGGAGACTATCGACCTCCTGTCCAAGTACAGCGGCCTCAAGAACCCGCTGGCCTTGAAACGGTACTATACGAATGAATTCGTGCCCGCGAAGCCGGGCATGTAAGACGCTCGAAGATGGTGTGAGAAAACAGCCTCCTAGCCCTTTCGGGTCCGTCCCCGTCAGGGCCGGAGGCCGGATTTTTGGAGGGGGCGATGCCTTTCGACGACCCCAGGGAATTTCTGGCGTGTCTGGAGGAAGAAGGCGACCTGGTCCGGGTGACGTCCCCAGTGGACGTCCGCTACGAGATCGCCGCCTACATCCGCAAGACGTCCGACGAGCAGGGCCCGGCGCTGCTTTTCGAGCAGGTCGAAGGGTTCGACATCCCGGCCGTCGGGGGGCTGTTCGCTGCGCGCCGCCGGGTCCTTCGGGCGCTGGAGTACGCGCCCGGGGAGGCCTTTGATCGCTTCCACGAGGGAATCCATTCTCCGATCGACCCTGTCTTGACGGACCGGGGTCCCTGCCAGGAGGTGGTGTACGAGGGGGACGAGGTCGATCTGACCCGGCTGCCGATTCCGACGTACTGCGAGCAGGACGGCGGCGCCTTCATCACGCACGGCGTGCAGATCTCCAAAGACACCGAGACGGGCGGGAAGAACGCCGGCATCTACCGGATGCAGCGCAAAGGGAGAAACCGCCTGGGCGTCCTGTCCAACATCCATCAACACCTCGGCCTCCAGATCAACAAGGCGGAGCGGCGGGGCGAGGCGCTGGAGGTCGCCATCGCCCAGGGCGTGGATCCGGTCATTATGCTGGCTACGCAGGTCAAGGCGGCTTACGGCGTCGACGAGCTGACCCTGGCCGGAGGTCTTCGAGGGAAACCCGTCGAGGTCGTGCGATGCCGGACGGTGGACCTGGAAGTCCCAGCGACGTCGGAGATCGTCATCGAGGGCCGTTTCCTTCCCCATGTCCGGGAGGACGAGGGCCCCTTGGGGGAGTTCTCCGGGTACTATGGTCCGGCGGGCTCGAGACCCGTGATGGAGGTCACCGCCGTCACGCACCGGCGCGCTCCGATCTTCCACGCGGGGCTTACGGGGCCGCCGATGACCGAGAATCACTTCCTCAAGCAGCTTCCCAACGAGATTTCACTCTATCGGGAGCTGAAGGCCAAGTTTCCGGAAGTGAAGGCGGTCTCCTTTCCGGCCTCCGGGTGCTGCGAGTATTCCTGCTATGTCTCCATGACGCCGCGCTACAAAGGGCAGCCCCGGAACGTCATCCTTGCGGCCCTGGGCAGCACCAAGCGCCCGAAGTTGGTGGTGGTCGTAGACGAGGACATCGACATCCACGATGATGTGAAGGTGCTCTGGGCCGCCACCACGCGGGTTCAGGCGGACCGGGACGTGATCATCGTTCCCGGGATGGGTTCCGGACCTTTGGACCCATCCACCCCTGAGCCGAATTACTCCGCCGTGATGGGGATCGACGCCACCCGCCCCTTCGGGCAGCCCTTTGCCGAGGTCCCCGTAGTGCCGGGAGTGGACAAGGTGCCCGACCTCTCGACGCTCATCCGGAAGCCGGGAAGCGCGCCGCCCTGAGGCTCCATCCAAACACGGGTTGGAAGATTGAAGACTTGCGGATAAACGAGGTCTTTCCGGCCCTCAACCGCCGGAGATGGGCAGACGAACCCGGAACCGCGTTTCGCCGGGTTTCGAGTCCAGCGTGATCTCGCCCTTGTAATTCTCACACACGATGCGTTCTACGATCTGCAGCCCGAGGCCGGTCCCCTCGCCCACGTCTTTCGTCGTAAAGAACGGCTTGAATATCCTCGACTGAATCTCTTCGGGAATCCCCGGACCGTTGTCGGTGACGTCCACGGTGACGGCCCCCGG
>CAYRGS010000077.1:0-17508 GCA_964423875.1 uncultured bacterium
CAGGCCGTTATAGCCGCTTCCGATGATGATGCCGTCAAATTCGCCGTCGGGCATATTTTTTCTCCCTGCTTTCAATGAGGGATCCCGCTGGATTTCTTGCTTTGCTTGGATCCGAGTGTAGCACTTTTTCGGGTCCGATCCGGCTGCGCGGCCCCGTTACTTCACCTCGGCCGCCGGGGTCCGGACCCCGGCCATGAGGAGCCCCAGCCGCTCCAGGTCTACATGGTCTCCGCTGAACTCGCCCATGATGGCCCCCTCGTACAGCACCAGGACCCGGGGCTCGTGATGGAGCTCCCGGGCCAGGACCATCTTCTGCTGGTTGCCCCCCGAAAACAGCCGCGCCGTCGCCCCGGACGTCGTAGTCCTCCATCTGCTTCTGGGCGTGGCCGGTGACCTAGCCGCGGTCGACCCAGCCGGCCCGGCTGAACGGGGACTGGTAGTAGGACTTCAGGATGAAGTTCCGCATCACATTGAAATCCATTATCAGGGCCACGCCGTGCCGGTCGGCCGGGACCTGGAACATGCCCGACTCTAGGATCGAGCGCAGGGACCGGTTCAAGACCTCCTGCCCCGCCAGCCGGACCTGCCCCCGGTCCGCAGGCCGGACGCCGGCCAGCACATCGGCCAGCTCCTTCTGGCCGTTTCCGTCCACCCCGGCCAAGCTCCACCTCCCCCTCCCGAAGCTGGAACGAGATCCCCTGGAGGGCGGCTGACCTGCCCCCCTGAAACCGGTCCAGTTTGAGAGTTAGGATTTTCGATAGACTTTCGGTTTGGTGTCTGATGGGGAGCGAAAATCTGAGAAGTCCCTGTAAATTCCCTGTTTTTGATTCGGCGATCTATGGCTTAAATCCGTCAACCGCCATGATTTCTAGGGGGTTCTAGAATTAGGCGAGGCGAGCGGTTATCAGCCATATTCGTATTTCCCTGTATTTTCCCAGTTTCAGTGGGAATCTCACGATCTTTCTCGCTCGGAATCGTGGTTTCCGATATCTCACGGGATAACCTTCTCTTTTCCGGCAAGCACTCCTTGCGATCTGCTGGCCGATGGGCAAAATTAGTGATAGATTTGTGAATCCGGTGAGTGTCAAGGTAACATCTGACTCTCCTGAAACGCGCTATGGGAAAATGAAAGCCTGGATAGGTCGTGGCTTTGGTGTTCCGAGTAGTCACCTGCGAACCGCCGGTTCGCTGTTTGCGAATTATCAGTAGCCGAGAGTAGGTTGCCGGTGACTTATTCCACCGCCAAGAACGGCCATGAAATCTCGCGGAGCCTCGGGGTTCCACGAACACTCGTTTTAGGCGAGTGATCACCGGAGAGATGACCGAGCGGTTGAAGGTGCACGACTGGAAATCGTGTAGGCGGGTAAAACTGCCTCGAGGGTTCGAATCCCTCTCTCTCCGCCAGAAAAACAGTGGGTCGTGCTAGGCGGGGCGTTAGCGGTGCCCTGTCGCCCGAAATCCGCTACATGCGGGGCCGAATCCCCCACAGCGGCCGAATCGTTCGGGTGGATGATCCCGGGTGGAAGGCGTCGAAGGCTGGGTCTTGTGCGACGGGCTGCCTGTGAACCCCGTCAGATCCGAAAGGAAGCAGCGGTATACAATGCGTTCCGTGCGCCGCGAGGTTGCCTAGCCTGAGCCGACCACCCCGGACGCCTCCGGACGGGGCGGTCAATGTGGGGTGCACGACCCTTGACCCTGCGGCGGGCCGGTCCGGCCTCTCGGCCGGCGTTGACGCGGACGGGTCCGGGAGTCGGCCGGGCCCCCCCCCCCCGCCCCCTGAACCCGCTCCCCGGAAGAGGTGTCCCGCTCCGTGGCCTACCAGGTGACCGCCAGAAAGTACCGGCCCCAGACCTTCGAGGGGCTCACCGGCCAGGACCACGTCCGGCGGACGCTGCAGAACGCCCTTCGGAAGGAGCGTATCGCGCACGGATATATCTTTTCGGGCCCCCGAGGTGTGGGGAAGACGACCGTCGCCCGGCTGTTTGCCAAGGCGGTCAATTGCGAAGTCCGCGCCGCGGCCGAGGCGGAGGGCAAGCCTCTCCCGGTCGAGCCCTGCGACGAGTGCTCTTCCTGTCTGGAGATCATCGAGGACCGCCATCCCGACGTTTTGGAGATCGACGGGGCCTCCAACAACAGAGTGGAGGACATCCGGGATCTGCGGGAGATGGTGCGGTACGCGCCCGCCCGGGGCCGGCGCAAAGTCTACGTGATCGATGAAGTCCACATGCTCTCCAAACCTGCCTTCAACGCCCTGCTGAAGACCCTGGAGGAGCCCCCGGAGGGCGTCATCTTCATCTTCGCCACGACGGAGCCCGAAAAGATTCCGGCCACCATCAGCTCCCGCTGCCAGTGCTTCGACTTCCACCGCCTGCCCCCCGGCGTCATCATCGATCAGCTCGCGCGGATTGCGGAAGGCGAACGGATCGACATCGAACGGGACGCCCTCCATCTGATCGCGCGCACCGCCGACGGCAGCATGCGGGACGCCCAAAGCCTGTTCGATCAGGTTGTCGCGTACACGGGGGGGGAAGAGCGGGGCCGGACGCTGGCGGAGGAGGAGGTCTCCGACGCCCTCGGTCTCGTTTCCGGATCGATTGTCCGGAAGATCGCCGACGCGATCGCGCGCGAAGAGACGCAGGGGCTGCTCGAGGCGGTGCGGGACATTTTCCGTGAAGGTCAGGACCTGAAGCAGTTTTGCATCTCCCTCATGGTTTTTTTCAGGGATCTTCTCGTGGCGGAGATGGTCTCGGCGGGGGAGGGCGGGGGGGACAATCCGGACCCGTCCGGGTTGCTGGACCTGACGCCTGAGGAAGCGCGGGAGTTGACGGCCTTGGCGAAGACCTTCGGCCGGGAAAGGCTACACCGGTGCTTCCGGATAGCGATGGACCTCGAGCGAGACGTCCGCCTGGCCGCGAGTCCCCAGCCGGTTCTGGAGATGTCTCTGCTGCGCATGGCCGGCCTCAGGCCCTCGGTCTCCCTCGAAGCGGTCATGACAAAGCTCGGCGAGGTCGAGGCCGCCCTCGGGGGGGGGGGGGGTAAGCAAGGGCGCGCAACGGCCGAAGCGGAGGAGAAATCCGGGACCGCTTCCGGTGTAGAAGAAGATACGGCCGCCTTAGAGGATGCCGCTCCTCTCCCTCCGCCCGGTGGTTCGGCCGGCGGCGGGACGCCCGACGCCGTTTCGCCTGAAGCCGGCCCGCCTCCGGAGCCCGACGGGGGGGGGGAGGACCAGCAGGAGCTTTGGCAAAGGCTCCTGCACGAGGTGGGGCAATCCAAGAAGGCGGTCTTGCATTATCTGGAAGGCGGAAACCTAGTATCGACAGACCGGGGCGAGGTGAAGATCGGGGTCATTCGACACAACCTCCTGCGCGCGCAAACCAATCAGGCTGTCATCATGGAGGCCGTCCGGCGGATTTGGGGCGAGGGGAACAAGGTCGTGCTGGTCCCGGTCGCGGAGGCTGAGGACGCCGCCCCGGCCGGCGGATCCCCGGACAACGGCGTTCGTGCGGTCGGTCCCGCGGAGTCGGGAACCGATCCGCTGGAACTCATGGGAGACATCTTTCGGGACGCGGATGAAATCTTCGGCGACACCGGGGACGGGTCCGAAAGCGGCGACGAGCCCCCCGACGCGGCCCGCGCCGATTAGGGCCTCCCTCTCCGCTTTCCGGCGGGAGAGGCTTTGGAAACCCTAAGGAGATGACCGGATCATGGCCCGTCAATTCGGAAACATGGGAAACATGATGAAACAGGCCCAGAAGCTCCAGGCCGACATGGAGCGGCTTCAAGAGGAGCTGGGCAACCAAACCGTAGAGGGCACGGCCGGAGGCGGGATGGTCAAGGCCGTCGTTACCGGAAAGCAGGAGGTCGTCTCCATCGAGATCGAAAAGGAGGTCGTGGACCCAGAGGACGTGGAGATGCTCCAGGATCTCGTCACGGCCGCCGTGAACGAGGCCCTGCGGAAGTCCAGGGACATGATGACCGAGCAGATGACGAAGCTGACGGGAGGGATCAATATTCCGGGGTTGACCTGAAATCTGAGCGATTCGAACTTTCGGGCGGGCGTCGTGTTCCGCCCTTCCACAAGATTCAGCGGTTGCGGACCCCGATGGTTGCGCCGCGGTATGAGCCGGCGGGCTCTTCGCATGGACCCCTTCTTCGATTGGAGCGGCGCTCGCCGGCCGAAAGGTTCTCTCGTTGGATCCATTCCCCGCTATCCGGTCTTTGGTGAACGAGCTTCGCAAGCTTCCCGGCATTGGGCCGAAGAGCGCGCAGCGGATGGCCTTCCATCTCCTCAAGCGCGACCGCGCGGAGGTCGAGGCCCTGGCGTCGGCCCTCCGGGAGATGAAAGAGAAGGTCCGGTTCTGCACCCGATGCCACGGCATCGCTGAGGGGGAGCTTTGCGCGTATTGCGCGGACCCCGAAAGGGATGCGTCCCTGATCTGTGTCGTCGAGGAGCCGGCGGACGTCTTTGTCGTCGAGAAGACCGGTGAGTTTCGCGGCCGGTATCACGTCCTGATGGGCGCGCTTTCTCCCTTGGACGGCATCGGCCCGGAAGAGCTGACCATCGCCTCCCTGGAGCGGCGGGTCGAGGCGGGGGGAATCCGGGAGGCCATCATCGCGACCAACCCCAACATTGAGGGCGACGCGACGGCCATGTACCTGTCGAAGCGTCTTGCGCCCAAGGGCGTCCGAGTTTCCCGGATTGCGCGGGGAATTCCCGTGGGCGCTTCTCTAGAATTCGCCGACGAGGTGACGCTCTCGCGCTCGCTGGAGGGGAGGCGAGAGATTTGATCCCGATACGCGTCCATCCCGCGGGGCTCCATGGGGGCGGACCGACCCGGGTCGCGTTTTTCAAAAAGCCTCCCGCGTCTTATTGGATAAATCTCGGTTACGGCCTCTGAATTGAAAGGGGATCCGCCATGAAACCCGACCTCGTCATCAAGAACGCGAAGATCGTCAACTCCCTGGGGACGTACGAGGGCCACGTACTGATCCGGGACGGGAAGGTCTTGGCCGTCACGTCCGACCTCGACGGCGAGGCCGATTCGGTCATCGAGGCGGGGGGGCGCTTCGTCCTGCCCGGCATGGTGGACGACCACGTCCACATGATGGACCCGGGCCACACCGAGCGGGAGGACTTCACGACCGGGACGAAGGCGTCTGCGCGCGGCGGCGCGACGACCGTCATCGAGCACCACCGGACCCTCCCGCCGGTTTTTACGGCCGACTTGCTGCGCGAGAAGAGCGCATACCTGAAGGACAAGTCCGTTGTTGATTTTGCCCAGCTCGGCGGCTTGGCCCCGGACAACCTGGATCAGCTCCGGCCCATGTGGGAGGCCGGGGCGCTGGGCTTCAAGGGGTTTCTGGTCGAGCTCCACGGCGCGCCCATGCTGAGCGAGGGCGTGCTCCTGGACATCATGCGGGAGGTCGGATCGTTCGGCGGGACGTGCCTCTACCATTGCGAGAGCGACTCCATTTGCCGCTTGGGGGAGGAGAAGATCGACCGGGACGGGCGGACCGACTACCGCTCGATGCTGGACTGGCGGTCGATGGAGGCCGAGTACATGGCTTCGATGGACCTCATCAACCTGGCCGAACTGACCGGCTGCCAATCCACCATCGCCCACGTGAGCCAGCCCCGCATCCTCAAGGCCGTTCAGGCGGCCCGGCGGCGCGGCGTCCCCGTTTACGCCGAATCCTGCCCGCATTATTTTTACCTGACCGAGGAGGAGGGCGAGAAGCGCGGGCCGTGGGCCAAGTTCACGCCGCCGCCGCGCCCCGAAACCGTCCGGGACGGCATGCGCGATGCCCTGGGCAAGGGCTGGGTGGATATCATCGCCACCGACCACTGCCCGCACGTGAAGTCCGATAAGGAGAACGGCCTGGACAACATCCACAAGGCGCCTTTCGGCATCCCGGGGATCGATACGACCTCCCGCCTGATGCTGAACGCGGTGAACGAAGGGTGGCTTACGCTGGAGAACTTGGTGCGATTGATGTGCGAGCAGCCGGCGAAGCTCTACAACATCTTCCCGAAAAAGGGGACCCTCCAGCCGGGCTCGGACGCGGATCTGCTGATCGTCGATATGGACCGGAAGGAGAAGCTCACGAATGATGGGGTCGTGAGCAAGTGCGGCTGGACGACGTTCGACGGGATGGAGACGACCGGCGCGCCCACCCTGACGATGGTCCGCGGAAACGTGGTGATGAAGGACGGTTTGGTCGTCGGGGAAGCGGGCATCGGCGTGGAAGTGACGCGAGCTTGAAGACCTTGGGGGGACATTTTAAAAACTTCACCCGGTTGGGTGGGTCCCCCCAATCCCCCCCTCGAAAACTTTTTGCGGCCGAGCCGCCGGCTTGGCCTTACCCGCTTGGAGGGGATGTGCTTATCGTACGTTTGTGTGGCGCGGCCCCACCCTTGATCTAATCAGGCATCTTGCGAAAGGCTTCGAGGGGGGATCAACCGACCCGCGCCTGCCCTTTCACTCTGGTTCGCCTGTTCGAATCAATCACGGACTGGTGTGCGCCGCCAAGGTTGTGACGCTCACAGACCCCTTCATCCGCAGCTTGGCCGACGCGCAAGCGCCCTCACTGGACGGTGTATCCCCACCACTGCAGGGCGAAAGCGGCGGCGCTGATGAAGGCGGCGTAGATCCCGGGCCCCCGTCTTCCCATGCTGGCCCCGATGACGCCGGCCGCGACACCGGCTGAGCCGAACCAGGGGAAATAGTGGTCCGAAGCGAAGCACAACAGTCCCAAGACGAGCGCGGTCTTGACGACGATCGCGGACTCGCGGGACTTCTCGTCTTTCGCTCTGGTGATGGGCTCGACGAAGATCCAGAGCGAGAGCGCGAGGGCGATGGACCCTTTGATCATCCCTGTGCCGGGCAGAAAGATCGGCCACCCCGTCAGACTGGTGGCGAGGATTGCTATCGCCACGGCCACCGCCGCAACGCCTAGCCAGATGACCTGTTTCTTCAGGCGCTCCGGATCGCCGGACAGCGAGCGGAAGGGGCCTGCTTCGATCACGTCATCCCGCGGCTTTTCGGGTGGGTCCCGTCGGCCGGGTTCAGCGCATTCCGGACCCGGATCAGCGCCGCCTTCCACCGATCCCTCTGAAGCGGGGGATTCTTCCCTGCCCAGGGCAATCACCGGGGTCCTGAGCGCCCGCCATCTGCCGATGGCGAGCCAGAGACCGTATAGGTCGACGAACGTCAGAACCGCAATGAAAGTGGAGAACGACAGGTTGAACGCGAGGGGCCGGTCCGTCGCCCGAAGGCTGAAGTAGCCCACCAACACCATCCACAGAAGCCAGCCGACAATGGTGAGATAGAGTTGAAGGGCTTGCGCCATCGTCATCCTGGGACGCTTTTGGATGGGCGGTCTCATTTTGGCCAGGGCGTCGAAGTCTTTGGAGTTCATGCGTTCCCAAAACTTTCAGGTGGCGTGGGGGGCCAGGCCGTCAGGCCGCCCGCCAGGCTGCGCACGTTTTCAAAATCCCGCCCACGGAGGAATTCGGCCACTGAGGCGCTCCGCTGTCCCCGGGCGCAGCAGACGACAATCTCCGCCTCCGGGTCGAGCTCGTGCGTGCGTCCGGGGAGGTCCCCCATGGGGATATGCACGGCGTCCGGCAGGCCGGGTGAGCGGGCCGATTCCTCGTTTTCGCGAACGTCCAGCAGGAGGATTTCCTCGCCGGCGTCGAGCTTCGCCCACAGGTCCTCCGCGCTGATCTCAACCGGCTCCATTTGTCAATCCGCCTTCAATTGGGGCCAGAGGGCCTTTGCCACGCAATCGATGGGACGGACCGACCGGGCCTTCGGGAGGTCGCCAGACATCCCGTCTAGGATGACTTGGACGCCCTCCAGGGACGGGACCGGCGGGTCCGGGATGTGCTCCGCCCAGAAGGCGTACGTGGCCTCCAGGTTCTCTTCGTCCCCCATGCTGGGCAGGTTCTCGCGCAGGACGCGCCGGGCCAGGTCCGGGTCGGACTTGAACCGCCGGACGCCCATGGAGTACGCGCGGAGGAATCGGCCGGCTCGTTCCTTTTTCTCCGCCGCGAACGATTTCAGCGCAAAGCCGACGCCGCCCTGATAGGTCATGCCCCGGCCGTCCCAGATGAGGTTATGGCCCGCTTTGACGGCCCGGCCGCTGAAAGGCAGCGGCAGGATGGCTGCCTCCACCTCGCCCGCGAGGAGGCCCTCGCAGGCGGCCTGGAAGCCGTCCCAGTAGGGGACCCGCTCGGGGGCTCCGGGTTTACCCGTCAGGCCCCACTCGGCGAAGAGGAGGTCGAGGGTGAAGTCCGCGTTCCCCTTGAGGCTGAACCCGCCGATCCTGCGGCCCTTGAGGTCCCGGGGGGACTCGATGCCCGGTTGGGCGACGATGCTCAGGTGGTTGAAGCCGTTCAGGTTGAGGACGATCTCGGCGTCCTTGCCCTCGACGGCGGCCCGGACGACGGGGTATCCGCCGAACAATCCCACGTCCACCTCGCCGTCCACGACGACCGCGAGCGTGCGCACGGCGGGCGGCTCGAACGTTATCACCGCGTCGAGGCCTTCTTCCCGGAAGAGGCCGGTTTCCCGGCAGAGCCAGGGGATGCACTGGTTGGCCGAAAGCGCACCCAGGCCAATTCGGATGGTTTCAAGGTTTGCCATCTGTCGTTCCCGGAGACTGCCGAAATCCTTTCGCCTACGAATGGGTAAGCGTATCAGGAGAAGGTTTCAAAGCAAAGATGGGTTCGGATGAGAGGATTCGATGATAGGCTCGTTCGGCCCGAGAGGACCGAAAGGGGCCAGGGGATTTGCGGCATTTGCCCGCCGGCTTCCCGTGGGAGCCGTCGACGGAAGGCTCATGCGTCAAGGGTCCGAGGCAAACCGGGAACGCCTGTTAACCCTTCGGCCCATGCGGATCAAAGGCGTCGCGCAGGCCGTCGCCGAGGAAGTTGAACGCCATGACGGTCAAGAGGATGAAACAGCCGGGGTAGATCGCCAGCCAGGGGGCCGATCGCAGGTACTCCTGGGCGTTGTTCAGCATGTTCCCCCAGGAAGGCGTGGGCGGGACGATGCCGAGGCCCAGGAAGCTCAGGACGGATTCGTAGAGGATGATGTTGCCGACCGAGAGCGTGGCCGTTACGATGATGGGGGCGACGCAGTTCGGCAGGATGTGGAGCAGGAGCACCCGCAGGTCCCCCGCCCCCATCGCCCGGCTCGCCTCGACGAACTCGCACTGCTTCTGCCGCAGGACCGCCGCTCGGACCAGCCGCGCCATGATCATCCAGTTGAAAAACACGATGATGGCGATGAGCCGCAGGATGCTGAGGTAGTCCCCCGGCGGCATGCCCAGCACCTTTTCCAGATCGACGGCCGACAGGATGATCATCAGCGGCAAAATGGGGAGCGAAAGCAAGGAGTCCGTGAAACGCATCAGGAGGTTGTCGATCCACCCGCCGTGAAAGCCCGCCATCCCGCCGATCACGACGCCGAGGACCGCCGACGCCAAGGCGGCGAGCATCCCGAAGGCGAGCGAGATCCGTCCGCCGTACAGGATGCGGGTGAAGACGTCCCGGCCGAGCTCGTCCGCGCCGAACCAGTAACGCATCGAGGGCTTCGCGTAGAGGTTCGTCAGGTCGGTCGTGTCATAGGCGTGCCCCGTCACATGGGCCGAGATCAGCGGCGCGCCGATCGCTAGGAGCGCGAGGACGCCCAGGACCGCCGCACTGGCGAGCGCCAGGCGGTGGCTTCGGAAGTCCCGCCAGACCGACCGGGTCGTTGTGGCGGATTCGGCGATTTGTGAAATCCCGGAAACCATGTCATTCCCCGGAGCCGGCGGGCCCCTTTTTATCGCTGATCGCCTGGGGGGGAGGCCCCCTTGGAATCGGTGATTCCTCAGGCGATGGATTCCCGCCGCAGGCGCGGGTCCACCAAGCCATAGGCGAAGTCGGCGAGCATGTTGAACAACAGCGTCAGCGTAGCCAGACACATGAACGAGATCATCGCGACGTAGTAATCGGAGCCGATCACCGAGTCGTAGAGCAGCCGCCCCATCCCCGGCCAGGCGAAGATCGTTTCGGTGATGAGCGCCCCGCTGAACAGCTCCGGGATGGACAGGGCCAAGATGGTGATCATCGGCAGGGAGGCGTTCTTCAGCGCGTGCCGTCCGATGATGACGCTCTCCCTCAGGCCCTTGGCCCGGGCCGTACGGATGTAATCGGCCCGCAGGACGTCGAACAGGCTGTTCCGCATGTAGCGCGTCCACCGGCCGACGGTCTGAATGCTGAGGACGACGGCGGGCAGGGTCAGGTGCCAGAGGAGATCGCCCGCCGAGCTGCGGCCGTACGTCCGGATCCCCCCGGGCGGAAACCAGCCCAGGATTTCGGCAAACAGGATGATGGCCAGAAGACCCAGCCAGAAGGCGGGGATCGAGATCCCCGCGAAGGCCCCCAAGTTCACCATGTAGTCGAAGACCGAATACTGGCGCAACGCGGAGAATATCCCCAGAGGAATGGCGACCACCAGGCTGATCAGAAAGGCCGTCCCCATCAGCCGGAAGGTGTTCCCGATTCGGTTGAAGAGGATCTCGCCGGTGGGGCGCTTGTACGTGCGCGAAAACCCGAGGTCCCCCGAGAGGACCTGCCGGACCCATTTCAGGTAGCGGACGTAGATGGGCTGATCCAGGCCGTACAGCCTGCGGAGGTTCGCGATGTCCTCGGAGGTGATGTTGGGCCGCGAGGTGATGAGCAGGTCGACCGGGTCGCCGGGCATGAGGCCCAGCATGTAGTACACGATGACGGAGAGGATCACGAGGACGCCCACCATGTGCGTGAACCGCTTGAGAATCTTGGCGCCCATCAACCCTCACCGGAAAGGACCATTCAAAGACACGACCTTCCCATTATCCTAACAAACCCCTTGATTTTTTTGGGGGGGGTCTTTCAAAAAGCGCCTCCCGCTGGATTGCCTTTACCGGCCGGTCACCCAATCCACTAGAAAAAGACTCAGACCGGGCCAATAGGTGATGATGATGAGCGCAATCAGCAGGAGGCCGAGAAACGGGAGCGACGCCCGGTAAAGCTCGGTGACCGGCCTCTCGAATCGGTAACTGGCGATGAACAGGTTCAGTCCCACCGGCGGCGTCGCGTATCCGATTTCCAGATTCGTCAGAAAGATGATCCCCAGGTGGACCGGATCGATGCCGAACTCCCGCGCGATGGGTGTAATCAGGGGAACCACCACGATGATGGCCGAGAAAATGTCCATTATCATCCCCACGACCAGCAGAAACAGGTTCAGCGCGATCAGAAACACAATCCGGCTGTCGATCGTCTCCCGAGCGACGGCGAGCAGACGCATGGGGACTTCCTCATCGATGAGGAAGCTCGTAAACCCTAAGGCGGCGCCCAGGATGACCAGGATGCCGCCCACCAGGATCATGCTCTCGCGCATGATCCTCGGCAGGTCCCGCCTCAGCCCCAGATCCCGGTAGATGAACACCTCGACGACCAGGAGGTAGAACGCCGAAACGGCGGCCGCCTCCGTCGCCGTGAAAAACCCGCCGTATATTCCAACCAGGATAATGGGGATGAGCGGAAGCTCCCAGGCGGCGCCCTGAATCGCCCGACCCGCATCCGCGAGAGAGAACGGATGCCTGCCCGCTTTCAGGCCGAAGCCCCTTCCGGCGCGCATGCAGGCAAGGGACAGAACCGCGATGATCAGGAGTCCCGGAAAAAATCCCGCCAGAAAGAGATGATCCACGCGGGTCTGGGCCACCAAACCGTACAGGATCAGGGGCAGGCTCGGGGCGAACAGCAGACCCAGACTGCCTGAGGTCGTCAGCAGTCCCAGGGAGAACCTTTCTGAAAACCCCTCCTGCAGGAGCATGGGAAACAACAGCCCGCCCAGGGCCACGATCGTTGCCCCGGAGGCGCCGGTGAACGCCGTGAACCCGGCGCACGTGATCAACGTCACAAGGGCCACGCCGCCCGGCATCCATCCGACCAGGGCCCGGGAAACCGCCAACAGCCGCTGGGGCGCGCGGCTTTCCGCCAGCAGGTAACCCGCGAAGGTGAACAGGGGGATGGCCAGCAGGGTCGGGGCGCTGGCCATCCGGTAAAACTCCACCATCACGGCGGCCACGTTGACTTCGGCGGAATAAAAACCCAACAAGGCGGCCCCGCCGATCACCGCGAACAACGGCATTCCGAGAAGGGCCAGGAGGATCAGGGCGATCGATGCGGCCGGGATCACGGGGTCTCATCCCCTTCGGCCTTGGGCGGCCGAAACTTTTCAAGCGTCATCAGTCCCAGCCGAAACGCAATCAGCAGGAAGCTTAAAGGGATGATGACCTGAGCGACCCAGGTGGGAATTCCCAGGGCAAGGACCGTCCGGGCCTCCCGCTCGAGGCGGACGAGGGTCCAGCCCGCCCCGGCCAGCGAGACCGAAACCGCGAAGGCGGCCAGGCCGGTGATCCCCTCAGTCCACGCTTGATGCGCGGCGGGAATCAGCCTGGAAACGATATCGATCCGGATATGGCGGGCCTGCCGTGTCGCCAGGGAGGCGCCCAGCAGGGCGATCCAGAGAACCCCGTGCCGGAGAAGCGTGTCCGCCCCTTCAATGCCGGTGTGGAAGAGGTTTCTTAGAATGACCTGGAAGAAGGAGACGCCGACCATGGCGCCGAGAAACACGACGAGTACAAATCCCTCCGCCCGCGCCAGCCGCCGGTCGAAGGCCCGAAGGACCTTCACGTCAATTCTTTCCTCCACCGGGCAGGGGGTGGGTCTTGCGGTACTCTTTCAACGCGTCCAGCACCTCGGCCAGCAGGTCCGGCGGGTAAAGCCTTCCGCTCAGGCGCTCCCACGTCGAGCGGCCGACGTCGATAAACTCCTGGAGGTCGTCGGCGGGAGGCAGAGGGAGGACTTCGACGCCCTCTTTGCGGATCTCTTGAATGGATTTTCGGTTCATTTCGCGGCTGAGACGGATCAGGCGATCGAAGTGGCGCCTGCCCTCGGCTTTCAGGACCCGCTGTTGGACCGGGGTGAGGCGATCGAAGATTTTCTTCGAGACCACGATGGCGCCCGTCGCGTTGGTGACCGGCAGGGCCGTCATGTACTTCACTTTGGTGAACCATTGAAGGGCGATAGCGCCGAGCGGAGAGGCGTAGACGGTGTCGATGAGGCCCGTCTGAAGCGAGGTCAGAACGTCGATGACCGACAAGGAGACCGGCGTCACCTGGAGGGCCTCGAAGTAGGCCTTGGCCAGGGGGTCTCCCTCCCAGGCCCAGAGCTTGAGGCCCTTCAAATCGCCCTTGGTCCGGATAGGCTTTTTCGAGAAGAGGTATACAAGCCCCACCTCCGCCCAGCCGAAGAGGACAAACCCCTTCTCCTCGAAGGCCCGGGCCAGCCGGGCGTCGACCCGCTCATGGACGAAGTCCACCTCCGCGTCCCGGAAGAAGAGGAAAGGCAGTTCGAGGACCCGGACCTGGGGAAGGATCTGCCCCAGGCCCACGCCCGTGAAGCCGGCGCTGTGAAGCTGTCCGATGCGGATCTTCCGCACCACGTCCTTTTCGTCGCCCTGAACGCCGCCCGGATAGATCCGGAAGCGGACTTCTCCGTTCGTCTTTTTCTTGACGGCCCGCGCAAAATTGCGCATGACGTTCATCCACGTCGATCCTTCCGGGGCGAGGGTGGCGAACTTGATCCGATGCTTCCGGGCCGCCGGGGCGTTCTCCGGATGGAAGAGACCGAGAACGGCCGCCAAAGAAAACGCCAGGCCCAGGAAAAACGCCGGCCCGGCCGGCCGGAGGGGGCGCCGGGAAGATCTCATCCGTTCGTTCATCAGAAGTACTCATCCACTTCGCCGAGCATGCGCTCGGCCCGCCCGCGGGCGACGATGTTGGCGAGGCGCTCGGAGGGCAGGATCCCGGCGGGCGCTTGCGTCACCTTCTTCAAGAGCTTCACGTAAATGTCCTTCTTCTGGGCGGGAACCGCGTAATAGCGGGCATAAAACACCCAGTGGGCCAAAAACTTTCCGCCGGAAAGCTCCAACGCGCGGTCGAAGTGCCGTTTGGCGGCGGCGACGTCCCCGCCGGCGATCTTGGGTCTGGCTCCGAAATAGGAGCCAAGAAAAACGTGAGCCCCGCCGTAGAAGTATGTTTCGTCTACGGCCACCACGCGCTTCATCATGGCCACCGCGCGCGGCAGATTGGCCAGCGCCCGGGGCGAGGTCTGGTTCAGGTTGATCCAGTTGGCCCAATTGTACGCCGTCCAAAAAAGCGCCGGCAACTCCCTGGGCCCGAGCTTTCGGACTGCCCGGCGGAAGTCGTCCAGGTGGGCGGGCGGAGAGAAGCCGTGAAGCCGCAGGAGCCGCAGCCCGTAGTTCCGTCCCCGGATGTAAAGCCTTCGGGCGCGGCCGGGGGCCTTTTCCTCCACGAAGGCGAAGGCATAGCTTCCGAATCCCCTGGCGGCCAGCAGGAGGAGCCCGCGGTGATTCGGTTCCGATTTCAGCAGGCCCTCCAGGAGCTTCAAATTCGAAGCGGCGGCGGATTCCGCGATGACAAGGTCTTCCTCCTCGTTGAACGCCGCGAAGGCGTCCTCGACAATTTCCGCCGTGGAGAGGACGGCGATCCGCTTCAGCGTGCAGCCGGAAGCTGGGAGAATAAGCGCCAGCAGGAAAAGGAGAAAACCCAAGGAGGGCTGGAGGCTTCGCCGCCCCGGGCCGGTTCGGGCGCACCCGGTGGAATTCGGGACACCCGGACCCCCCTGCTTTTCGGGGAGCGGGAACGCCCTGGAGGGTGTCAATTCCTGATGGCCAGATTCTCAAGCATCCGGCGCAGGATTTCTGCGCCCGTAGCCTTGTCCCTCAGGACGCGCGCCTTGGCGTCCACGTATATCTTAGTCGCCCGGGAGGTGATCCGCTCCATCTCCACCTTGATGTTCAAAGAAGAGGTCGCCGCGAGGACCTTGGCCCCGCGATCGGTGTTGACGGCCCCGCTCGGATTCATGTCCAACTGCTTGAGGGCCTTGACGGCCGCCCGTTTCACGGCCGTCAGGTCCGCACTGACCGTTCTGTAGGCGACGCCGGTGAGGGTGTATTCCACACCGGCGCCCCTCGCGCCCCCGCCGCCGCACCCGGAAAGCGGGGAGATGAACAGGAGGAAAACGGACAGGAGCACAACCGGCCCGCGGAACCCGAGAGGGTGCGGACGTTCTCTTTGACTGTTGCTGATGGGTTTCATCCTGACCGCTATGGCACCATGAGGATCAGGGGGCTTGAATATTTTCTGGTTTTCGTTTCGGCCTTCGCAACCCGTCGCTCGATCACGGCGCTTGTCCTTCGGATGATCTCCGCTGCGGTCGCGCGATCCTTCCGGAAAAATCCCCTCTTCGCGTTCACGCTGATCCGCGAGACACGGTCCGTGACTCGCTCGAGATCAACTTGTATATCAAGTTTGGGGGTGGCTGCCAAGATGCGGAAGCCGGTTTCGGTCGGAACGGGCGTTTCAGGTTGAAAGGCCATCTCATCCAGCGCCTCGACAGAAGCAATCTTCAGCGTCGACAGACTCGTTGTAAAACTCCTATCGGCGATATTTTCAACCGAATACTCGAACCCCTTGAGCGTGCTGGTCGCGCCTCCGGCGAGAAGTGCGGCGCATCCGCCCGAGAAGAGCAAAGACATGGCCAGCAAACAGAACCGGAGTTCCCGTCCGGCTTTGAGGAACGGCGAGGACTTTCCTTCGATCATTCGGGTCCGCGCATTTTCCATAGGTGTAAACTGTCCCATTTGATGAAGGCTGTCAGGAACATCTCATTTCTCGTGTCGAACAACATGAATAGTATCCACCGATTCGAAAGACGTCAACTTTTAATTTAACAAATTATCTATAACTATCGGATAAATAAATGAATACTCTCAATATAATTTTAAAAGTAGATGGTTCGGATGGCATAGGAATCAGACTGAATCCATTCGCTTGAATGCTCCATTTGGGCGGAATGCGAATTCGGGGCTTCGGATTTTGCGGGAAGGTCGCTGCCCCGGCGACCCGACTCTCGGGAGCGGGAACCCGCCTCAGGCCGCGATTCCCTCCCACCGTCCGGGACTTTGGCTCCGCATAGGACTCACCCTCCCCATTGCAATCTTCATCCGCGCAATGGAACGAAAAGAAGAAATTTTTTCGACCCGGGCTGGTTCTTATTAAGGGGGTCACTTTATAGTTGACATGTCATTCTGAGCGGGAGCCAACTGACTCGCGCGAAGAATCTCGCATTGTTGTTGTACCGACTGTCGGATCACGCTACGGGAAGGGCCACGGCGAGACCCTTCGCTGCGTTGCGTCTTCTGGCCTGCCTTTCCGGACGTTGTTCGCTTATCGCTCAGGGTGACAAAGGTGTCAAGTATTTATCGCTCCCCGTAATATGAATGACGGGCGTCCCGCAAGACAGTTCTTTGCGGAGGATGTTCGTGCCGTAGTCATGTAAGCCATGGTCATGTAAATGGATCAGGACCCGGATGTTTTGCTTTTTCCTGGACCCGTTCCGCGGGAAGGCCGACTTCGTTTACCAGAGCGGGGAAATCGACCGCGTCTCCACGGACGCCACGGCCGACAGCGACGTCATCGCCTTTGTGCTCTGACTTCAAGGCGGCGTGACGCTGGGCGCGGCAAACCTGTCGGTGAACTATGTGATGTCCTCAGGCGACACCAACCAGAACGACCGTAACGAGAACCAGTTCTTCGCGGTTGGCTGCTCGCCGGTCACCGGGGACACCGAGTGTGACGCCCGTACCCAGGGCCCGACAGACATGTGGTTCGGCGATAAGTACAACGACACCTTGACGGTCGGCTCGCGGAACATCGGCGAGAACACCGGCGGGACGGGTGGCCGGTACGCGCGCGGAACGGCGTTTCGGTGGTGTCCTTTGACGGTTCTTACCGGCTGATGAAAAGCGTTCTCGTTCAGGGCACGGTCGGGGACATCTGGTCGGCGCACTCCCGTCCGGACCTGACGGCGACGGGGAGCACGCCGTTCAAGAGTGACCGTTACATCGGCACGGAGATTGATTTCAGCGCGACCTGGACGCTTTACAAGGGCGTATCGGTGACCGGGGGATTCGACTACCTGATGGCCGGCGACTACGGCGAGCTGCGGACGCCGGTGGCGAACGCCCTCCAGGTTCCCGGTGGAACCAACCGGGCGGTCAACAACAACGACAACACCTGGCTGGCGGTTTGGAAGCTTCAGTGGTTCTTCTAAATCGCGCGTAAGTCTGCCTCACAAACAAACCGGAGCGGCCTGGCTGGCCGCTCCGGTTTGTTTGTCCGCCATCCGGTTTCCTCCACTCCGGGGCGCCCGCGAGCGGAGCCGGGGGCCTACACGGGTGGGGCGACCACCGGATTCACGAGGCAACCCACCCCTTCGACTTCGCACTCCATGACATCTCCGGGTTTCAGGAACCGGGGAGGCTCCAAGCCGAATCCGCAACCCTCGGGCGTCCCCGTCGCGAGGATGTCTCCAGCCTCGAA
>CAYRGS010000078.1:0-16935 GCA_964423875.1 uncultured bacterium
CCTGGAAACCATGGAAGAGATCCTGCCGGGGATCAAGAAGGTCATCCTGGACCAGCAAAAGAGCGGAGTCCTTCCCATCCTTCCGCTGGGGGACGTCGGCAAGGCGCTCTTCGGCTCGAAGGAAACCCGGGTTGGATCTGTCGGAGGGATTAGACAAACAGAACCAAAGACAGAAAAAGAAATTGAAGGGGCAGTTTTTTCTCGTATAAGAGCCATGCGCGCCTTGGGTAAAACGAAAATTAAGATCCAGGAAATTGCTGAGTCGCTGTCCCTTTCGGTAAAGGATGTCAACAGGGCTATTATTCGCCTAAAGAACAAAGGGATAAGAATATTCGGCAGGTAATGAAAAATATCATCTCTACTCCGATTAAGTACGTTAACAAGACGTAGTGGGGTAAATTAGCCCGCCTTTCCCATATGGATGATAATTTTTGACACTCCGAAGGCCATTTTCTTGTGTAAAATAAAGGTGTTGGCCTCCCTGCGCCACCTCTGAGCAGGGAAATTCAATGGGTGAAGCGAAAAAGAGGCCGTTGAGACTCCATTTCGACCGTCTCCTCAGGCTGGAGTTTCATGGAGCCAAGGTCACGAGTGACACCAGTTTGCTTGCCTATCGTGAGTTGGATGAGGTGTTGGGGCTAACGACACTTCGGGAAAAGCCGATTAAGATCGGTGCGAAGATGGTTACCCACGCCCGGTACATCAACTCCCAGATGACCGAAGTGGCGGTGTCGCGGCTGAAGAGCTTGTCGATCAGGCCGTTGGGATCGCGGAAGTGGACCTCGGCCCCGTGCGTCGGGTTCCGCCAAGCCGGCTCCTCGACCGCGTCTGCGTCCTCGAGCAGGTAGCCGACATGGTGGACCCCCGTGGCCGCTTCACCGTTGCCACCGTTGCCACCGCTGTCCATGAGGGCCAGCTCAGTCCGGCCGTCCCGGCATCCCAAGAGGACCAGACCGGATTGAGGCCGCTCGAACACCTGGAGTCCCAGGAGGTTGGAATAGAAATCGACCGACCGCTCAAGTTCGGTGACGCGAAGCGCCAATTGCCCCACTTCTTTAAACCGGATCATCTCGACTCCCTTTCAAACATTCACCGATCCCGATTGCCGGAGCATTCCAAGACATGACCGCTCGGAGAACATGGACCGCCGGACAGGCCGTCGTCGAGGCCCTGAAGGCCCAGAGCGTGCGCGTGGTCTTCGGCCTGCCGGGCCGGCACGTCTTCCCCATCTACGACGCCCTTCGCGATTCCCCCATCCGGCACGTGGGCGTCCTCCAGGAATCCGCCGCCGCCCAGATGGCCGACGCCTACGGCCGACTCACCGGCTGGGCCGGCGTCTGCCTGTTCACCGGCGGACCCGGGGCGACCAACACCCTCACCGCCATGGCCCAAGCCTACGACGCCGCCTCGCCGGTCGTCCAGATCGCGGGCACCGTGCCCCGGGGGGCGCCTCCGGAAGTCTTTCACGGCGTCGGCCGGCCGGATTTTCTGACCCGCGCCTTTCGAGACGTAACCAAATGGACGGCCCGTATCGATTCGGTCGAGGGCGTCTTTCCGGTGTTACACCGAGCCTTCCACGAGGCCCAAGCCGGAAGACCCGGGCCGGTCTTCGTGGAAGTTCCCCTGGACGTCCTCAAGCTGCCGCCCACCACCCTCTCCTCGCTTCCCGAGCTCTCGCCCCGGGAGATTCGTCCGGTCCGCCCTCCCCGACAGGCGATTCGGGATATCGCCGGAGGGCTTCTCCGGGCCCGCCGACCCGTCGTCTTCGCCGGCAAGGGCGTCCTACGGGACGGGGCCGCCGCGGAGGTGGCCTCCCTGGCCGAGGCCCTGGGAGCGCCGGTCGTCGTCGCCCGCGACACCCTGGGCGCGATCCCCGCCCGCCACGCATGGTCCGCAGGCTACCTCTGCTTCTGGAGCACGGATCCCTGGGTGAAGACCGTCCTTCGGGCGGCCGACGCCGTCTTCGTGGCGGGCCTGCGGGCGGAAAGCGCCTTCTGGAGGCAGGTGGTCGCTCAAACCGGGACCGCGTCCAGGTTTTTCCTGGGGACGGACGTTAAACGCCGCCGCCTCGAAGGCGCCCGGGTCGCCGAAAACAGTCATCTCGGCCGGGGCCTCGGGGCGCTCCTCGAAGCGATCCGGGAAGAGGGCCCGCGGGGTTCGGGCTGGGACGAAAAAGGGTTCCGAAAGGGCTGCGAGGCCGTCCGCCACCACCTTCAGGCCCACGTCCGCCGCTTTTCCCGCCGCCGGCCGGGCCGGATCCACCAGGGATGGGCCGTGAAGGAAATCTTCCGGACACTGCCCGAGGCGGGCATCTTCGTCTCCGACGTCTGCCACGCCAGCTACTGGGCCTGGAAGCTCACGCCCGCCCCGCACGTTGCGTCCTTTCAGCATTCGGGTGTGTGGAGCGGGATGGGGTTCGGCCTTCCCGCGGCGGCCGCGGCCAAGCTCTGCCACCCGGAGCGGCCCGTCGTCGCCATGGTGGGCGACGGGGGTCTCTGGATGTCCCTGGCCGATTTTCCGACGCTGGTCCGCCAGGGCCTCCCCGTGGTCCTGGTGGTGATGAACGACGCGCATTTTGGGATGGTCCGCCAGTTTCAGCTCGAGGACTTCGGTCGGACATTCGAAGACCGCACTCCCGTCCAGGACTTCGCGGCGCTGGCCGAAGCCATGGGGGGCCTGGGACTCCGCGTGGATTCCCCGGCCGGGTTCGTTCCCGCCCTTCGGCGCGGGCTGGCCTCGGACCGCCCCTGCATCCTCGATCTCAAGTGCGCCCACGACGACCCCTACCCTGATTGGAGCACGGTCGCGAACCATCTGCCGCGTCCTCGCTGAAGTCCAGGAAGAGGGCGTCCCGGCCGCGAGGCCCTGCGCGGTGGACTCGGCCCAGATCCGGTTCACCTGGGAGAGGGTCCGTCCCCGGAGAAGGCTTTCCTTCCCGGCTGGAATGCGGACATCGCCTGACACCGAGTCCAGCGTGAGAAACGTAAGGGTCTTTTCAAACGGGCCCTCGGCGAAAAGCTGGACCTGGGAATGCTGGTCCTCCATCCCGACGGCGGTCAGGGGCGTCAAGCCGGCGAAGACCTCCCTCCCCTTCAGGTCCCCGCGTTTTCCCAGGCTCCCGGCCCAACCGCCCCCTTCATCATGAGGCGAAAATCGAACTTCACCGGCGGCCGACCCTCCCCCATCCCCGAGTCAGATGGACGCTATCGCCGGACGCGAAGCGAGTGTTTCGCCCCCGCCGATCGAGCGGAGCGGACGGTCCGGGCCAGGAGATCATCAAGACCAACGACGTGTTTCTCGCCGAGGACGGCCTGATATACGCCCTCGACCGCTTGAACGGTTTGGACATCCTCGAATTCACGGGATAAGTCGACACCCAGAAGAGCGCTTGAATGTTGGGACGCCATTCCGCCGCACCGAACCCTACTTTCTCGCCATCCATAGAGGCTAATTGTTAGGACGTCCCTGTGTGGGCGCTTTTCATTGGAGACACTGTCGGACAGACACCACCGTGTCGCGCCGCCAGCGGCGCCCCGTTTTTAAAATGTCAGTCCCCCCCACACGGACGGCTACCCTTTACCGACACTCGATGGGGGCCTCGATCAGATTTTGTACAGACATAGAGGGTGCCACTGGCAGCTAGCCTGCCAGTGTCTCCCTTTATCTTTGTGAGAAATCGGGGCTATCCGGGGATGCCGAACCGCTCCCGCCAGCGCGGCAAAGCCTCGGGGTTCTTGAGGTAGCGGGGGACCTCGCCCCGAAAAGTGGACAGGAGGTTTTCGGCGGCAGCCCGGACCATGCTTCGCAAGGCACCCTCCGTCAGCCAGGCGAAGTGCGGCGTCAGGACGGCGTTGGTCAGCGACCTCAGCGGGTGATCCATCGCGGGGGGCTCCCGGCGGAAGACGTCCAGCGCTGCCCCGGCGATCCACCCCTCTCGGAGCGCGCGGACCACGGCGTCCTCGTCCACGATCTCTCCCCGCGAGGTGTTCACAAGATAGGCCGTGGGCTTCATCCGGCGCAGGGCTTCCTCGCCGATGAGGTCGTGGGCTTGCGGGGTGACAACCAGGTGAAGGGTGACGACATCTGAGCGCTCGAGGAGGGCGTCCAGGCCGACGGCCTCCACGCCCGCGGCGCGGAAGACATCTTCCGGAACGAAGGGATCGTGGGCAATCACGCACCCGGCCCATCCGGTGAGCCTTTGGGCGAGGGCTTGGCCGATCCGCCCGAATCCGACGATCCCCACCGTAAGGTCGCCCAGGCCGGCGGGCATCCAATCGGCCCCCCGCCAGCCGCCCGCGCGCAAGAAGTCCCGAGACTGGTCCAGGCGCTTGACGAGGTTCAGCATCAGGGTCAGGGTGTACTCGCAAACCGATTCGACGTTCTCGGGGACGGGGGTGTACCCGACCAGCACGCCGGCCTCGGTGGCGGCTTCGACATCGATCTTTTCTGTCCCGATTCCGTATTTCGACAGGGTCCGAAGGTTCGGGCAGGACTCGAAGAGCTTTCGCGTATACCTCTCCCGGGACGCGCCCATCACGGCGTCGGCGTCGCGGGCCATCTCGGCAAGCTGGTCCTCATCGTAGCAAGGCCGGGTCGTCTCCCAGTTAGGGACGCCCAGGATCAACTCGCAACCGGCGTCTTCGAGCGCCTGGTGGGTCTCGAGGGTTGTGTCCCAAGGCTCATTGATGAGGACCTTCCATTTCGCGGGCACAGGGCCTCCTGTTCCGGATGATGGGTCGGGCCTAGGCCCGCGGATGGTACAAAAAGCCGCATTGAGGGGGATCGTACGTGAACCAAGACCGGATTAAAACCCTTCTGGCCCCCGCGGGTCGGGAGGTCGAACTGAATGGAATGGAGGCGCTCGTCCGGGGTCTCCTGGAATCCGGCGTCACTTACGCCACCGGGTACCCGGGAGGTCCCGCATCCGTGGACAAAGCGCTCCTTCCCGTCCTGGAGTCGGCCGGACCGGCGTGCGGACTCCGCTTCGAGTGGTCCGTGAACGAGGCGGTCCTAGCCGCGAAGGTGCTGGGCCGCGCGACGCTGACTCACAGCCGGGGCTTCGGCTTTATGAAGAACATCGGCCTGAACGTCCCCCTGGACGCCCTGTCCACCATGTCGATCAAATCCACGTTCAATAGCGGGACGCTGTTCCTGGGGACCGCCGACCCGCAGCCCCACCGCTCGCAGACCGCCCAGGACAACCGCTGCCTCCTGTCCTCGCTTCACGTCCCGCTGCTCGAACCGGGGTCCTCTCAGGAAGCCCTTCAAATGACCCGGAAGGCCCTCGATCTCTCGGAAAGGTACAGGTTCCCGTTCTTTATGCACATGAACCCGTTGGTCCTCGAATCCGAGGGGCCGGTTCGGCTGGGGGACCTCCCCCTCCCTCCCCTTCTGGGAACTCCGTCAGGTCTTCCACCGGCTGGCCGGAAGTGTTGCGTCGTATGGCTATCCCGTGATCATGGAAGCCGGACAACCCCCGAGACGTACCTCGATTCGCTCCTGGAATCTGCCGACGCCGCACCCTCCAATACCGCCTCACGCGTCGCCGATTTCATCCTGGACCTGGAAAAAACCCACGCCGAAGCCCGGCGGTCCTAACCCAAGCCTTACCCGCCCGCGCCCCGTCTGTACGCGGTCAATCCCGTCCAACGGACCGCCCTCCTTGACGGAAAGTCGCAATCAGTCTAAAAACAATCCTTTACTGATAAACTGCGGATCAAGGAGAGATCTCCAAGTAGAGGGACAGTATGGCCGAAAGTTCGAATCAGTCGATCGCCACCCCCCCGTACGACCTCCCGCCGGAAGCTCGGTGGCGGGCGGAGGAAGGGCGGATAGTCCGGTGCGATCACATCGTGGAAAGATACTGGCTGCTGGAAATCGAGGCCCCGCATTCAGCCCGGTGGACGGGCGCGGGGCAGTTCGTCATGCTCCGGCCGAAGAAGGGGGACAGCCTGCTCCTCCCCCGCCCTTTCGACGTGTACCGGACGCACCCGGACCGGGGGACTTTCGAGGTCCTCATCAAGACCAAGGGACCCGGGACCGAAGCCCTCGCGGGCTTGAGGCCGGACACCTCGATCGATGTACTCGGCCCGTCCGGCGCCCGACTTGATCTCGCGAAATGCGCGCCGGGCGTCGGATTCATCGCCCGGGGGGCGGGCGTCACCCCCATGGCCCGTATCGCCCAGGAATGTGCGGCGCTCGGCCTGCCCTGCCTTGGGCTGGTCTCGGCCCGGGAGGAGCGGCTCCTCCTGGGCGTAGCCGAATTGCGCGGCCTGGGGGCGGAAATTGTCACCGTGACCGATGAGACGGGGGATTCGGCCGGAAAGCCGGCGGAAGTCATGGACGCCTGGCTCCAGGCGGGCCGCCTGGGCGCCCTGTTCACGTGCGGCTCCCGGCGGATGGGGCGCTCGGTGCGGGACGCCACGGCGAACAGCGGGGTGCGCGGATTCGTCTTTCTGGAATACCGGATGGCCTGCGGCACGGGCGTCTGCGTCGGCTGCGCGGCCCCGCTCCTCGGCCCGGACGGGGGCTTCCGCTACGGCCTCGTTTGCATGGAGGGCCCGGCCTTCCCGGCGGAGTCCGTCATTCTGGATTGGGGCAATCACCCATGAGCAACGCGCAAAACCCCGACGCCGCGGCCCCCGGCCTGGCGACCACCCTCGGAGCCATCCACCTCAAAAATCCGGTCATGTCGGCCTCGGGCTGCTTCAATTACGGCCGCGAGTTCGCCCACGCCTATGACCTCTCCGTCCTCGGGGGAATCGTCAACAAGACGTTCATGGACCGGGTCCGGTCGGGCAACTCCCCCGACCGGGTCCAGGAGACGCCTGAGGGGATGCTCAACGCCATCGGGACCCCCTCGAAGGGCACGGAGCAGTTCATCGACGAGCAGCTCCCATTTATGCGGGAAACCGGCGCGACGGTCATCGCCAGCATCGGCGGGCTGTCGGAGGACGACTTTCAGCGGGCCGCCCGGAAGCTCGACGGACAGAAGGGGATCGCCGCCATCGAGCTCGACCTCTCCTGCCCCAACCACGCCGAGGCCGCCCCCTTCGCCAACAACGCCAAGTCCATGCATCAGGTCACGAAGATGTGCAAAGCGGTCACGCGAATCCCGATCATCTCCAAGCTCGGACCGGCCGTCACGGACATCGTGGAGATGGCCGCGGCGGCGATGGAAGGCGGTGCGGACGCCCTGTGCATCAGCAACACCTACCCGGCCATGTCCATCGACATCGACACCCAGCGCCCGGTCCTGGGCTTCACAAGCGGGGGGCTTTCGGGACCCGCCATCCGGCCCATGGTCGTGCGCCTCGTTTGGCAGGTCGTCGAGAAACTGGGCGCGCCGGTCATCGGCTGCGGAGGAATCGAAAGCGCCCGGGACGCCATCGAGTACCTCCTGGCAGGCGCGCGCGCCGTCCAGGTCGGCACGGCCAACTTCTACGACCCGATGGTCATGCCGAAGATTATCGAGGGCATCCGGGACTACCTGGCCGGGCGGGGCCTCTCCTGCGTGGAGGACATCATCGGCGCGGCCCACGCGGCGAAACCGGAACTGTATTACCCGGGGGTCGAAGCCCACTGATCCCCTTCCACCCTCCTCACCTCAGAACCCGGGAAGCCGGAAAATGTCCGAACCGATTCGGGACGCGCTGATCATCGGCGGGCCGGCCGTCGATCTCGACACCCCGGCCCTCTACATCGACCTGGATCGCATGGACGAAAACATCCGGCGGGCCGCGTCGCTGGCGGACTCGGCCGGGTTCGAGCTACGCCCCCACGTCAAGACGCACAAGACGCCGCCCATCGCACATCTCCAGGTCGCGGCCGGGGCCGTCGGCGTCACAGCGGCCAAGCTGGGCGAGGCCGAGGTCATGGCCGGGGCCGGCGTCCGGGACATCTTCATCGCTCACCTCATCGTCGGTGAGCCCAAGCTACGCCGCCTCCGCGCCCTGGCCCGCTCATGCCGCATGGCCGTGGGTGTGGACCTGCCCGAGCATGCGGAGATCCTCTCCGCCGCGTTCCGGGACGAGGAGCACCCGCTCGACGTGCTGATCGAGGTGGACACCGGACAGGGCCGTCAGGGAAGACCGACGACGCGGGAGGCGGTCCGAGTCGCCGAGATCGTCCACACCCTCCCCCAACTCCGTCTTCGGGGGATCTTTACGCACGAGGGGCAGGATTACGAGGCGTCTTCGCCCGAGGCCCTGGCCGCGTCCGCCCGGAAGGCGCAGACATTCATGGTGGAGACGGCCGAAGCCATCCGAGAGGCTACGGGGCGGACCTGCCGGGTCAGCGTGGGCTCCACGCCGTCGCTGTACCAGGCGATGATGAACGGCGCGGACGCCGGCTACCTTCCGGGGATCGACGAGGTCCGGGCCGGGACATACATCTTCTGCGACGCCGCGATGGCCGGAATCCTCGGCCACACGGACTGGTGCGCGGCCTCCGTCCTGACGATGGTCGTCAATCGCCCTGCTCCGGACCGGTGGATCATCGACGCCGGGGCCAAGGCCCTCAGCATCGACATGCGGTCTGAAGGAACCCTGCTTCACACGAAAGGCCTCGGCATCGTCGAGAATGAACCCGGCGCCGTCATCACTAGCTTGTCCGACGAGCACGGGGTGATTAAGGTGAAGAATTCTTCGGGGAAGCAAATCGGCGATAAAATTCGGATCATCCCGACGCACATCTGCCCCACCGTGAACCTGTACGACGACGTCTATGCGGGACGCAACGGTGTGGTGGAGGCCGTCTGGCCCGTCGCGGCGAGGGGGAAAACGCGGTAGGCAAAGCTCGCCAGGGGGGCTTTTTTGAAAAACCGCCCCTGACCCCCTGAAAAACTTTCTGCGGCCAAGCCAGAGGCTTGGCCTTTCTGGGATGGGTGTTGGTTTGACAAAGTAGCTGGTCTGCGACCAACAGAGGCTTCGTGCTTTGTCCGAATGCCCGCCTTCCTCCAGAAGACTCCGGCATTCGGACAATGGGCCAGTTTTTTTTGCGATAGCGTACGGAGAGAAAACCCATGGCCACATGGGGACAAACCGGAGCGGGATCTCCCGACGAATCCCAACCCATCTGCGTCCTGGTGAGCGGGGGGCTGGACTCGTGCGTTCTAGCGGCCGAGGCGGCGCGCCGCCACCCGGCGGCCCATCCCGTCTTCATCTGGCAGGGTCTCCGCTGGGAGGAGGCGGAGACCCACTGGCTGCGCCGATTCCTGGACGCCCTGCGCCGAGAGGGGCCGGGGGAGAGCCTCCAGGACCTCACCATCCTCGACCTGCCGGCCGGGGACCTCTACGGCGAGCACTGGAGCACGACGGGCGAGGCCGTTCCAGGGGATGAGACGGAGGACGCAGCGGTTTACCTGCCGGGCCGCAACGTCCTCCTTTTGACCAAGACGGCCGTCCTCTGCGCCCTGCGGGACATCCACCAGATCGCCCTGGGCATCCTGGGGCGGAACCCCTTCCCCGACGCCACGCCGGAATTCTTCCGACAGATGGAATCGGCCCTCTCGACCGCCCTGGATTCCCCCCTCCGAATCACCCGCCCTTTCGCCGGTCTCACAAAGCAGGCCGTCACCGAGATGGGGCGCGACCTCCCCCTGGAGCTCTCGTTCTCGTGCATCCACCCCCGGGGGATGGACCACTGCGGCGTCTGCAACAAGTGTGCGGAGCGGAAGAAGGGCTTCCTAGAGGCGGGGATTGAGGACCGGACGGTGTACGACGCCCCTTCCTGAGACATCGGTTCCATCCTGGCGGCCGGGATCGGACCTTCGCAACACGTCCAAAACCCCATGAAGGGAGTTCCCGGGTTTTGTTTGATTGTGACGCTAGAAGGGCCAATTGGCCGGCTTTATACAGCGGGGTGCTACGGAAATGCTATTCGATCCACCCCCCACCCAGGACCTCGTCCTCCCAGTAGAAGACGGCCGCCTGTCCGGGGGCGATACCTCGCTCGGGGTCGTCGAACACGACGCGGGCGCGGCCTTCCGGGAGGGGGAAGACCCGCGCGGGGCGGGGGTCGTGCCGGTGGCGGATCCGGACGTCCGCCGGGACGCCCTCCCCCTCGGCATCTACCGGAAGGTGGATGATCCAGTTGGTCTCCGAGACGGTGAACTCCGACCTGCCCAGCTCTTCTTCATGCCCGACCACAAGACGGTTATTGGGCGCGTCCACCCGGAGGACGTAATACGGCCGGGGGGCGGAGATCCCCAAACCCTTCCGCTGCCCCACGGTGTAGCGAGGGAACCCGCCGTGCTCGCCCAGGACTTTTCCCCCGGTGTCGACGATTTCCCCGGGCCTGAAGTCCTCGCCCGTCTGCCGCTGGATGAACGCGGGGTAGGTCTCGCCTGAGACAAAGCAGATATCCTGGCTCTCGGGTTTGTCGGCCGTCTTGAGGCCCAAGCCGCGGGCCCTCTCGCGGACTTCCTCCTTCGTCAGGTCGCCGACGGGGAACAGCGCCGCGGCCAGCTGGGCTTGATTGAGGCTGAACAGGAAGTAGCTTTGATCCTTCGCCCGGTCCCGGCCCCGATACAGGGCCCAGCGGCCCTCGTCCGGCCGCCGGACCACCCGAGCGTAGTGCCCGGTGGCCACCTTCTTCGCCCCCAGCTCCTCCGCGCGCCTGAGGAGGTGCGAGAACTTGAACCGCTGATTGCAAAGAACGCATGGGCTGGGGGTCCTCCCCGACCGGTACTCGCGGACGAAGACGTCCACCACCTCCTCGCGGAAAGAGCCCTGGTAGTTCTGGAGATAGTAAGGGATTCCCAGCTTCGCGGCCACGGACCGGGCGTCCATGACGTCAAGCGGTGAGCAACAGGAGTCGAAACTCTCCCGGGCCTCGGAATAGTCCCAGAGCTGCATCCCGACTCCGATGGCGTCCCAGCCTTCCTCCGCAAGGATGGCCGCCGCGACGGAGCTGTCCACCCCCCCGCTCATGGCGACGACAACCCGACCCCGCACTTCCAACCGGCCGGACCCAGCGGCGGATACCCGATTTTCTTCGCCTTCAGACTGGTGCTTCAAGATGGATAACATCGCACAACAGCTTGAGTTTTAGGGGGTTGTAAACTCCTTCCGAAGTTTCCACATCGATTGTGGAAAACCTGCGGAAAAACCCGTTCATAATCGCTCTAAACGTCCGCCGTTAGCCATCTTCAACAAATTGCACAATTAATGGGCAATTTCATAACTCATTTAATATCAAACACTTTTCCATTTTTTTACAATTCTTCTTCCATGTGACGGTTGGTCAACGAATTTTTTCCACAGATGACGCGGCTTCACCGACGTGAAGCCGTATCCAGCCTGGGTTTCGGGACCTTCGTTCTTTGATCGTCGATTTTTCCGGAGCCTGTCCTGGCCCGTCAGAGAGAGGCCAGGTGTTTGTTCAGGGCGTTGAGGTAGGCCTTGGCGCTGGCCTCGATTATGTCGGTGCTGGCGCCCTTTCCGGTGACAACCTTCCCGCCCACATCCAGCTTTACGAAAGCCTCGCCCAGGGCCTCTTTTCCGCGTGTGACCGACTGGACCGAGTAATCCGTGACGGAAACGGGTACCTGGGTGATCTTGGCAATCGCGTTGAAAACGGCATCCACCGGGCCGTCGCCGTTTCCGGACTCTATCAAGATCCGCTCGCCGTCGGCCAGCTTGACCGTCGCGGCCGGGATGGTCTCGCTCCCGCTGCTTACATGGAGGTATTCCAGCCGGAACCGCTCGGTGTGGGCCCGAAGCTCATCGTCCAAAATGGCGAGAAGGTCCTCGTCGAAGACCTCCTTCTTCTTATCGGCAACCTTCAGGAACCGGGGATAGACCTCCTGGAGCTGTTCGTCGGTGAGGTTGTGCCCCAACTCCTTATATCGCATACGGATCCCGTGGCGGCCCGAGTGCTTGCCCAGCACCAGGGTGCTGTCGTGCCGGCCGACGGACTCGGGCGTCATGATCTCGTACGTCAGGGCCTTCTTGATCATCCCGTGCTGATGGATACCGGCCTCGTGGGAGAAGGCGTTCTTGCCAACGACGGGCTTGTTCCGGGGGATGGTCAGGCCGGTGATGCTACTGAGGAGGCGGCTGGTCTTGTAGATTTCCTCCGAGTCGACCCCCGTGTAATACGGCAGGAAGTCTGAGCGGGTCTGAATGGCCATGACGACCTCTTCGAGGGAAGCGTTGCCGGCCCGCTCGCCGATGCCGTTGATGGTGCATTCCACCTGCCGGACGCCGGCCTGGACCGAGGCCAGACTGTTGGCGACGGCCAGCCCCAAGTCGTTGTGACAATGGGCGCTGAATGTCACGCCTTCCCGGTGGGGGACGCGCTCGAAGATGTAGTTCCACCGCTGGGCCGTCTCCTCCGGGATGGAGTAGCCCGTCGTGTCGGGGACGTTGACGACCTTCGCGCCGGCGTCCACAGCCGCCCGGATGACTTCGCAAAGGAAATCCAGGTCCGTCCGGGAGGAGTCCTCCGGGGAGAACTCCACGTTGGAGCAGTACTTCAGGGCGTACTTCACCCCCGCGACCGTCTCTTCCAGGACCTCCTCGCGACTCATCTGGAGCTTGTGCTCGAGATGGATGTCCGAGGTGGCGATAAAGGTGTGGAGCCGGGGGTCGGCGGCGTCCCGGACGGCCTCCCAGGCCCGGTCGATGTCGGCCTTCTTGGTCCGGGTGAGGGCGCACACTTGGCTGTTCTTGACGTGGGCAGCGACCTCGCGCACGGCCTCGAACTCCCCCTCAGAGGCGATGGGAAACCCGGCCTCAATGACGTCCACCCCGAGCGCATCGAGTTGAAGAGCGAGCTCGAGCTTCTCATGGAGATCCATGCTGGCGCCCGGTGACTGCTCTCCGTCTCGAAGGGTGGTGTCAAAGATGTAGACCTGTTCAGCCATAACCTCCTCCTGGGCCGGGCGTTATCGCCCTTTGACGCCGGCGGACGGTCCGAACGTCCGCTCGGCCGCGGCCTTTCCCCCGTCTTTACGGACCGGGCCGCAAAACCGAATCAGCCATTCTACAACAAAGTGAAAAGGTATATAGAGGCGAGAAAAAACCTTGTCAATTCAGCGGTGAAGAGAGTCCGACGCGGCCCCTGTGAGGGCATTTCCGATTCGTAATTCTTACAGATGACACGGGTTCCGAAAATGACCATAACCAACGCCTGCGGTCTTCGTCCCGCGCAGGGAGTCAACCGGCCGTCACACGCCCGTTTGAAACAGGACCACTGAAGCGGACCCGAACGCAGCGTCACCCATTGAAAAGCCAATGGAAGCGCGTCTCGCATGCGCCTTGACACATTTCGCCAATGGTGAAATTATCCTCACTTACGGCAAAATGAGCCATTTTCCTCGGACCCGCCCGGAGACCGTCGGCGGGCGGATCCGAGAACAGCGCATCTCGAAAAAAGGGGGACAGCTTCGGCTATCCCCGGACGATTCCCCCCCTCGATGACGAACGCGGGCAAGGGCCGTCTCCAACACATCCGGCGGGTCACACCGCCCTCACTCTGAGGAAATGTGCATGAAGACCCAGGAAGTTCCCCCGGCGGTTTCGGTCCCGGGGCCGGCCGCACCCTCGGACATCCACCCCCTTCTCCGGCCCCGGTCGGTGGCCCTAGTGGGCGCCTCCGCGGATGCGGCGAAGGTCTCCGGAAAACCGCTGCACAACTTACGTCTGAATGATTTCCCGGGCGAGATCTTCGCCGTGAACCCCAAGTACAAGGACCTGAACGGGACGCCCTGCTTTCCCAGCGTCCTCGATCTCCCGGAGGATATCGATTGCGCCCTGATCCTCCTCCCGGCGGACAAAGTCCTCCCGGCGCTGGAAGGTCTCTGCCGCCGCGGCGTGAAATCGGCCATCGTGATGAGCGGCGGCTTCGCCGAAGGGGGAGAAGCGGGACGCGCGCTCCAGGACCGGATGATCGCCCTCAGCCGCAAGCATGGGATGCGCATCCTGGGGCCGAACACCCTGGGCGCGGTCAATTTTCACGGACGGGCCGCGCTCTCATTCTCCTTATCGTTCGAGGCGGGAGACCTGTCGCCCGGCGCATTGGGATTCGTCTCCCAGAGCGGGGCCATGATGGCCGCCCTGGCAAACCGGGCGGCCGACCGCGGCCTGGGTCTTTCCTACAGCGTGGCGACAGGGAACGAAGCGGACCTGGACACGGCCGATTTCCTGACATATTTCGCCGAGGACGAATCCACTCGGGTCGTCATGGCCCTGGTGGAAGGGATCAAGGACGGTAAGAAGTTTCTTCATGCATTGGAGGTCCTGCGGCGGGCGGCCAAACCCGTGGTCCTGCTCAAAGTCGGAAAATCCGAAGAGGGTCGAAGGGTGACCCTGGCGCACACCGGGAAGATGGCCGGATCGGCCCGGGTCTTCGACGCCGCCTGCCGGAAGGCCGGGGCGGTTCAGGCGGATGACCCGGAAGAGCTTCTGGACGCCGCGGAGGTCCTCCTACAGGAGCGATTTCCGCGGAAACGGACGCTCGGGATCATCACCACATCGGGGGGAGCCGCCGCCCTCTTGGCGGACGCGGCCGAGGGAAGTAGAATCTCCCTCCCCTCCCCCTCCCCGGAAACCGTCTCGCGGCTCACCCCGCTCCTGCCTCCGTTCGCCCGGCAGACCCTCAATCCCATCGACCTGACGGGGCAGCATCTCTCCCAGCCCGAGATTTTCAACCGGTCCGTCGAGGAATTCCTGAACGATGACGCGTTCGGCGCGGTCGCGGTCGTCATGGTCCCCGGCGCCGGACAGGTCGCCCGGGAGCGCGCGGAGACCTTGGCCGAGCTGGCCCGGAATTCCCCCAAACCCGTGCTGACCTGCTGGATTGGCGGCGAGCTCTCCTCTCCGGGCCGCGAGGCGTGCCGGACGAACGGCATCCCCGTCATGGACTCTCCCCGAAGCTTGGCGGGCGCCCTTTCCCGTCTGGCGGATTACGCGGAAGGAAGCGGAAACCCCACGCCCGAAGCCGAGTCCCCGCCGGAGGACATGCGCACCGCCGCCGAAGCGATGCCCGCGGGGGACGGACCGACGCTGACCGAGCATGAAAGCGAGCGTTGGCTCGCGTCGTGCGGCATCCCCCTTTTTGACAGCGCGTTGGCGTCAACCGCCGATGAGGCCCTGGCCTCAGCGCGACACCTCGGCTTCCCCGTCGCCATGAAGGCCCTTTCGCCGGACATCCCTCACAAGAACATGGCGGGACTCGTCCGGTTGAACGTCGAGAACGAGCCGGGCGTCCTGGAAACCTTTTCGGCCCTGAACGCTTCGCTTGATCGGACGCCGGCGGCCCGCAACGTGGGGATCCTGATCGAGCCCATGGCCCACGACGGTGTTGACCTGTTGATCGGATCGCACAACGACCCCACGTTCGGCCCGGTGGTCGTCTTCGGCTGGGGAGGCGTCCACACGGAGATCCTCGATGAGGTCTCCCTGAGGCTCGCGCCGGTCTCTCCCGAGGAAGCCGCGGAGATGCTCGGCGAGGTGCGGGGATTTCCGGACCTGGCGGAGGTGGACCTGGGGGGGCCGGTGGATTGGGGGCCTTTGGGGGACGTCCTGGTGCGCGTCAGCCATCTGGCGGTCCTGGCCGGTGAGAAAATTGAAAGCATCGACGTCAACCCCATCCGGGTGACGGCGCGGAGCGGAGAGTGTTTCGTCCTCGATGCCTCGGTGGTCTTAAAATAACTTGACCGCGCATTCGGGCCGGGCAAGATGCCCAGCCTACCGTTTTATCAAAAGAACCGGCCGCCCATTCAGACAGGGCGGGCATCTTGCCCGCCACTCTCTTGAGAACCTGTTAAAAGGATAAAAATGGCCGCCGTCTTGGAAGACGCGCTGAAACTGCTTCGGGACACCGTTCGAACGTTCGTCACACGGGAGCTTCAGCCCATCGAGCGGGTCGTGGACGAGCGGGACGAGATCCCCCCCGCAGATTACAAGCACCTGCGAGAAAAGGCCGTCGAGATGGGCCTGCTCGGTCTCGCCTACCCCGTCGACTACGGCGGAAGCGGTCTCGGCGTGCTCGCCCAGTGCGTGGTCCGGGAGGAGTTCGGCAAATCGAGCGACGCCCTCCGGATCGCCTGCACACAGGGGCCGAACAAAATGCTTCTGGCCGGGACCGAAGAGCAAAAAGAGCGCTACCTTGCCCCGGCCATCCGGGGTGAGCGCCTGATGGCCTTCGCCGTCACCGAGCCCGAAGCCGGGTCGGACGCGGCCTCCATCCGGACCTGCGCCGAGGCGAAAAATGGGGGGTTCATCCTCAACGGCCGCAAACAGTTCGTCACGAACGGACCCATCGCCGACGCCGTTATCGTGTTCGCCGTGACGGACCCCGAGAAACGCGCGCGCGGGGGAATCACGGCGTTCATCGTCGATCGCGGGACACCGGGCTTTTCCGTCGGTCAGGTCCACAAAAAGCTGGGCTGGCGGGGATCGCCCACCAGCGAGCTGCTCTTCGAGCAATGCCGAGTTCCCAACGAGCAGATCCTCGGAGAAATGGGACAGGGATTTTCGATCCTGATGCGCTTCCTGGACGAGCAGCGTCTCACCGTCGGGGCGGGGTGCGTGGGGACAGCGGACCGCCTGATCTCGATGGCGCGGGACTACGCCCGGGAACGACAGACCTTTGGAAAACCCATCGCGGACCGCCAGGCCATTCAGTTTATGCTGGCCGACTCGGCGATAGAGATCCACGCCGGCCGGTTGATGGTCTACGACGGCGCCCGGAGGATGGACGGGGGGGAGCGCGTCACCCGCGAAGCGGCCATCGCCAAGGTGTTCTGCTCGGAAATGGCTGGATGCGTCGCGGACCGCACCCTCCAGATCTTCGGCGGAATGGGCTATATGAAAGAGATGCCGGTCGAGCTGATGTACCGGGACCTGCGCAACCACCGCATCGCCGAGGGAACTTCGGAGATCCTACGCCTGGTGATTGCGCGGGACGTGCTGAAATCATAGAGTGGGG
>CAYRGS010000079.1:0-16813 GCA_964423875.1 uncultured bacterium
GGTGCCGGGCCGCCCCCATCTGTGGGGCCATCATCACGGGCTCCGCCAGCACGAGCGGCGCTACCGGAAATCGGAGCTCGGCGGGAAGCTCTCCAAGGCCGGGTTCCGCGTCGAGCGGTTGAGCTATACGTTCTCGTACCTCTATCCGGTGATGGCGGCGCTGCGCCCGCTGAGGAGAGACGTGAAGGAATCCAAAGCCCGGCTCCACGACGATTTCCTCCCGGTTCCGGCCGCTGTGAACTGGGCCCTGATCCGTCTCTCGGCCCTCGAGGCCCGCTGGCTCCGCAAAGCCCCTCTCCCCTTCGGCGCGTCGCTGATCGCCTTGGCGCGAAAAGTTTAAAGGGGCGCTTGCGCGCCGGCCAAGCTGCGGATGGAGGGGCTGTGCTTGTTATTACTGGGAGCGATAAATACTTGACACCTTTGTCACCCTGAGCGATGGGCGAACAAGGTTCGAAAAGGCAGGCCAGAAGACGCAACGCAGCGAAGGGTCTCGCCGTGGCCCTTCCCGTAGCGTGATCCGACAGTCGGTACAACAACAATGCGAGATTCTTCGCTCCGCTCAGAATGACATGTCAACTATAAAGTGACCCCCTTGATACAACCTCTCTGGCGCGTGGATCTCCGATGGTCTAACCTGGATTTCACACCAACGCACTGACTGAATCGTGATTGGCCGAGGAATGACTCGCGGTCGTTTGTTTCCGCTGATGCCGACGGATACTTCAATCGGCCGGTTCTTCGGGCGGGTACGGAGATCCGCCCCTACGGACACGGCGTTTTTTGTCGTAGGGGCCGGACGGTGCCACCGCCTCGGTGGTCCCCGTCCCGGCCCGTCACACGCCCGCGCAGAGAACGGGGTGTTTCAGCCGATCAGCGAGTCGGTCCTTTGGCCGCGCCTGACAGATGTGCTGTAACTTGTGATCCTCCAAGCGCGGGTAAGGCCGAGCCGTGGGCTCAGCCGCAAAAAGTTTTCGAGGGGGGTTCCCAACCCCTGGGACTTTCATCTCCCTTGTCGCCTTTTAGAAAATGTTTTCGCTGCCTGGAGGAAGGCCTTGAAGAGCGACGCGGCGGCGGCGTCCTTTCGGTAGAGAAGCTCCGGGTGCCACTGGACGCCGACCGCGAAGGGGTGGTGATCGCCCTCGATGGCCTCGATCACATCGTCGCCGGCCCAAGCCGTCGAACGAAAGGACGGGGCGACCTCCTTGACGGCCTGGTGATGGCTGGTGTTGACCCGGCCCGTAAGGCCCCGGAAGAATCGTGCGAGCTTCGATCCTTTCAGGATCGAGACCCCGTGCCGGACAGACCGGGGCGAGCGGTGCCGCAGCGCGCCTGGCGCCTGGGCGGCCAAATCCTGGAACAGCGTTCCCCCGGCCACAACGTTCAGGGCCTGGCAACCTCCGCAGATCCCCAGGATGGGCGCGCCTTCATCCAGGGCGCGCCGGATCAGGTCGAGCTCGAAGCGGGTCCGGACAGGGCTCAGTGGGCCGAGTTTTGGGTGGCGGCGCTCGCCGTAATGCCGGGGATCGACGTCGATTCCTCCCCCCGAAACCAGGAGACCGTCCAGGATGTCGAGCGTTTCGTCCGCGCGGGGCCCGGTGGGGAGCGTGGGGAGGAGGACCGGCACGCCTCCCAGGTCGGAAATCGCGGCCGCATAGTCCTCCCGCAGGAGCGAGAAGGGCCCACCCTTTTTTTGAACATCCCGGTCGCAGGTGATTCCGATGCGCGGCAAGGACCTCATGAACATCACGCCCCTTATGGCGGCCCGCTGCGCTCCGCTCAGAAGAAATCGCGGCGTCCCTGATTCAATCCTTCTTCAATCCGTTTCCAGCAATTCCCGAACGGCCGGGGGCAGGAAGATCTCTTCCAGGTCCAGCCCCTTCATGGCCGAGCCCAGGGCGCGTAGCCTTTCCGCTGGGTTCAGCGCGCGGTCGACGAGGATCAGGTTGCGCCCATCGAGGCGGCACCGCCCGGAGGCCGGGGGGAGTTCATCGGCGGTGAAGTCGGCGTAACGGACCTCGACGCCCAGCTTCCCGCAGGCCTCTTCCAGCGCTTGCAAGGCCAAATCCGGGTCCGCCTTCCGTCGGTTCCCCATGCTCGCTGTGTCCCGCGCGTCGGGGCGCGCGCCCTCAGCCCGCCGCGATCTCCCGCCCGGCCGGCTTGGGTGCGGACGATTTCGGCCGCTCGCCGTACAGCCGCCAGCCGTAGTTGTCGGTGGGGGAGATGTCTACGTTGACCAGTTCCCCCCGCTCGTTCCAGCGCTCTAGATCCCACCGGTCGAAATACGTCCTCACCGGCGCGGAGAGCCGGTCGAACCAGTCGGAGTAATTCGCCCAGAACGGGTACCGGTCGTACAAGCGGATGCGGGGCCGCACCTTCTTCTGGACGAGGGGGATTCGCCGGAGAACCTTGATGGGCAGGAAAAAGAACGTCAAGGCGAAGGTGGAATAATCGACGCAGGCGCACAGGAAGCATATCTTCTTCAGGGTGAAGAAGGGCAGGCGGAGCGTGACAAACCGGAACGCCTCGACGATCCGGTTCATCAGGCGGCGCTTCCTGCTGTACACCCAGACGATCACCGACCCGCCCGGCTTCACGAATTCCAGCAGAGAGCGGAATCCCCGCTCCGGCTCCGGCAGGTTCTGAAGGGCGCCCAGCGTGTAGACGAAATCGAACGATTCCCGCTTGAAGGGCATGCGGAACAGGTCGCCCTTGACCAGGGAGACATTGGATTGGTCCCGCTGGCTTTCCCGGGCCGAGAAGATAAGGTTGCTGAAGTCCATACCGACCATCCGGCGGGGCCTGTAGCGCGACGCGAAATACAGGTGGCGGCCGTACCCGCACGAGGCGTCCAAGCCGACCTTGTCCTGAAAAAACTCCGGTTCCACCGGGTGGATGAAATTCAAAAAGTGCGCCTCGTCGGCGGGTCCCAGGTTGCGGAACTGGCTCCATTTGAAATCAAGGGTGCGCTGCGTCGCCCGCTGGAGCCGCTGAAAGCGCTCGGTGTCCTTGCGAAGAGGGCGGGAGGAGGCTGTCTCGAGGACGGTGAAAAACCCCTCCTCGTTCGCCCGGACCGAGTAGCTTTTCTCAATCGTCAGCCGCCCCTGCCGTCCCATGCGCTCGCGCAGGTCCGGGTCTTCCAACAGACTCCGAAGGCGGTCGATCCACTCCCGCGTAGAACCCGCCAGGAATCCGTTCACGCCCTCCTGGATGATCGTCGTGTTCACGCCGACCGGCGAGCACACCACGGGGGTTCCCATGCTCATGTAGAACAGGGCCTTGAAGCCGCACTTGTAACGCTCCCAGACGTCGTCCTTCAACGGCATCACCCCGATGTCGAAGGCCTGGAGCGACTCCTGTTCTCCATCCAGCCGCCAAGGGATGTTCCGGACCCGGTCCTCGTAGCCGGCGAGCTTGTAGTGTCCCCCGACGACGTGGATCTCCAGGGAGGGAAATCCCTCCAGCAGCTCCCGGAAGGCGTCGTCCAGATAGCCCAGATATTGGGAGGTCGAGTGGCTTCCAATCCAGCCGATGACCAGGCCGTCCCGTGTTTTTCCTCCGCCGTTGGGTTGGTAGGTCTCCGTGTCCACGGGCGTAGGGAGGATGTGAACGTTCGGGTTGAGCCGGCGGGCGTATTCGGCGAGGGCCTCGTTTCCAGCGATGACCTCCGTGCTCCAGCGCAGGATCTCCTCCACCTGCTTGGACTGGCCGAGCAGCGAGGAAACATCCCCCAGGACGCTGCCCGGAGCCACGGCGAGAAACACGGCGTCGTCGAAATCATAGATTAGCGGGCGCCGGATGCGGCGGAGCAAGTAACCGGCGAATGGAAACCAGAGCGGAAAGACCCGTCTGTGAATCACGACCAGGTCGTAGCGGTTCGCCCGCAACAGGACGGCAAGACGCCGCGCGAACGAGCCGATCAGGCGCAGAAGCTTTTCGAGAAGAGATCCCTGACGGTACAGGATGGAGTAAAGCCGCGGAGACATGAACGGCCGAACATCCGCCTCCAAGCCGCGCCGCTTCAGGTGGGGCAAGTACTGCTCGATCCGCAGCCGGTTGCTGGCGCCCTCGGTCGGGTAAGGGACGAGGTAAAGAACCCTCACGCCTCATGAACTCCTATTCAATCAGAACCCGGCCCTTATATCACAGCCCCACTCGAACCGGCAATGGGGCGCTTGCGCGCCGGCCAAGTTGCGGATGGAGGGGGTGTGCTTATGACAACCTCTCTTGCGCACGGCGGTCCGATTATCTGACAAGTCAGGGGCGCGTAACGTCAAAAAACGTCAAAGGGGTCAAGTCTTTTATTAATAGATATGGGAAAAAATTACCTTCACCCGCGTTTTGAACTTTCCCAACAAAAATTAGCCAACAAAAGATTTGACCCCTTTCCCCCTCTGAGCAAGGGCGTTTTTCCGCAACCTGCTAGGTCCATCGCCCTATTTTCCGGATCTCAAAAGTAATGACCCATTGATTTCATTGCGATTCTGCCTTTGGGTTTGGATCGTACTTTTATATTCTTTAACCGCTCCACCCGTCCGGAGAAGACATCGCCGTACCGTTCCCTGTCCCAATCCAATGCATTTTTCATCCCAGCAGGTGCAATTCATTTAACGAAATTATTACGAAATCAATGACCCGGCAACCATTTTTTCGATCTGCGTGGAGGGGGGGAAACCTCATGATCGGCAAACCAATGCCGGGCGGGGACCCCCTGCCTTCGCAGAAGGCAGGCTTGGACCCACTCCTACGGCTCGAACGAGAGGCTTTCCGCCGGAAACAACCCTTGTGCAAGTTCCGTGCTCGCTCTCTTAGAAAGAATCGCGCCCGAACGAAATGTATGGGTTTTCCCCCGTCCCCGCCCCTCTCACCATTGGGCCACGGTGTCCAGAATGCCCGAGAACGGATATTCCCCCGCCGTCCTGCGGTCGTCTTATTTCAAAGTAGGACACTACGGTTCGACGCGGTGGCTTTGGGGGGCGCGGTTGTGGGCGGGTTTATTAAGTACGGCTTCCTCCCGACGACTCCCCGACCCCGAGTTGGAATTTCCACCTGTTTTGTGGAATATCCACCTCCCACCACAACCCAACCCTGACGGAAGGCTCCCTTCAACACCCTCAGCAATGGATTATCTCAAGTTTGGGGCGACAATTATCCCAAGCTTGAACAGGTTCGCGGCTTTTCGATCACCGGACGACCTCTATCGACCAGGTCCAGTGTTCCTTGGGGATCGTTGCGAAGATCGAGCGCTTCCAGCCGCTTCCCGTCCAGTCGTACCGGAGGATTTGGCCTGTGAAATCGGAGGCCGCCAGGACCTCGTTCTGCCCGTCGCCGTCCAGGTCCGCGATCAGGACAGGCAGGTTGATGCCGGCCGTCCTCCGGTCGATGACGGATTGACGCCACGCCCCGTCCCGCAGGCGCAGGATCCGCACGCCGGCCCGCCGCGGCCCGAGGACGATGTCGGGCCGGCCGTCGTTGTCGGCGTCGCCGACGGCGAGCGATCGGAGGCTCACGTCGGGCACGGTCGCGAGCTCCTCGGCGATCCATTTGCCGGCCCGCCGCCGGTAGACCTTGACGCGCGCCGGCCCGATAAGCTCCACCCGGACCTTTCCCCCCTCTTTGAACCGCCGGGCGACGCCCTCGATAGAGGCCACCAGCTCGGGACGCCCGTCCCCATCAACGTCGCCCACGGTGATCTCCTTGGCATGGGCCCGATCGAACGACTCCACAACGGAAGCGCGAAATCCCTTTCCGTCCCATTGCCATCCGACAATCCGCCCGAGTTGCGGCTTTCCGGGGACGACGTTGGGCTGGGAGAACGTGGCGAAGAAATCGGGCGGACCGGACGGGGTGCTGACCTGGCCGACGGCAATCTCATGAATCCACGTACGGTCCTCCCGGCTCAGCTCTCGGGCCTCCCACCGTTCACCCCTTTTTTTCAGGACCGCCACAACGCCTTTGGGGTGGGTGCCCACGATGATTTCGAGGCGCCCATCCCCATCGACGTCGGCGACGCGGAAATCCCTCAACCGGGACCGCTTCTTCGTGAACACCGGATTCCAAAGGATTTGCGGGGGTTGACGGAGCTTGGGGTCCCGGTAGAGCTTCAGCACGGCACGGTTGGCGCCCGCGGTGAGGAGGCGCTTTTTGCCGCCGCCCTCGAGGTCGACCCAAACCGCCCTGTGGATGACCTCGCTGTCGGGATCGACAATCTCCTCCCGGACCCAAGGAGCGGTCTTGGACTCGCCGGGGCGGAAGGTCCACGTCAGCCCCCGGCCCGGGGCCACTTTGAATTTCCCCCCCGGCATCCGTCTCATGTCGAACCGGCTCACGCCGATGACGACGGCGGCTTCGCGTCCTTGCGCCATGGAAGGCGCGCCCTCGAGCGTGATCAGCGCAAAGAGCGCCGCCACCACCCAACCCGCCGAAAAACGGATCGGATGAAGATTTGGCCGGTGGTCGTTGTGTCTTCTCATCCGGGGCTCCCGGGCGTCGGGGTGAGTTCGGAAGGCGCGGCCCTCGTCCTGAGTGGATACATCACGGCCCCCCGCTTTTCTCACGCGTCGCCGCCGACGGACAGGCGCTCGGCCAGCCAGTCGGCGACCCGTGGCCGGTAGACCGGCGCGACGTTCTCGCAAACGTGGTTTCCTTCTTCAAACATCCAGAGCGCCTTCGGCTCCGGGGCGGCCGCGATGATGCGCTCGGCCTGGTCCGGGGGGGCGATGACATCGAGGCGGCCGTGGACGATCAGGGGCGGACACCGGATGTTCTCGGCCACGCCGTCCAGCGTGACCTTCCGCGAGAATTCCCGGGCCTCTTCGGGGGTCTCCGCGCCGCAGAGGTTCTGAAAGTCCTTCTTGATCAGCTCGATCATCGAGGTGTCCCAGAAACCGAGGTCGTAGAAACCGCCGACGCCGACGCACGCCTTGAAGCGCGGGTCGCAGCCGGCGGCCCGGGGCGCCAGGTATCCCCCGAAGCTTCAGGAAGTACCAGGTCTCCCCTTGCCCGGGTCCGTCGAAGGCGAGGGTCGCGATTCCCCGGGCCAGGAGGCGCTCGGTGAAGGCGTGGTACTCTTCCTTGGCTGAATCCATCCCGGGGACCAGGAGGACGCAGGGCGCCGGCCTTCCGGCTTCGGGAATCCGGAGGACGCCGGGGAGACGGAACTCCTCGAAGGGGATCTCGACGCGCTCGCCCGGCGGCCGCAAATGGGGAAGGGCTTTTCGGTAAGCGGCTACACGCCCTTCATGGGCCGTGCGGCGCTGCGCTGGGTCCCGGAAGAAGACGAGCTGTCCGAAGTGGTAGTAGAGCGAGGCGCGGACGAACCCCTCTGCTGCTGTGACCATCCGGCCCTTGGCTAGGGCCTCCTCCCCCAGGGCCTCGTAGCGACGGGCCTCCCGGCTCCATTCCTCGCACCACCAGCCCCATTCCCGCACCCGGCCAGTGATGGCCACGGCGTCGTTGTAGTCGACGCCGTTCGCCAGGAATAGCGGAAACCACTCCCTGACCGTTTGAGTCAGAATGGCGGCCTCATCGACCACAGCACGGGTCCTCCTTTTCGCGGGCTATGACTGGGTCGCTTTCGCGGTTTGGCATCCACCCAAGCCTGTGGTGAGGTTTCCTAGGCAGATAGAGCGAATTACGATCTACGGCTTAATCGGCAAATTGAACTCGCCCGAGAGTGTGCGGACATCCCCGCTACAGGTCACACCTCGGTTCTCCTGTGTCCGATGATTGTTCTCCCGGCGTGCAGTGCACCCAGCTCAGGTCCGCCTGCCGGAAAAATCCGAGGTCCTCGAACAGCCGCTCCGAGACGTGGTTGCCCTCGACGATGAAGCAATAGGGCGCGCGTCCGGCGCGAAACCGCTTTTCCACCAGGGCGGACACGACGGCCCTCGCATAGCCCTTCCGCCGGTGAGCCTCCAGCGTGTGGACCATCCCGATGGACCCGTCGTAATGGACCAGCGCCCATGCCGCCGGAACGCCCTCGACTCGGACGCACGCCGTGGGGGCGCCTTCGATCCGGCTGAGGGGATACGCCTCGCCGTCTCCATAGTTCCAGTGGCGGGTGACAAGGGCCGCGTCCTCCCGCCGGAGGGACTCCACAAGACAGGCGTCGGGATCCGCGGCCCGAAACGCCGCGCGCTCCAACCGGTACATGCCGCAGGGATGTTCGGACACCTCATTCGCCCTGGTTTTGAGAAGAGGGAGAAACCTGTGATCCAGCCCGGAGAACCAAACCTCCCGGCTCCAATCGACGCCCTCCAGAAGCCGTTCCGCCGCCTCTTCGTCCACCGCGAACATTGAGAAGGCCCGCCGGCCTTTGCACAGAACCGCCCGGGGGCGGGGCCAGCGCTCCGTCCACCACTGACTGAAGTCCCCGCCCTGTTCCTCGAGCTGGCCGATGAATTTCACGCTCGCGGGCCAGTGCTCCCGCAAGCAGGCATGCATCGCCCGTCCCTCCCCCGGGGTCACCCGGTGAAGCCCCGTCACGCCCGTTTCAGACGCCACGTCGGACGGCACGGCCTTGACGCTCCCTTTTTCTCGTTCCATGCGGCCTTCGTTACGTGCCGACGCGCACGGGGTCCACAATGCCGCGTATCGTCGCCAACGCGGACAAACCGACCAGGTGGCTCGTTTTGGGGTTGTCCGGCGACAGAACGTTCTCGGTCCGGGTGACGAAGCGGCCGAATTCCCCTTCCACCTCGATCTCGTTGACTGTCCGCTCGGCCGCCGGGTCGACGACGACCCGGGTGATCGTCCGGTCCGGCCCGACGCCGGCCAGGCTCAGCGCGCAGGAGATGTTTACGTTGGCCGGAAACTTCGTGATGGCCTCGCGGGCCGGCCCCTCGAAAAGGACGCGGGGGGAGTCCAGGCTGTCCAGGTCGATCCCCTGCCGCAGAACCTCCGGGTTGCCTTGAAAAGACTTGCTGGATTTCGTGCACGTGAGCACGACCCGATCGATCCGCCCCACCGCTGCAGATTTCACGCTGTCCAGTCCGACAATCGCCCCGGAAGGGACGTGGATCCTCCGGCGCCGCTCGCGTGCCAGGTTGATGAGCTCCGGATGGTTGATCAACGCGCCGACCGTCAAGACCATGATGTCCCGGTCCGCGCGGAGAGTCTCCTCGATAACGTCCCGGGCCGATTCCGGCGAGACCGCCTCGACGATCAGATCGGCGACGGCCGGCAGGTCTGGCAGGTCCAAAACGGGTGGGGAAGGGTCCAGCTCGGCGGAAAGGACCGCCGCGCGTTCCCGCGTCCTTGAGACCAGCCCCGTCACGCGGGCGGGAAAATCGCCCCGGTCCACCCCTTTGGCCACTTCGCGCCCAATCGCGCCGCAACCGACAAGGCCGATTCGGAGGTCGTTCATCCAACACCTCGCGGGATTTTCGGAACCCTCCGGGGTGAGCGCTTCCGAGACCTGACATCGGACGATCGCTTACCTGAATTCCACGGTGACAAAAGTCGTCCTCGAGCCGCGCTGAATGAGAAGCATCTGGGACGACCGGCCCGGAAACAGGGCCTTCCGGTACTCTTCCACGGTCTTCACGGGCTTGCGGTTGACCTCGATGATCACGTCCCCCTTCCGAAGTCCGGCCCGGGCCCCGTGGGCGGCTCCGGCGACGTCCGTGATGAGGACCCCCCGGCTCGCCGCAACGCCCAACTTGAGCGCAAGCGCCTGGGTCAGCGTCCTCACGGATAGGCCCAGTCCGGGGTCCGGCCGCAGGTCGGGAGTCACCCGTCTGCCCCCGGACGCCTCCGCCAAGACCACGGTGAGGCCGATTTCCTTCTTATTCCGGACGAGGCGGACCTGAACCTTTTGGCCCACCCGGGAACCGGCGACTCCCAGCGGCAAATCATGGGCCTCCACCACCGGTGTTCCGCCGAAGGAGAGGATCACGTCTCCACGCCGGAGGCCGGCCGCTTCCGCGGGACTGTCGCCGACCACAGCGGAAAGCAGCGCGCCCTCGGGCTTGCGCAGCCCGAGCAGGCGGATCATCGACGCCGCCACGTTCTGCACCTCGACGCCCAGATAGGGTCGAACCACCCGTCGGTGGACCTTCAGGTCCTCAACGACCCGCCGGACCCACTTGATGGGAATCGAGAAGCCGATCCCCTGGCTGCCTCGGCGGACGGCCGTATTGACGCCCACCACCTCCCCTTCCAGGTTGAAAAGGGGTCCGCCGGAGTTCCCCGGGTTGATGGAGGCGTCCGTCTGGATGAAATCGTCGAACGTCCCCGCGCCGATGACCCTCCCCTTGGCGCTGACGATGCCGGCGGTGACGGTGTGACCCAGGCCGAAGGGATTGCCGATGGCCAGGACCCATTCCCCTACCTTGAGCTTTTCCGAGTCGCCCAACACGGCGGCGGGGAGCATGCGGTTCGGCTTGACCTTGAGCAGGGCCAAGTCGGTCCTCCGGTCAATCCCGACGATCACGGCTTTCAGACGGGTGCGATCCCACAGGCGGACCTGAATCGCGACGGCCTTGCGGATGACGTGCTCGTTGGTCACGACGTAACCGTCGCCGCTCAGGATGAAACCCGAGCCGCGCGACAACCGCCGGATGGACGGGGCCGCCCGGTCGGTTTTCTTGCCGCGCAGGAAACGCTCGGAGAATCTCTCCGGAGCCGTCCGCCTGACGGGCAGGGTCTGCACCCGGATGGCGTAGATGCTGACCACGGTCCGCTTCAACCGGTCGGCCAGCTCCACAAACGAAGGAACGGCGGAGGGTTGGGCGAATCCTGGCCGTGCCGGCAAGGCCAGGGCGGCAATCCCGAGGGCCAGCGCCAAAATCATCCCTTTTGAACGAACGTCCGATCTCCATACGGAAGCCATTTCTTTCGCCTCCCAAAGCGGAGATGGCGGAGCCCCCCGGTGGACCGCAGGACCGACCGGGTCCGGAAATCTGTCTTGAGCGACCCATTGATCATATGTACCGAACCGGACAAATCAAGCCGAGGTTGCCGGCCGGACGCGTGCTGGGTTAAAATTTCGGGAGAGGTTCCCGCCTGCCCTGCCGATTGTTCCGGAACCTTGGCCCCCCGCGTTCCATCGGGGGAACCTTTCACCGACAGAGGACGCAGCGTTATCGAATCCGCATCGACCGATTTGATCCTCGGCATCGATCCGGGCCTTTCGGTCACGGGATACGGTCTGATCCGCCCGAAACCGTTCCGCCCGTCCGCCCCCTCGGAAGCCGAGTTCGTCGAGGCTGGTGTGATCCGGACCTTGGACACCGATCCCCTGGACAGGCGCTTGTTGGAGATCCAGCGGGGCGTCGAGGAGGTCCTGTCCGAGTATTCCCCGACCACCCTGGCGGTCGAGGCCCTTTATTCGCATTACGCCCACCCCCGGACGGCGATCCTCATGGGCCACGCGCGGGGGGTGATCTGCTGCGCGGCCGCTTCCCGGGACATTCCGGTTCTGGACTACGCCGCGACCCACATCAAGCGGTCCCTGACCGGAAACGGCCGGGCGCCGAAAGATCAGGTCCAGCGGGCCGTCGCCTTCTTCCTGGGATTGCCCTCCGCGCCGGAGCCGCCCGACGCCGCCGACGCCCTCGCCATCGCCCTCACCCACCTCGAGGACCAATCGAGGGAAGCCGCCCTCAACCCGTCATGATCTCGACCATCACCGGAACCTTGGCCCGCGTGGACGAGGATTCCGTCCACCTGCGCGTCAGCGGAATCACTTACCGGATTCTCGTGCCCGCCTCTCTCCTAGAGCGCGTCCAGGCCCGGTGGAGGAGCGGCGCCGGCCAAGAGGGCGAAGCCGGGGAAGAGATGACCTTTCACACCCTGTACTACATCGAAGGAAGCGCCGGCATGAGCAACGCCTATCCCCGGCTGGTCGGGTTTCTTCATCCGAAAGACCGCGAGTTCTTCGAGCGCTATACGGCCGTGCCCGGCCTGGGGGTGCGGAAGGCCCTGCGGTCCCTGACCCTCTCCGTCCGCCAGCTGGCCGAAGCCATCGAGCACGGGGACACGGCCGCCCTGGTCAAGCTCCCCGAGATCGGAATGCGGACGGCGGAGAAGATTGTGGCCGAGCTTCGAGGCAAGGTCTACGAGTTCGCCCTCATCCCGCCCGAGGGAGATGAGGGTCCGGCCGCGCACGCGCCGGAGGAGGACGGCCTGCGGCCGCAGACGATTGAGGTGTTTACCCAGTTGGGCTATAAGAGGGCCGACGCGGACGCGCTGGTTCGGGACGCCCTCGACCGAAACCCGGCCCTGGATTCGGTGGATGCCGTCGTCAAGGAAGTCTTTCGCAAGAGGAGCTGAGGGGTTCCCGGATGGTCCGTGAACGACTTGTGATGGGTGAGCCTCTCTCGGTGGAAGAAGAGGTTGCGAACGTCGCCCTCCGGCCCCGGCGCATGGAAGAGTTTGTCGGCCACCGCAACCTGGTGGAACGGCTCCGGATCGCCGTCGATGCCGCCCTCCAGCGCGGCGAGCCTATCGATCACATCATCTTTTACGGCCCCCCCGGTCTAGGGAAAACGACCTTGGCCCATATCATCGCCCATGAAATGGGCGCCCACCTTGTGACCGCGTCGGGTCCCGCCATCACCCGCCCCGCCGACTTGATGGGGATTCTCACCAACCTGGATGCCTCCAGCGTCCTGTTCCTGGATGAGATCCACCGCCTGCCCGTGACCGTGGAGGAGTTTCTCTTTCCGGCCATGGAGGACTACCAAGTGGACTTCATCATCGATAAAGGGCCTTTCGCCAAGAAGATCAACATCCCCCTGAAGCCCTTTACGCTGATCGGCGCCACCACCCGGGCCGGCCTGTTGTCCGCGCCGCTCCGAGAGCGGTTCGGCATTTTCCACCACTTGGATTTTTATCCCCCCGAAGACCTGGCGCGGATCATCCGCCGCTCGGCCGGCCTGCTGGATTTCCCGTTCGAGCCGGAGGCGGCCGACCTGCTGTCCGTCCGGTCGCGGGGCACGCCTCGCATCGCCAACCGGCTCCTCCGCCGGGTCCGGGATTACGCGGAGGTGAAGTCCGACGGAAGACTGACGGCCGGCAACGTCACCGAGGCGCTCGCCCTGGAGGGGATCGACGAGGCCGGCCTGGATGAGCTGGACCGCCGTGTCCTGAGCACCATGCTGGAGGTCTACCGGGGAGGGCCCGTCGGCCTCGAGGCCCTGGCGGCCACCCTGAACGAAGAGCCGGACACCCTGTCCGACATGGTCGAGCCCTTCCTCCTCAAGTGCAAGCTTCTCATCCGCACGCCCCAGGGTCGGCGCGTCACCGATGCGGGGCGCAGACACCTGGGGCTGCCGCCCATGGGTTCCGACGACGTGGAGCGGGACCGCGAAGGCCCGGACCCCCCCCCCCCTCAGGAAAAACTCGCGTTCGGCTCCGAAGCCGCGGGTGGGCGGGACATGTCCAACTGAAAGACATTTCGATCGACGCGTCGGGAAAGAACCGGGGGAGGTCTTTCAGGATGGGATTCGGCGGGATCGGAAAGACCCTGATGATCCTGGGCGTCGTGCTCTTCGCCCTGGGAGGACTTCTGGCGCTCGGCGGAAAGATCCCTTGGCTGGGCCATCTCCCGGGAGACATTCACATCAAAAGAGAAAACTTCCAAATCTACTTTCCCCTGGGAACCGGTTTGGTCCTGAGCGTGGTTCTGTCTCTGCTCCTCTCTTTGTTGTTCCGGAAGTGATCCGCGCCTTGAAAATCGTCGTCGGCCCGGCCGGGCCGGTTTGCCGGGTTCTCGCCCTCGCGGCGCTTCTCGCCGTCTTTGGATTTTCGGGGCCGGTGCGGGCCGGTCTGCCGGTTCGGGTGCTCTTGGTCCGGGGAGGGTTCTCCGTCCGCGTGTTCGCGGACGCGACGCTGAGGATTTACGCCCAGGCGGAAGAGCGTCTTCTCAACGCCGCCGAAGGAGGCGGGTCCATCCTCGTGCGCGCCCGGGGAGACCGGGTTCTGATCGGGGAAGCGGGCGGACGCTCTCTGCCCGCCGGCGGGGTCAGGTTTCGCGCGTTCGGCGGCCCGATCCGGCTGAATGGGACGCCCTACCGGGGCGCCATCGACGTCGCCGCCTCCGGGGGCAGGCTCTGGGTCGTCAACACCGTGCGGCTCGAGGATTACCTGCGGGGGGTTGTCGGCCGGGAGATCCCCTCCGGGTGGCCGCAGCCCGCCCTTCATGCCCAGGCCGTGGCGGCGCGCACATTCACCCTGTTGATCCGAGCGCAAGCGGACCAAAGGGCGAAAGGGCGCGCCCTGTTCCACCTGACGGCCGGGACCGGAGACCAGGTTTACGGCGGCATACCGGCCGAGAATCCGGCCATCGACGCCGCGGTCGCCGCGACCGATGGGCTGGTCGTGACGTATCGAGGGAAGATCGCCCGGGCCTTCTTTCACGCTTCTTCCGGCGGGCGCACGGAGGCGGTCGGGGCCGTCTGGCCCTCCATCGGGCTCCCTTACCTCCGGGGTGTCCCCGTTCCGCAGGAGCGCGCCGACCCCGCGCAGGAATGGCGGGCCACGGTCGGGTTGGGGGCCCTTCGCCGGGCGCTGGCGCGGACGGGCCGGTTTGTGGGAAGGATTCGGGCCGTCACCGTCGTGGGGCGCACCGCCTCGGGCCGGGCGTCCCGGGTGCGCATCGACCACCGCGGCGGGCGGCTCACCGTCCGGGCGTCCCTGCTCCGTCAGGTCCTGGGCTATACGCGGGTCCGAAGCACGCTGTTTCGGATCGAGCGAAACCGGGATGTCCTGATCTTCCGCGGACGCGGGTACGGCCACGGCGTCGGGATGTCCCAGCAGGGGGCCCGACTCCTGGCGGAAGACGGCAAGACTTACACGGAGATTCTGGCCTTTTTTTATCCGGGCACATCCCTTCAACGGGCCGAAGAAGCCGCCTTTCCTGACGCGGAGCTTCTTGTCCCCCAGGAAATCGACGACCTGAGCCTACTTCTTCGGTGAAGGCGCGGAGGCGCCATAGACGCGGCCCCCGTGTTGGCAGGGGGCGCTGAAAAGCTCCGTCCAGGGACCTCTCCGCAGGGTGTTATTTCCCCTCGATCCGACATCCCGAACAAAGCAAGGCAAGATTCCTCGCCACGCCCGGAATGATATTCACCGCGACTTTGCGGACCTTTAGAAATTTTGTTTAGCCGCCTGTGGGAGTAAACGGATGAGGACGCCGGTTGGTTTTGGGATCACGACGCGTGGTTTCCCCGGCCGGACCCGTGCATTCGCGGAGGGTTCCCCATGAATCTTTCGGATCTCGATTTCGACCTGCCGGCGGATCGAATCGCCCAAGCGCCTCTGCCCGATCGGGACGCATCAAAACTCCTTGTCCTGGACCGGTGTTCGGGAGAGATCGCGCATCACGCCTTCCGGGATCTCCCGGATCTGCTCGACCCGACGGACCTGGTGGTCGTCAACGACACGCGCGTGATCCCCGCCAGGCTGTTGGGCCGGAAAGAAAAGACGGGGGGGCGGGTGGAAATCCTGTTGGTCCGGGAGCGGGAAGAAGGGCTCTGGGACTGTATGGCCAAGGGAACGGGCCGTCTGCGGCCGGACACGATCCTCGCGTTTGAAGACGGCGTCCGGGGAGTCGTCGAGACCCGACCTGACGCGGACAGGGTCCAAGTGCGGTTTTCACCGAAAGTGGATTTTCGCCAATGGGTCGGCCGGCGGGGCCGTGTTCCTCTCCCGCCCTACATCCGGCGTCCCGAGGCGCCCGAGGACCGGGAGCGCTATCAAACGGTTTTCGCGGAGAACGCGGGCGCGATCGCGGCGCCCACGGCGGGCCTTCACTTCACCTCCCGGATTTTGAAACGGCTTGAGGCGCGCGGAATTGGCCGGGCCGCGCTGACGCTGCACGTCGGACCGGGGACCTTTCGGCCCCTCCGGACCGCTCGGGCGGAAGACCACGTGATGGAGGCCGAAGAAACCCACATCCCGCCGGAGACGGCGCGGAAGGTCCTGGAAACCCGGGCGGGCGGCGGGAGGATTGTGGCGGTTGGGACGACGGTGGTCCGGACACTGGAAGGCAGGGTCGAGGTGAGCCCGCGCGGGAAGGTCTCCCTCGGGTCCGGACGATCGGCGGTGTCCCTATTCATCACGCCCCGCCACCGATTCCGTCTGGTCGGCGGGCTGGTGACGAATTTCCACCTGCCCGGCTCAACCCTGCTTCTGCTGGTTGCGGCGTTCGCGGGGCGCGAGCGAATCCTCAAAGCTTATGATGAGGCGCTTGGGAAGGGTTACCGCTTTTACAGCTACGGCGACGCGATGTGGATCCGCTGAACCGTTACGTCCCCGGATCGAGGGACCCGTTGTCCACCGCGCGGCGCCGCGGATCCTGCCGGGCTAAAGCTTGAAGGAAGAAGCCGTCAGATCCCCGTTCACCACTTCCCTGAAATGCTTTCCCGACTTGAAGCGGACGACCTTCCGGGCCGGGATGGGGGCCTCTTCGCCTGTTTTCGGGTTTCGGCCGATGCGGTCAGATTTGCTCCGGACCCGGAATGAGCCGAACCGCCTCAGGATGACAGGCTCGCCCTTTTTCAGGGTTGTTTTCACGACATCGATGATCGTCTCGACCGCTTCTTCGGCCTTGACCTTTGTGCGTCCCGTATCCTCCGCTACGCGGCTGATAATCTCGATCTTGGTCACGGAAACGCCCCTCCCTAAAGCCGCTTCGGCACGCGAACACCTCGGATGACTGACCCAGCCCATCCGAAACACGTTGTCCTCTTCCCATGAGATAGACTGTTTATATCGTAGAACTCGAAAAAAATCAATGCCTTTTGATCCTCCGTGATCCCCAGTTTGCATTGGCCGGGCGACGCCGTCAAACGTCCACCCCGAGCCGTCA